>NZ_JBNMIQ010000017.1:0-61194 GCF_050873365.1 Brotaphodocola sp. | reverse complement strand
TGTGCCAATACCTTTCAATCTTGGAGAAAAGAAATTTTAAATGCCTTAAAATACGGAATCACAAATGGTCCGACAGAAGGCTTTAACAACAAGATTAAAGTATTAAAACGAAGTTCCTATGGTATTCGCAACTTTAAGCGATTCCGTACTCGGATTCTTCACTGTACATCATAAGTTAAAATGGTCGGTAAATGAGGGAGGCTTATTTGGTATGCCCAAAAACAGGATGTATCAGAGCTGTATATAAAAATGGCTCTGATATCAGTAATGGAGTAGGATTCTCATGAATCCCACCCCAACTATTGACATAGAGCCAAATCCGAAAACGCAAAAAAACTGCCAGAATATCCAGACTTGGAAAAGAGAATTTCTCCTTTTCCTCTGGTTTCTGACAGTCTTTCATTCATTTTGTATTTCTTCTGTTTCCAGAAAAACAATTTCATCACAAATACGATCTCTTTGCTCTCTTGCTTTCCTCTTTTTCTCTAATTGTTTGCTTTCACAATTCTGATCACGCCGTAAAATCAAACAGTGAGAGCTGGTTGCTCTCCGGCAGGTCGCCGAGAAGCCCCATATCTGCCATCAGATCGCAGAGCGTCTTGCTGACTTTCGAGCGGTTTCTGAAATCCTCTCGCGACAGGAACGGGCCTTCCGCCGCCGCTTCCACGACACCCTCGGCTGCCTTATCGCCCATTCCATCGATGCTTGCAAGTGACGGCATCAGCTTTCCGTCGATAATCTGGAAGCGGTCTGCCTGTGCGCGGTAAATGTCGATCGGCATAAATTCAAATCCGCGCGCATACATCTCCTGCACAATTCTCATATCGCGCAGGGTATCCTGCTCCTTCTTCGAGAGCGAATCCTGGCGCTTGCGGTAATCGGCAAGATGGAACTCAAGTTTTTCACGTCCCTGACACATCAGCTCATACGAAAATCCACTCGCACGAATACTGAAGAATGCTGCATAGTAGGCGAGCGGGTAGAACACCTTACAGTATGCCACTCGCCATGCCATCATAACATAAGCCGCCGCATGCGCCTTCGGGAACATGTACTTGATCTTCAGACACGAGTCAATGTACCACTGCGGGACATCGTGGGCGAGCATCGCCTCAATCCACTCGGGTTTAAGCCCCTTACCTTTTCGGACAGACTCCATGATCGTGAACGAGAGTCCCTCCTCCATGCCTTTCTGAATCAGGTAGACCATGATATCGTCTCGACAACAGATCGCAGTCTGAATCGTCGCCTGACCGCTTAAAATCAGGTCTTTTGCATTTCCGAGCCATACATCGGTTCCGTGTGCCAGACCCGCGATACGCACGAGATCCGAGAAATACTTCGGCTGGGCATCGATCAACATCTGCATTGCAAAGTCGGTTCCAAACTCCGGGATTCCAAGTGCGCCGAGCTTACATCCACCGAGATCCTCCGGCGTGACGCCGAGCGCCGACGTATTCTGAAACAGTGACATGACTTCCGGGCTGTCGAGCGGGATGTCGGCAACCGGGTCAAGTCCGGTCAGATCCTGAAGCATACGAATCATCGTCGGATCATCGTGCCCGAGAATATCAAGTTTTAAGAGGTTGTGGTCGATCGAATGGTAATCGAAGTGTGTCGTCACGGTCTTCGTCGTCATATCGTTTGCCGGTCTCTGTACCGGAGTAAAGGAGTAGATCTCCTCGCCGATCGGCAGAACGACGATACCGCCCGGGTGCTGACCGGTCGTTCGGCGAACGCCGACACAGCCCTCGACGATTCGCTCAATCTCACAGTTTCTCTTGTGAACTCCGCGCTCCTCAAAGTATTTCTTTACAAAGCCAAACGCCGTCTTATCCGCAAGCGTACCGATCGTTCCCGCGCGGAATGTCTGCCCTTTTCCGAAGATTACCTCGGTATAGTCGTGCGCCTTACTCTGGTACTCACCCGAAAAGTTCAGATCGATATCCGGCTCCTTGTCGCCCTTGAATCCGAGGAAGGTCTCGAACGGAATGTCAAATCCCGCCTTTGTGAGCTGTTTTCCGCAGACCGGACAGATCCGATCAGGCATATCACAACCCGCCATACCCGAGAATTTCTTTACCTCCTCCGAGTCAAAATCGTAGTAATGGCAATGCATGCAAACATAGTGAGGGCTCAGCGAGTTTACCTCGGTGATTCCCGCCATCGCTGCGACAAACGACGATCCGACTGATCCTCGCGAGCCTACGAGGTAACCGTCCTCGACCGATTTCCACACAAGTTTCTGCGCGATGATGTACATCACGGCGAAGCCGTTTGAGATGATCGAGTTTAACTCACGCTCAAGTCGCTCGACAACGATTGTCGGAAGCTCCTCCCCGTAGATCTCATGCGCGCGGTCATAACAGATCTTACGCAGAGTCTCGTCGGAATCGGCGATAACCGGCGGACATTTATCCGGGCGCACCGGCGAGATCCGCTCACACATATCCGCAATCATCCGCGTGTTTGTGATCACGACCTCCTCCGCCTTGTCCGGTCCGAGGTACTCAAATTCCTTGAGCATCTCCTCAGTTGTCCGCAAAAACAGCGGTGCCTGTTCGTCGGCATCATTGAATCCCTGACCTGCCATCAGAATTCTTCGGTAAATCTCATCCTCCGGATTCAGGAAATGCACGTCGCAGGTCGCGCAGACCGGCTTGCCAAGTTCCTCGCCCATCTGTACTATCCTCTTATTCAAATCCTCAAGATCCTGCCAGGTCTTCACCGGACTCTTCTCATCGCGGAGCATGAACGCGTTGTTTCCGAGTGGCTGAATCTCAAGAAAATCATAGAAATCTGCAATTTTCATCAGCTCCGCCTCCGGCAGTCCGCGAAGAAGTGCCTGATAGAGCTCGCCCGCCTCACACGCCGAACCGATGATCAGTCCCTCGCGGTAGTTGTTGAGCACGCTCTTTGGAATACGCGGTCGCTTCGAGAAATACTCGATGTGCGACCACGAGACGAGGCGATAGAGATTGATGCGTCCGACCTCATTTTTCGCGATGATAATCACATGATGAGTCGGCAATTTCTTGATCATATCCGCACTCAACTCACTCATCTCATTGAGTTGATCGAGGTTCTCAACTCCGCGCGCGCGAAGCATCTCGACAAATTTGACGAAAATCTCCGCAGTTGCCCCGGCATCGTCGACCGCGCGGTGATGATTCTCGAGCGAAACGCCGAGTGCCTTTGCGACGGTGTCGAGCTTGAATCGGTTCAGGTTTGGCAGAAGGTGGCGCGCCATTGCGACCGTATCGAGCACTGTCGGATCAAAGAAAAGTCCCTGTTCCTTCGCATTGTGCGCAATGAAGCTCACATCGAACGAGGCATTGTGAGCGACGAGCGCACAGCCCTCACAGAATTTCAAAAAATCCGGGAGCACGACATCAATCTTCGGTGCCGGGAGCACCATCTCATCGTTGATGCTTGTCAGCTTCTCAATCTCAAACGGAATCGGTACATCGGGATTGACAAAGGTGCTGAATTTCTCGGTGATCTTGCCGTCCACGACCTTGACTGCGCCAATCTCAATGATCTTGTTCTTCTCCGGCGAAAATCCTGTCGTCTCGATATCGAAGACAACGTAAGAGCCGAGCAGATCCTGTCCTTTGGAGTTCTCGACAAGCTGTTTCATATCGTCAACGAGATACCCCTCCACCCCATACAGAATCTTGAACTCATCGCCTTTGTCGAGCGCGTGGTTCGCCTCGGTAAACGCCTGCACGCATCCATGATCGGTCACGGCGATCGCCGGCATTCCCCACGATTTTGCGCGCTTTACGATGTCCTTGACATCGCTGACTCCATCCATATCGCTCATCTTCGTGTGGCAGTGAAGCTCCACGCGCTTCAACGGGCTGTGATCCATCCGTTTGCTCGTGAAATCCTCGCCCTTCTTGATTCCGCGCACCGAGCCGATTGTGAGTTCTCCGTCGAATTTATCGATTGTCGTCATTCCGCGCAGACGGATAAACGATTTCTCAGCGGTCGCCTTGTTGATCTCCTCAAGAGAATCCGGATCTGCAAACAGCTTGACCGTGATCGTGTCGGTGAAATCGGTCACCTGGAACATCACGATCGTCTTTCCACTCTTGAGTTCCCGGCTGTCCTTCTTTAAAATCTTTCCGCGAATCGTGACCTCGCCAACCTCTCCCTCGATCTTCTCGATCTCGATGAAGTCATCCTCAAAATCACGCCCGTAGAGCACATCCGGATTGTCGGATTTCTTCCGATAACCGCCTGAACTCCAGTCACTCTTCTTGAAGTTCTCGCGCTTTCCACCACGCAGATTGCCCGGATGAGCGCCAGCTCCGCCAGATACGGTTCCGTTATTAGAACCAGAGGATGCACTCTTTGCCACACCCTTTGCAGAATTTTCTCCGGCAGATGCTCCACCGCCTGCTTTTGCATTTCCTGCTGTTCTACTTGCCCCGGCGCCAGCAGAATTTGCACCCGAAGACGTTCTCGCCCCAGCTTCTCCGGTTCCGGCTCCATCCGTTCCGGTTGCCAATGCGCCCTCTCCGCTTGTACCGCCCTGACCGTCATCCTCCCTCGCGCGCAGATTCAACACATCTGCAACCGCTCTCGTCATCCGCAGTGCCTCCTGCTCTGCGAGAAGTTCTCTCTCGATCGAGGCTTTCGCACGCGTCGCCGGAACATACTCAAACTCGATCTCGACCGGAATCGAACAGCGCTCATAGAAAACCTTTTCGAGAATTCGCTTGAGCTCTCCTGCCTTATCGCGGTTAATCATCGTGTCCTCGACCGTCATGTGCAGAAGATCCGGCTCTGGAAACGAAAACTGCGCCTTTCTGAAAATCGAGTACTCCACGATGCTGTAATGCTTGAGTTCAAGGAGCAGACTGTCGCGGTACGCAGACAGCAGTTTTTCCGGCGTGTACTGTTCCGACAGATGATATTTTTCAAAAATCTTGATCTGAATCTGCTTGCCGTAAAAGAGCTGATCTGCAATCCCGCGCTCCAAATCCATGATATTTTTTCGATGAATCAGACGCGGACTCTCGATGTACACGCGAATCAGACGGCGATCTCTCGTCATGGAGACGCGGTCTACCTTCACCATCCCCATCAGTTCCTTCATCTGATCCGTCATATGTAATCCGGGAAATACTTCCAGAAATTCTTTCATTGCGCGACTCATCCATCCTTTCAATCATGTGCGTATTTTTGTATTTTTGTGTATTTTGGTTGGAAACCTGTCTATTTCGCTTCCTTGGCTTCCTTTGCCTTCTGCTCCTCAGATGCCTTCACAAGCTCTGCGCGCAGTGCCTGCAACAGATCGCTCTCCGGAAGTTTTCTGACAACCTCTCCGTGCTTGATCAGCAGACCTTCCTTGATTCCGCCTGCAACGCCGAAATCTGCCTCTCTCGCCTCTCCCGGTCCGTTTACGACACAACCCATCACAGCAACCTTGAGATTTAAGTGATCGAACTCGGTCACCATATTTTCAACCTTGTTTGCAAGACCGATCAGATCGATCTGGGTGCGTCCGCAGGTCGGGCAGGAGACTACCTCGATTCCACCCTTGCGCAGTCCGAGTGTCTTTAAAATTCTCTTTGCAGACTTGATCTCCTCAAGCGGATCTCCGGTCAGAGAAACGCGGATTGTGTCTCCGATTCCCTGATAGAGAATGATGCCGAGTCCGACTGCGGACTTGATGTTTCCGGAGGAGAGGGTTCCCGCCTCGGTGATGCCGACATGGAGCGGATAATGCGTCTTCTTGCTGATCAGCTCATGCGCGCGCACGCACATCATAACATCGGAGGACTTGATGCTGATAACGAGATTGTCGTAGCCGAGGCGCTCAATCATCGCAACCTTGTCAAGTGCACTCTCAACAATTCCCTCTGCGGTCACACCGCCGTACTTCTCAATCAGATTCTTCTCAAGCGAACCGCTGTTGACACCGACACGGATCGGAACACCATATTTCTTTGCGGTGTCCACAACTGCCTTCACGCGCTCCTCCGAGCCGATGTTGCCCGGATTGATGCGGATCTTGTCTGCCCCGCTCTCAATCGCTGCAATCGCAAGGCGATAGTCAAAATGAATGTCTGCGACAAGCGGAATGTGAATCTGCTTCTTGATCTTGCTGATCGCTCCCGCTGCCTCCATCGTCGGAACTGCAACACGGATGATGTCACATCCCGCCTTCTCAAGCGCGAGAATCTGTGCGACCGTCGCCTCGACATCCTCGGTCTTTGTGTTGCACATCGACTGGATCAGAATCGGATTGTCCCCGCCGATCACGCGATTTCCAATATGAATTTCTTTTGTCTTCATTCGCTCTGCCATAATCTGTTTTTTACCTCCCCGTTTTTCTTTCCAACATTTCAATTTCAAGAGTTTCTCTCTGACATGTCTCTAAGAGTTTCTTTTTAACGTTACGTTATTCGATCCGTATCTTAATCTTTATCTTAATCCTTATCTCACTCTTAATATTGTCTGATAGTAGACCTTTATCTGATAATCAGCTTGCTGATATCATTGAACAGCACAAGAACCATCAGCGCCATCAGAACCATCATTCCCGCCATATGAACCGCATTCTCAATCTTCGGGTCCGTCGGTTTTCTGCGCACAAGCTCAATCAACAAAAACAGCAGTCTTCCGCCGTCAAGTGCCGGAATCGGAAGCAGGTTCATGATTCCAAGACTCGAGCTCAAGAGAAGCACCCAGTTCGAGAGCACAAGAATCACCGCCTTTGTTCCAACCTCACGGCCCTCCTGCACGGTCTCTCCGACCATCCCGACAATGCCGACCGGTCCGCTGATCGCCTCATCAACCTTGACCTGGCGGTGCACGAGCATCCGGATACTGTCAAATGTCGAGACAACACAGTATCTGACCTCGTACACGCTGTCACTGATCAGCTCTCCGATTCCATGCACTCTCTCATATCCGCGAAACTGCACGCCAATCAGATAGGTCTGATATTCCTGGCTGTAAGCCGGAGTCAACGTCACACTGCGCTTCTCAAATGCACCCTCTGTCTCCCACGTTCCATCTGCCGGTCGCTCATAGTGGATCACCATCTTCTCACCCGGATGCGAAAATGTGTAGAGCTGTACATCGCGGTACGCATAGATTCTTCTGCCGTTGATCTTCGTGATCCGGTCTCCCGCCTGAAGTCCTGCCTCCTGAGCCGGAGAGCCTTCCGTCACACCGTAGAGCACCGGTGCATCATGACCGACTGCGCCGACAATCACAATCGCAAACAAAAATGCGAGAATAAAGTTGAAAACCGGTCCCGCTGCAATCACAAGAATTCGCGCAAACACCGGCTTATTTCCAAATGCATTCGGGTCCGGATGCTCGACATCGCTGTCCTCCCCGACCATCATGCACGAACCACCGAACGGGAGCAGTTTCAACGAGTACACCGTCGTCTCCGATTCCGGCGCGAGCGCATCCGCCTCGGGGCGCGCAAGAAAACGCACCTTGTAAGCTCCATCGTTTTTTACCAGACTGACAAGACGGGGACCCATGCCGATGGAAAATTCCACGACACCGATCCCGTTGAGTTTTGCCAGCAGGAAATGACCGAATTCATGTACCAGTACGATAAAGCCAAAAAGCAATACCGCCGCCACAATATTCAGCAATTTACCACCTGCTTTCTAAATATTCATTACTATTCATTCTGCTTCTTGTACGATACAAATCTCGAACGATCTTTTCTAATGGTCTTTTGATCTTTTCTAACGATCTTTCCGAACGATCGAACGATCCATAACCGTCTCTTACAGACTCTTACAGATTAAACTGCATCATCTGCAAGAATTCATACGTCTCACGCTCTGCCTCAAGAATCTGCTCGACATTCGGGTTCTCCACGGTGTAATGATGTTCCATCGCAGACTCGATCATCTCGATAATCGCAAGGTACGGGATCTCTCTCTTTAAGAACTTGCTTACCGCATACTCATTTGCCGCATTGTAGACCGTCGGCAGAGAGCCACCGCGACGTCCTGCCTCATAGGCGAGTTTCAGACCGCGGAACACCTCCATGTCCGGTGCCTCAAAGGTAATTTTACCCATTTTTGCAAAATCCAGACGATCTCCCGGCAGAAATCTTCTCTGCGGATAATAGAGTGCGTACTGGATCGGCAGTTTCATATCCGGTGTACCAAGCTGAGCAATCACCGCTCCATCCTCATACTCGACCATCGAGTGAATCACACTCTGAGGCTGTACGACAACCTCAATCTGGTCCATCTCGACATCGAAGAGCCAGTGTGCCTCCATGACCTCAAGTCCCTTGTTGACCATCGTCGACGAATCGATCGTGATCTTTCGTCCCATCGTCCAGTTCGGGTGCTTGAGTGCATCCTCGACCTGCACGCCAGCAAGCTGATCTCTCGTCCATCCACGGAACGGACCGCCGGAAGCTGTCAGCAGAATCTTGTGAATCTTATTTCCATGTTCGCCGTTTAAGCTCTGGAAAATCGCGCTGTGCTCACTGTCAACCGGAAGAATCTTCACCCCAAGCTCTTTTGCGAGTGGCATGATCAGATGACCTGCGGTTACAAGTGTCTCCTTGTTTGCAAGCGCAATGTCCTTTCCTGCCTTCATAGCAGCGATCGTCGGGCGAATTCCGATCATACCGACAACGGCGGTCACCACGATCTCTGCATCCGGCTGAGTCGCCGTTTCCATCAGTCCATCCATTCCGGAGACAATCTTCACATCGAGATCTGCAACTGCCGTGCGCAGTTCCTTTGCCTTCTGCTCATCCCAGACACAGGCAAGCACCGGATGAAATTTGCGGATCTGCTTTTCGAGAAGCACAATGTTACTTCCCGCTGCAAGCGCTGTAACCTGAATATCCCCGTTTTGCTCCACTACTTCCAAGGTCTGCGTACCGATCGAACCGGTCGAACCCAGAATTGCAATCTTCTTCATGGTCTTTTCTCCTTTTTTCGTTATTCTTCTGTCACTTCATTCAATTCCTTTATTCTGTTACTTTAAAAATGTCAGTGCAAAGTAAATTGCCGGTGCGGTGAACAACATACTGTCAAATCGATCCAGAATTCCACCGTGACCCGGAATCAGGTTGCCGTAATCTTTGATGTTGTGGTTGCGCTTGATTGCCGAGGCCGCAAGATCTCCGATCTGGGAAATCATTCCCGCAATCGCACATGCAATCGCGCACGCAATCTGAGGATTTGCAAGTTCCTGCATATGCGTTCCAAAAATGCTTCCATAAAGAAATCCGAGAAGTCCGGCTCCGACAACTCCGCCGATTCCGCCCTCAATCGTCTTCTTCGGGCTCAGCACCGGGGTCATCTTGTGTTTTCCGATCAGCATGCCGACGCAGTAAGCACTCGTGTCACATCCCCATGAGCTGAAAAAGACGAGCCAAACGAGGTAGGCACCATCCGGCATCACACGCACCAGATAGAGATAGGACAGCATCACCGGCACATAGAAGAGTCCAAAAAATGCCACCGTAATCTCCTCAGTCTTATACTTCGGGAACGTAAACACATAGATGCTCATCAGCACCATCAGCGTGATAATCGCAAGCAAGGTCACGTACTGCTGACCGTTCTCCAGCCAGACCATCCCATAATATGCCAGAGCAGAGACAAATCCGACTGCTCCGAGCACATTTTTCTCAATCTTCATCACCCGATACAGCTCAAACAGACCGATCAGAGAAATCAGCGCGGTCGTCGCATACAAAAGGATTCCTCCCTGTCCGACAATCAGAATTGCAAGGATGACAAGAACAATACCGCTTATCAGTCTCTTCGTAAACATCGTAAAATTTCCTCCGTTTATGTCCTGTTATGTCCTGTCTGTGCGTGCCTTACGCCTGCTTGACTCCGCCAAATCTGCGGTCACGCTTATTATATGCCTCAATCGCCTTCACAAGCTCTGCGCGGTCAAAATCCGGCCACAGACAGTCTGTGATGTAGATCTCGGAGTAAGCAAGTTGCCAGAGCAGGTAGTTCGACAGGCGCAGTTCTCCGCTCGTGCGGATCAAGAGATCCGGGTCCGGCATGCCTGCGGTATCGAGGTAAGATGCAACCGTGCTCTCCGTGATCGTCTGCGGATCGAGATTTCCAAGTTTGCAATCCTCTCCCATCCGTCTCACTGCACGGGTGATCTCATCGCGTCCACCGTAATTGACTGCAATGACAAAGGTCAGACCGGTGTTGTCCTTCGTCTCCTCCTCGAGACGGTTGATTCCGTCGATGATGTCCTGTGCAAAACGACTGCGCTCTCCGATCATCTTGACGCGCACGTTGTTTGCCTTTGCGGTCTTTAAGAGGCGCACCATGTAGAAGCGGAACAACTGCATCAGAGCTCCGACTTCCTCGCTTGAACGCTTCCAGTTCTCCGTCGAAAATCCGTACACCGTCAGATACTCAACGCCCATGCGCGCTGCGATCTCAACGGTCTTCTCAACCGTCACACAGCCTTCCTTGTGTCCCATTGAGCGCGGAAGTCCTCTCTTCTTCGCCCAACGTCCATTTCCATCCAGAATGATCGCGATATGTTTTGGAACTACAAGTCCCTGCAAATCATTTTCCATAATTTTTTATCCTCCCTAATCTGAGATCCCAACGGTCAAAACTTACACTCGTTGAGATTCTCATACATGTTTTGATATATGTTTTCACATACATTCTATATCCTTATATACAACTTATATACGATTGTAAAAATACAGGACAGGAATTTCCCCCTGTCCTGCTAGAATACATATGGATCTGTCTTTGCAAAATAATCAATATAATCAATCTTTTCTCTTTTGCAATTAAACAGTCATGATCTCCTTGGTCTTTGCATCGATTGCTGCATCGATCTTCACGATCATCTTGTCGGTCAGCTTCTGGATCTTCTCCTCTGCGGTCTTCTGCTCATCCTCAGAGATCTCTCCAGCCTTCTCCATCTTCTTGAATGTCTCGTTTGCATCACGACGGATGTTGCGAACTGCTACCTTTGTCGCGTCACCCTTCTTCTTGACATCCTTTGCAAGTTCTTTACGGCGCTCCTCAGTCAGCTCCGGGAATACCAGACGGATCACCTGGCCATCGTTCGTCGGGTTGATACCCAGATCAGAGGTCAGAATTGCCTTCTCGATTGCCTTTAACAGGGACTTCTCCCACGGCTGAATCACGATCATACGAGCCTCCGGAACGCTTAAGTTACCAACCTGCTGAATCGGGGTCGGAGTTCCGTAATAATCCACCTTAATCTTGTCTAAAACATGCGGGTTCGCACGGCCTGCACGGATAGATGAATACTCCTCCTGAAGTACCTCCAGGGACTTTTCCATCTTTCCCTCGTAAATCTTTAACTGATCCTGCATAACATCCTCCTGTTAGTTAGTCTACGGTCACAATCGTACCGTTAATTTTTCCCTGCATCGCATTTGCAATGCTGTCTTTCTCATTCAAATCAAATACTGCCATCGGCATCTTGTGCTCCATGCACATGATCGATGCGGTCAGATCCACAACTGCAAGTTTCTGATCGATCACGTCCTGAATGCGGATGGTATCATAACGCTTTGCATTCGGGTTCACAGCCGGATCGCTGTCATATACGCCATCGATCGACTTTGCAAGAAGAATGCAGTCTGCATCCATCTCAACCGCACGCAGAGTGATTCCGGTATCGGTAGAGAAATACGGATGTCCCGTACCGCCTGCAAAGAATACAACTCGTCCTTCCTCAAAGAACTGATTTGCTAAATCCTTTGAGAACTGCTTCGTCATCGTTCCACAGACAAACGGAGTCAGAATCTCGGTCTTCATTCCGGTATTGCGGAAAATCTCAGACACATAAATGCAGTTCATGATCGTGGCAAGCATACCGATCTGATCTGCATGTGTGCGCTCGATCGCGTCGCTCGTGCGTCCTCTCCAGAAGTTTCCACCTCCGATGACGATGCCGACCTGAACACCTGCATCGACAGAAATCTTAACCTGTCTTGCAACTTCCTTTACCGTATCTTCATCAAACCCAGTTTTCTTCGGGCCTGCAAGCGCTTCACCGCTCAATTTCAAAAATACACGTTTCATATCCATGAAAAATTCTCTCCTTCCGGCCACCCATATTCGTAGTGATTATATCACATCCGACAGATTTTGAAAAGAGAAAAAAACGTCCCTGTCTTCGGATGAAAGACAGACCGAAGCACACGCCCCCCTGCCGGAAATTTTCTCCATTTTTTCTTCCATCCATTCGGAAAAATCATAGAGTGCGCAGTTCTCATGTTCTCCACTCCGCCGTACACGCCCGATCGCATATTCCAAACATTTCCTGTTCTCTATCTGCACACAATCCGTCTGCACAGTCTGTTGAGACAAACTCCCATCCGGTCTCTTCTGTGGAAGCAGAATGCGAAACGAGTCGAGCGGAATCGTCAATCCCGTCCCCGTCATTTTTACATAGCTCTCCTTCATGGTCCAGAACCGTGTAAACATCCGGTCTCTCTGCACTCCCTCCGGACATGAAAAGATCTCCTGACATTCCTCCTCACAGAAAAAACGTCTCGAAACCCCGGCGACCGCTTTGCGAACCTCCTCGACATCACAGCCACACGGTCGATCAGAAGTAACTGCCATCACCAGATTCATCGAGTGAGAGAGATTAAAAAAAAGTTCCGGGCACGACAAAAGCACCGGCTTTCCATGTTCAGAAATCCCAATTTCTTCCGTCTTCTCCCTGCACCCAAATCTCATAAGCGCATAGTCAAGCAACAGCCCCGCACAGAGCGAACGCTCCCGATCCTCCGGTCTGCGAAAACGATTTGCCTTCTCAATTCGCTGTCTCGACAGTCGTCCCTCTATCTCAGCAAACATCTCCATCTTTTCCTGCTCGTCTTCCGGAAAATCCAACCTCATCAAATCTACATATGTGCTCATGATCCCGCCTTATTTTCCCTATCCCTATGAACTAATAAAATATCGTATAACTTCAGAAGGGGATTGTCTCCACTCCTGAGAAAGTTTGTGATAATCCCACCTATCGAGGAGGATGGGACATTCACTCTGAGTTATACCTTGATGGAACTCCGAAAGGCGAGAAAGTGACTGCAAACCCGTGTGAGACGTTGGTGTTTAGGTCGCGTACTTTGCGACCTTATGCACCATTACGTCGAACCCGGAGCGAGAGCGCGTTTGCAGGACTTTACTCGCCGTCGGAGTTCTAATGGATGCGCAGTGATTCTGATTGGAAAATGTCAGCAAAGCTGACCAGAATCACGCGCTAAGTCTCCGCGAGCGTCGACTTGAACCGCAAAAATGCCCTCATCCGGCACTTTCACCAAATGAGAGCATCTTGCAAATATCTCTACCGATTTACCCACTTCTGCTTTGCTTTCGCAACTTCCAGAATCATGTCAACCACGCCATCGATTCCAAGTGCCGTACTGCTCAGGCAAAGATCATAGCTCTTCGCATCGCCCCAGCGCTTGCTCGAATAGTAATTGTAGTAGCTTGAACGCTTCTTGTCCGTCTTTACCATGATGTCCTTTGCCTTGGCATCATCCACCTTGTACAGATCCTTCAGACGGGCAATTCTCTCCTCGTCCGATGCTGTGATAAAGACAGACAGCGTGTTCGGATAATCTGCAAGTGCATAGTCCGCACACCGTCCAACAATGACACAGGACTCCTGATCTGCGAGTTTCTTGATCGTATCAAACTGAGCAAGAAAGATCTTGTGATTTAAAGGCATATCCATATATGCAGAAGAATTATATCCCATCGAATAGGTATCCATCACAAGCGAATACAGAAAGCTACTCGTTGGCTTCTCATCATGAGACTCGAATAATTCCTGGCAAAGTCCACTGTTCTTAGCTGCCTGTGCCAACAATTCCTTATCGTAGCACTTGACCCCCATCTTTTCTGCCAGTTTCATTCCGATATCCTTACCATCGCTTCCGCACTGTCTGCCTATTGTGATAACAAGATTTCCCTTCATAATGTTTCGCTCCTTTCTGTCTTCGTGCGCGTCCGCCGATCACAGAAATGAATGTTGAGACACGCCTAAATCTTTCTAACCCTATTATAACTCAAAATTTCAGAAAAGTACATAAACATTATTCAAAAAAACGTATACTTTAGAAACTATTGTCACAATTCTTTGCTAAACGTTCAATGAAACCGAAAATACTACACAATGTTTCAATGTTTCCTTTTTCATCAAAATTCATCAAACTGTTTTCTCAATCCTGCTTAATATTGCTTAATATTGCTTAATATTGCTCAATCCTGTTCCAATTTTCTCAAAAGTGTCTCAAAGTATTCCGGAAGAGGCGCCTGAAATTCCATATATTCCCCGGTTGTCGGATGAATGATTCCGAGCACACCCGCATGGAGCGTCTGCCCCTGAAGTCCGGAAAACGGACATTTCGCCGGTCCGTACACATGATCTCCGAGGAGCGGATGACCGATGCTTGCCATATGCACGCGAATCTGGTGCGTCCGCCCGGTCTCAAGCTGACACTCGATGTAGGTAAAACGGCGGAAACGGCGCAGAACCCGGTAATGCGTGATCGCGTCCTTTCCGTTCTTCTCATTGATGCTCATCTTCTTGCGATCCGTCGGATGGCGACCGATCGGCGCATGAACCGTCCCCTCATCCTCCTTCACAACACCGTGAACAATCGCATAGTACTTTCTCGTGATCGAGTGCACTTTGAGCTGTTCGGCAATCGCGTTGTGCGCCTGGTCATTCTTGCACACAATCAGCACCCCTGTTGTGTCCATATCAATGCGGTGAACAATTCCCGGACGCATCACTCCGTTGATCCCAGAAAGATCGCCACGACAGTGCGCCATCAGTCCATTGACGAGCGTTCCGGTCGCATGCCCCGCTGCCGGATGCACAACCATGCCCTTCGGCTTGTTGATCAGAATGATATCCTTGTCCTCATAGAGAATGTCAAGATCCATCTCCTCCGGCACAATCTCCGGCTCGACCGCCTCCGGAATATCAAGCTGAATCTTGTCGCCCTCCATGACCTTATAACTGCTCTTGACAGGGCGATCATTGACGGTCACGCCCCCGTCCTTTAAGAGTTTCTGGAGATGAGCGCGCGACATTTCTGCAACCTGCTCGCTCAGATAGCGGTCAATTCGGGACCCTGCTCCCTCTTCCACACAAAATTCCCGAATCAATGCTTCGCCTCCTTATTGCCCTTATTCTTGTTATTGCTCTTCTCGCTCTTATTGTCCTTATTTTCTTTTCCACCAGCATTTGCTCCCTCAGCCTTCTTTTTCAGAGAGAAGACCTCGAGATCGCTGTCCTTGTAATAAAATCCAAACAAGACGAGAAGAAATGCCGTCGCTGTCGTCACATAGATGTCTGCGACATTAAAAATCGGGAAATCAATCAGGCTAAAATACAAAAAATCCACGACATAGCCGAGGGAAATTCGATCTGCCATATTTCCGATTGCACCTGCCGTGATAAAGATCAGGCAGATCTTGAGCGCATGGTAGCGCGCATTTTTCCAGTTCGGCATCCGGTACATCATAAATCCCGCCGTCACCAGAACTGCGAGTGCAATCACAAAGAAAAATCCCTGACGCCCCTGCAAAATTCCAAATGCAGCGCCCCGGTTCTCCGAGTAGAGAAGTTCAAAGACTCCGTCCACGATGACGCGCGGAGCCTTTCCCTTCAGTGAAATCGTTGCAGCCAGTTTCGTGTACTGGTCAAACCAGAGAAGAAGGATCGATCCGATTCCCCAGATTGCCAGATTGCCAAACTTATCTTTCATTCGTTCCTCCTGCAAGCCATTCCAGTGCCTCTTTCATCTCTGCCTCGGTCACCGTGCGGTCGATATACGCCTCGCCGACCTGACGCAGAAGAACAAACTTGATGGCACCTGCTTCCATCTTCTTATCATTTTTTGTCGCCTGAATCACCTCATTCGGGTCCAGACCATATCCAGCGATTGAAACCGGAAGATCAAAGGTCGCAAACGCCTTTCTCATCTGATCCACCTCGGCATCCGTGATCATTCCGCGCTTTGCGGAGATATGAGCAGCGGCAAGACAGCCGAGGGCAACACACTGACCGTGAGCCAGCTTGAAATTCATCATCTTCTCGATCGCGTGACCGAGCGTATGTCCAAAGTTCAGGAGCGCTCTCTCGCCCTGCTCGGTCGGATCTTTCTCCACGACATCTCTCTTAATTCGACAGCTCACAAGAATCAGCTGTTCACAGACGCTAAGATCTCTCTCTCTAATTGCATCTGCGTGCTCACAGATCCACTCATAGTAGTCCCGGTTCTTGATCAGACCGTGCTTGACAATCTCACCCATTCCCGACGCAAACTGCTCTGCGGACAGCGTCAGAAGGCTTGAGGTGCTCGCATAGACAAGCGATGGCATGTGGAATGCACCGACCATGTTTTTGTAGCTGTCAAAGTCGACTCCCGTCTTTCCTCCGATGCTCGAATCCACCTGAGACAGAAGAGTCGTCGGAACCTGGATGAAACGAATTCCGCGCAGATAAGTTGCCCCCGCAAATCCGCAGAGATCGCCGACAACGCCACCGCCCAGTGCGACGAGAACATCCTTTCTGTCGAAGTGTTTCTGAATCAGGAACTCATACAGCGTGCGAACCGTATCCAGATTTTTATTTTCCTCTCCTGCCGGAAAGATAAATGTCTCCACTTTCTTACAGCACTTAGAAACCTGCTCCTTCACCTCATCCAGATAGAGCGGTGCCACATTGCTGTCCGTCACAATACAGATTTTCCGGTTTCCGGTATCCAGCGCCGGAATCTCCTCACCCAGTCGCTCATAGGAGGACTCCACCACAATATCATAAATCCAATTGCCATCTCTGCGCACATTCAATCTCTCTGCCATCGTATGTTCTCCTTTTCCTGTTTTTTCGTTTCTCCTGTCTCCTATTTCCAATCCCATTTCCTGCCCTGCCATAACTGCTCTCAATTTCCAAAAAATTAAGAATTCAAGAATCGTTGCAGTCAACCTCTGTTAAAAGAAAAGCAAACAATCTTCCGAAAAATCGCTGGAAAATTGTCTGCTCTATGTATCTTTTCTTCCCAGAACGATGTCCGTTCCGTATTGATTTTTTCCACAGATTTTTCTGCGGATTCCCTGTTGACCTACTATTCCTACTATTGATTTACAGGTGGATATTCATGCCGGAAACTTCCAGACCGCCATTGTTGAGCATCTCCTGAAAATCACCGGAAAGTTCTACGGTCTCCGGTGTTGCAATAAAGATATAGCTGGAGATCTTCTGAAGATTTCCATTCATGGAGTAAGTGGAACCAGAGATGAAATCGATAATTCTCTGTGCGGTCTCCGTGTGGATTCCCTCCATATTCAGGACAACTGCCTTACCAGCAAGCAGATAGTCACAAGTCTCACGCGCATCATCAAAAGAAGTTGGCTTGATTAACGATACTTCCATCGTCTTCTGCTTCATCGGAACAACCTTCGGGGAGCGGGAGAACAGGCTTCTGCGTCCCTCCTCGATATCGTCATCGTCATCATCGTCACGCTGTGAAAAACGACTCTTTCTTGAGGAGCGATCTCTATCCTCCATCTCATAGTCGTCTTCCGGGTCGAACACTCCTTCATCTATATCATCGTTCATCCGGAAGGTATCCATTACCTTACTCAAAATACCCATAATTCTCTCTCCAATCCTCATCATCTGGCACCAAAGATTCCCGTGCCGACTCTAATCATGGTTGCACCCTCCTCAACGGCAACCTCATAGTCACCGGTCATTCCCATGGAAAGTACACTCATGCTAACATTATCAACGTTTTTCTTTTTAATGTCAACAGATAATTCATATAATTTTTTAAAAACAGGGCGATTTTCTTCCGGATGTTCCACATTTGGCGCTATTGTCATCAGACCACAAATTTTTAAGTGCTTCATCTGGCTGATTGCAAGGACAGCTTCCTCCACTTCTTCCGGCGCAAATCCGAACTTGCTCTCCTCTTTTGCGACATTGACCTCAAGCAGAATCTTCACCTCGCGCTCTTCCTTCTGCGCCTCTTTCTCGATATACTCTGCGAGTCGCACAGAGTCAACCGAGTGGATCATCTCAACGTGCGGGAGAACCTGACGGATCTTATTGTGCTGAAGATGACCGATCATGTGGAAACGGGCATCCTCCGGCATCTGCGGTGCTTTCTGCACAATCTCCTGCACCTTATTCTCCCCAAAATCACGGGCTCCTGCCTCATACGCCTCATGAAGATCCTCGATCGGCTTCGTCTTGCTCACTGCAATCAGCGTCACTTCCTTCGGATCTCTGCCACTGCGCGCACAGGCAAGATCGATTTTCTCTCTGACTTTTCTGTACTGTTCCTGAATCATCTTTTTTCCTCCTGTCTTTCCTGTATTTCCTATATTCCCTGTATTTTCTGTATTTTCCGTAACGCGTTTACTGATAAATCAGCTCTCCCTCATAGTCAGAATTTGCATCGAGTACAATGTGGTCAAACACGGCGAGTCCGTAATTGGTTCCCTTCTTCACTGTATAGTACTCATCATTTGACTTTAAAATCTCAATCTGCTTGAAGACTGCATATCCCTTGTTGATGTTATAGACACCCTGAAGAGATGCCGTCTGACCGATCTGGTATCGCTCCTGAGAATTCGGCTTGTCAATATAATCGCCTCCCTTGAGCGGAGCCTTGTCCCCCATCTCAATATAATCATATTCACCATCCGAATAATATATGGTAACAGGAACAAATTCCAGTGAAGTTCCTGACTCTGAGTACACCTCTCTCATAAAGCCAATGTCTCCGCTGTCTCCACCCTTTGCCAGATAATCCTCCGGAATGAGATAGAAATTCTTCTCGGTGACTGCAGTCACAGGAATCTTGAGTCCGTCCATTCTCTCGGTATCCACCTCAAAGTCCACATATCGCTCTCCGACAAACTGCACCATGTACTGATGGAAATCCAGTTTTCCGTACTGTGCCCCGTCCGTTCCGGTGAAAATCGAAAAATCCCCGTCTGTGTCGAGATCATACGTCGGAAATGTCACATGGAGACTTGTCTTGTCGCTGTACTCGGCAACGGCATCTTCCTTCAGCGGAAAGACCAGACTCCAGTCATCCGAAGTCACCAGCTTGTAGACCGGCGTGGACTGCTCAATCAGATCACCCGATTTCGGAATGGATTTTGTATACTTCGTGCGGTCAAATGAATCTGCACTCACCTGATCTGCCGTGAGCCCCTCCATCCCGTCGATCGCATACGAGACCACGCCGGACAGCGGTGCTCTCACCTGCTGGAATGTGATTCCGGTCTGCTCCAACATCGCATCAAGATTTCCGAGTGCATTGAAATTCACATACTCGAGGACGGATGCCTCCAACGTGTAGCGCAGATCATAGACATCTGAAAATCTCTGGTCGCTGTATCCGATGGAAAACGAGGAGAGCTGACGCTTGATGTCGGAGAGATTCTCGCTTGTGAGCGTCACATTCGCGTCCGGATTCTCCTCCATAAACTTTGCAAGGCTTCCGGTCTCATCGATCGAGTAGATTCTCGTTCCCACACCGGCGCGTTTTCCCTCTCGGATGTAATAGTTGATGTATCCGCTCCGATCCGTCGACTCGACCTGCTCATTTCGCAGAATCAATCCTGTATACTGGGTGTCATTGACAATATTTCCCTCAACGACCTCATAAAACTGAATCTTGTCTTTTCTTACATACTTGTAAACACTGAATATCAGATAAATGAAGATAATTGCAAAAGTAATCATTCCCACATTAAAATTAATCGGGCGATGATACCTCACAATTTTCGAATTTTTTGATTTTTTCTTTTTTGCCAAAACGATTTCCTCCCGCGCCTGATTCGGCTCCAATTCATTATAAGAGTTTCCTATAAAAAGTTCAAGCCGTTTTTCCATAAACAAGAAAACGAGAGAAGCGATAAAAGCGCAAAACTTTTATCGTTCCTCTCGTCTCCTGTCTTTTTACTTCTGTCTTTTTTATTTCTGTCTTATTTCTTTTCTGTTTTCTTTCTTGCTTTTTCTACTTGCTTTTCCTATCTCTTATTTTTTTCTTATTTTCTTAGCCCACTTCTTATTTTTGTGTCGCTCCTGTCATCGTTCTGATCTTACTTCTTCTCGTCCAACAGCATCACGCCCTGAGGTGGATTGTGGTCGATCGCGCCGACAATCCGATGCGGAAAATACGGTTCTTCCAAGTAGGCGAGATCCTCCGGTGTCAGCTTGACTTTAAGTGCCTCAACGGCGTCTTTTAAGTGCTCTTTCTTTGTCGCACCGATGATCGGGGAAGCAACTCCCTTTGACCAGTGCCATGCGAGTGCAATCTGGGACATCTTCACGCCATACCGCTCTGCCAGCTCATGAACGCGACTGACAATCTGCATATCCTGTTCCTCGGTTCGGTCGTATTTTCCCATTGCGACGCGATCGGTTTTTCCGCGAAGCGTATCCGTCCTCCACTGCGGGCGAGCCAGATGACCGGCAGCCAATGGACTGTACGGCATCAGCGAGACATTCATCTGCTTGCAGATCGGAATCAATTCTCTCTCATCCTCCCGGTACAGCAGGTTATAATGGTTTTCCATCGCCTGAAACTGCGCATATCCATGATCTCTCGCCGTCAGTTGCATGTTGTAAAACTGATAGCCGTACATCGCGGAAGCTCCGAGCGTTCTGACCTTTCCTGCCTTGACCAGATCATTCAGCGCAGACATCGTCTCCTCGATCGGAGTCTCGTAATCAAACCGGTGAATCATGTAGAGATCAAGATAATCCGTTCCAAGACGTTTGAGCGTTCCGTCGATCTCTCTGTGGATCGCCTCAGCGGAGAGTCTGCCGGGATTGAAATAAACCTTGGAAGCAATGACAACCTGATTGCGGGCGACATTCTTCTTGAGTGCACGCCCCAAATACTCCTCACTCGTTCCCGCAGAGTAGCCATTTGCCGTGTCAAAGAAATTCATCCCGAGTGACAGCGAATATTTTACCATCTCCTCGGTATCCGCTTCATTTAACGTCCAGTCATGCATCGTTCCGGCTTTTCCAAAGCTCATGCATCCGACACACAATTTGGAAATCTGAATGTCCGTGTTTCCCAATAACGTATATTCCATTCTGTTATACCTCCATATGTTTCTGTTTTGCAATTATTATTACATAGAACGTAATTAGTTTTATTTTCAAACACTTTTTTTCCCTAATCACAGCTCTAACTGATCGATTGCCTCCTGCAATCGCTGAAAGAAGAAACCAACGTGATAGCCATCCGCCACCGCATGTGCGATCATCAAATTCACCGGCATCAGAATCTTCTCTCCCGATTCTTCATATTTTCCCATCGTGATAATCGGAAAATAGGCGGGTTCTGCGCTGTTGACCGTTCTACTGCCAAATGCGGTAAATGTGGTCCACGGCACACAGGAGATGCAATAAAAATTAGCTGGCTGATCTGCCTTGACCTTGATCCCTCTCTTCTGCTGTCCTTCCCGCATATCCTCCCTAATCGCCCGGTAAAAGGTCTCAAAGTCCTCCGAATACTCCGTCCAGCAATCAGAAAACGTCTGATCCTCCTTATGAAAAATTGTATAGTTTGGAACGATCTGATCCCACACGCATAAATTTCCCTCCGCATCCTTAAACATGCGGAAATTCTCGATCTGGTTTAACACCTTTGTCACCAGATAAATCATCGTCGGATAAAACTTGTGATTACTCTCATGACAGAAATCCAACAGTTTTTTCACATCGACCGGTACTGTCATGTTGTACTCGATTTTAAGTTTCTCCGTATAATACTTATAATGCTCTCTGCGTGACCACGATGTCATGTCTATTTTTCTGTAGCCGTCCATGATCGTTTTCCATGCTCCTCTCCTGTAACATTGATTTCATCGCAACATTTTAAAGTTTCCGAATACCTAATTTCCAAATACCTAGTTTCCAAATACCTCCGATGATCGTTTTCTCACTCTCGAATCTTGCGCACTGCCTCCTCCAGACTTTCGCTTACATCCACCTCCAACAACACTTTAATGAGCCAGAAAAATACCATCAACACCAAGATCGGAATCACACAGGAAGTGATGAGCATCACCGCGATCGCCTCCACGAAACGACTCAAGGAATGTTCGATTTTCTGCAACAGTTCTTCTGAGGATAAGGTCACATTTTCCACTGCACTCGTTACAGTATCCTTTGCGTTCCCAAGAGCACCTTTTGCCTTTTCCCAGAGACCTGCCACTCCCGCACTCTGATTTTCCGACTGACTTGCATTCTGTCCTGCACTCCGGTTTTCCTTCCCCTCAGTACCCGAACTCGCATTTTGCTCTGTCATTCCTGCATCTTCATTCTTCTGCATGTCTGCTTCTTCTTCGGATTTGCCCTCCAGAAGTTTCTGCGTTCCCTTTGCCTCTTCCAGCGTCATCTCAATCTGAGCATGATAGGTGTCATCAATCAGATTCGACAGTTTTACACTGGCCGGAACTACCAGAAAAATACAGATTCCAAATGCCAGCAATCTTCTCGCCAACCGACCAACACTGCGATTTTGAAAAATCAGATTCCCCGCAAACAACACACAGGCGACCGGAATAAATAATTTGAATGTCGCATAACCGGTCAGAGTTACCAAATATTTTTCTAAAAATACTGCGCACAGCACAATCAGCAGATAACCACTCAAATCCGCAACTTTTTCTGCAATCGGCGTTCCCACATCCCCCGGCAGAAGCGTAATCAGTGCAGAGGTTGCGGTGGCTGCCACAGTCAGTTCCAGTACGGTATCCTTTTTCTCATCCAGCGCCGTTATCGTCTCTTTATGATGTTCCGGTGCCGTTGCATACTTCGCCCCCACACTGAATGACAGGATTGCTATCACAAGCAAAACCGCAATCGTGATCCATTTTCTTTTGTCATAAGTAAATTCCATCCTGCTCCTCCTATCCCGCCCATATTCTTTCTTAATTCTTTCTTATTCTTTCGATTTCTTTCACGCCATCGTCATCGTTTATTGATTGAACGTCAGCAAACAGGATCAAAATCCCTACCCATTCGTCAAATACTCCAAGACTCCGAGCTGTAACAAAAAGCCCTCCGCTATGTATTTCTACTTACAGCGAAGGGCTTTCTAAACCGGTCTTTACAACCGCTCAAATCAAATTACTAAAACTTTATGTATTACAGTGAGATGATGACATCCTTCTGTGCGCTCTCCGGCATATCAGCTGCGTCCATCGATACGCTGAGAACAAAGTTTACTGCATACTTATCACTGATTGTTTCCAAAGTTGTGATGGTGTCAGCGATATCCTCTCCCTCAAGGGATGCCAGCTTTAAGAAGCTGTCTAAGAACATCGTCTCAATGTCGTGATCCTGAGAAATGATTCCGCACAGGAAACCGATGAATCCCTGACTACCGCTCAGCGGATACTCATTCACATTGATCAGACGGATCTTGTTGCTTAATTCGTACATATGCTTGGAGCTCTTGTCCAGATAAACGATCGAACCGGTTGCTTCCTTTACTCCCTGATTCGCCATGTCTAACAGATGCTTGGTCTTTCCTTTTCCCTTTTTACCTGCGATAATCTGCACCATAGTAATCTCCTCCTTGAGCTTATTGAATTTGTATAAAATTCTTTTTATATTAACTCAATTATAGTACAAATCACAAAAATTTTCAACGGCTATTTGACAATTTTCTGAATAATATTTGTCATATTTCCATATAATTCCGGTCTGTTCGATGCTTTCATGACAACTGAGATATAATTCTGATTCTGATCGTCCTCACAGCCGAGAATCAAACAGTAACCGGCCGCCTGAGTTGTTCCCGTCTTTCCGCCAAGCACAGTCACTCCATCCGGGGTCTCACGCTTTCCGGTCAGATACTGGTTACTGCTCTCCCATTTCTGACTCTTTGCGACTCCATTGGCATCCTTGTACTCTGCGGTGTACTCCGTCGTCCCGATGATCTTGCGAAACTCCGGATACTTGAGACACTCATTGAAGATCAGATACAGATCATAAGCTGTCGTGTAATGCTCCGGATCTGTCAGTCCATGCGGGTTGACAAAGTGGGTATCCGTCGCACCGAGCTTCCACGCCATCTCATTCATCTTGTCGGCAAACGCCTCGATACTGCCCGCCTCATAGACTGCGATCGCACTCGCCGCATCGTTTCCGGACGGAAGCATCAGGCCATACAGAAGCTGTTCAAGCGTCAGAGTCTCTCCCGGATTGATATGGCAGAGCGAAGCTCCCGCCTCCGTGATCACGGTCTCCTTTCCGACTGTGATCTCTTTTTGCAGATCTCCATCCTGAAGCGCAATCAGCGCCGTCATAATTTTTGTGATGCTTGCAGGACTCATGCGCTCAAATGGATTTTTCTGAAAAAGCACCTGCTTGTCCTTCACAGAAAACAGCGTTGCCACCTCTGCATTGACCCCGGAATCCGAGGAAGGCTCCGATCCCGTGACCACGCAGAGATCACTTGCAAACGCGGATGCGCGTTCTCCGGAAGAAGAAGACTCTTCCAGAAAACTCTCCATGCGCCCATTTTCATATAAAGTCTCTGTCTGCCCGCCCTTTCCACATGCAACCAGCATCAGGCACATGCAGGACAGAGCCGTCGACAGAAACACTCTCCTCTTTTTCAAACCAGTCACCTCTAGCGGTAAATCTCACGCCATTCCAGATCACCACGATCAAGCGCCTTTACTAAAAGCTCTGCGGTCGCCAGATTCGTTGCAAGCGGAATGTTGTAGATATCGCACAGACGGACAACGTCGTTTACATCCGGCTCGTGAGACTTCGGAGTCAGCGGATCTCTGAGGAAGATCATCATATCCATCTCATTGTGCTCAATCTGGGCAGCAAGCTGCTGCTGTCCGCCGAGATGACCTGCCAGATACTTGTGAACGTTGAGATTCGTCACTTCCTCCACCAGACGACCGGTTGTTCCCGTCGCGTACAATTCATGTTTGCTTAAAATTCCCCGATAGGCAATGCAGAAATTCTGCATCAGTTTCTTTTTTGAGTCATGTGCAATCAGACCGATATTCATAAGAACATACCTCCTTTAATACCTCTCATAATTATTATTTCGTCTTTGCAGTCCCACATTCATCACAATGCCGACTCCAAAATACAGACTCAGCAGAGAGCTAACCCCCGAACTGATAAATGGGAGTGGTAAACCGGTATTCGGAAAAATTCCGGTCGCCACTGCAATGTTGGCAAAACTCTGAAATGCAAACAGCGTCGCAAGTCCAACACAGACAAGCCTTCCGGCTAAGTCTTTCGCCCGCGCCGCCATCATCAGACACTCATAAACAATCAATGCCATCAGGATGATCACGACAACCGAACCGATGAATCCAAGTTCCTCTCCCACAACCGCAAAGATGAAATCCGTCTCCTCCTCGGAGAGGAAGTTTCCGTTCTTTACCGAAGAGAGCGTCGTCGTATTCAGACCCTTTCCCCAAAACATGCCGGAGCCGATCGCCATGATCGAGTTGTTCTGCTGAAGGTTTGCCTCCGCATATCCGGATTTATCAAAGAACGCCAGAATTCGGCGCACCTGATAATCTGCCAGAAACGGTACGGCTCCCAGCTTCAACAAGTAGACAAACAGACCTCCGCACGGCAGAACAACCGCCAGTGCCCCGAAAATCCATTTGAAACTCAGCCCCGCCACAAACAACATGCTCAGGAAAATCACCAATGTCACGAGTGACGTACTAAGATTAGGCTGACTGAAAATCAGGAAGAAGGCAACAAAGAAAAGCCCTCCCCCGATCAACAGTGTAACAAACTGATTGATTTTGTCCTGATACTTGTCAAAGTACCAGGCAAAAAATACAATCAGACCAATCTTTACAAACTCAGCCGGCTGGATCTGACCGATCAGCGGTACGCGAATCCATCTGGTCGCAATACCCTTGCTGACACCAAATACCAACACGGCACCCAGCATCAGAACACAACCTCCATATACAACAGGCGCCGTGGAAAGGACCCGGTGATAATCCACCAGAGACAGCCCGATCACAACGGCAAACCCAATGACAATTCCCATCACCTGCTTTCCAACCACAGCCATATCCTGATTGGAAGCACTTCTGAGAACAAAGACACCAATAATATTAAGAAGTAATACATAAAGGAATAAACGAAAATTGTAATTCCTAAAACGATAGTCCAGTAACATTCTTTAATTCCTCTTGTCTGTAAACTTGCGGATCGGAAATGAGGTAAATAACACCTCTTCTTCCTTTTCTCTTTTCAGCCGAATCTCCACCCGGCTACCGTCAATCTCCGCATATCGAGAAAGCACATCCTCCATATCCTCCCGGATCTGATCAAGAAGACCAAGGCTTAGACCCGCCTGATCCGAAACCAAAAGAAGTTTCAAACGGCTTCTGGCAATCTCACCAGAATTGCTCCTGCCCCAAAAACAGAATCCCTGTCTCATCCTCGGTTTCCCTCCTTTACGCACTCTGTCATGCCCGTTTCAGAAAACCGGAAATCCGAACCAGAATTCCCTTATGAGGATCGAGATCCATCAGTGGAATCGTCTCCCCCGTGATCCGTTTGCAGATATTTAGGTAGGCTTGACCCGCCAAAGACGTGGTATCCACAAGGGGTTCTCCCTGGTTTGCCGACACCACGACATCCTCATCATCCGGCACCGCACCGATAACCGGTACCGCAAGGATATCCGATACATCCTCGACCGACATCATATCCCCTCTTCGCACCATATCCATCCGGATTCGATTGACAATCAGATCCGTCCGGCGCATCTGTGCGACCTCGAGAAGACCGATGATCCGGTCTGCATCGCGGATTGCGGAAACCTCAGGTGTCGTGACGACAAGCGCCCGATCTGCCCCTGCGATTGCATTCTGAAATCCCTGTTCGATTCCCGCCGGACAATCAAGAAGAATGTAATCAAACTCTCCTTTCAAGTCCTCCACGAGCTTTTTCATCTGCCCGGGATTCACGGAAGTCTTGTCCCTCGTCTGCGCCGACGGCAACAGATAGAGGTTGGGATATCTTTTGTCTCTTATCAGGGCCTGCTTCATCCGGCAATTGCCTTCCACCACATCGACCAGATTATAGATAATCCGGTTTTCAAGTCCCATCACCACATCCAGGTTTCTCAGACCGATATCGGTATCGATCAGAACTACGCTGTAACCAAGAAGTGCCAGACCTGTTCCGATGTTCGCTGTGGTCGTCGTCTTGCCGACCCCGCCTTTTCCAGAAGTAATCACCATGACTTCACTCATAGAAATGCCTCCTGAAAAATATATTCGCCATTATTTATTTTACATTAAAAGTGAAAATTTTTCCAGTATCTATTTCAAATTTAGCAGACTTAATCCCGATTTTTTTATTGGTTTCGTACAAATACTACAATTTTCCACAAATGCCAGCATCGGACCGCGACCGATTTTTCTGCCCCGATCCCCGTAATGGCAGGAAACCTCCCCGATTTTTAGCTGGAGAGGCGCCATCTCCATCGCGACGATCATCGCATTCTCATTTCCGGAAACACCCGCGCAGACGCTTCCCCGAAGCTGTCCGAGCACAACGACATTTCCTTTTGCGGACACGCGCGCACCATGGCGGACGTCCCCGATGATCACAATACTCGCCTCGGACTCGATCGATTCCCCGCGGTTCAAATCCCCGCGATAGAACTGACCCGTCTGGGAGGAGAGCTCCATCAACTTCTCATTGAGCGCTTTCTCACATCTCTGCATCCGCTGTGCATCTTGATCGAGGAGACAGAGCACCTCAACCCCGGAGTGCTCGGTGATCGCATTGACAATCCGAAGCTCCTCCGAGGCACTCAGTGTCCTTCCCTGCAAAATCAGAGCAATCTGAATATTGCCCCAGAAGCGGGCACTCTTCTCGAATTTTTCCGCGACGGCTCTCTCCAGCTCCGAAAATGGACAGTCCGGATCGAGATTTACCACCATTCCAGCCTTACTGCTCTTGATGACAACTCTGTTTTTCACAACCTGCTCCCCCGCTTTCTTTTCGATTTTCCGAAAAATACTCGCTCTCTTTTCTATTCTCTTCTATTCTCTTTTATTCTTTTTTCTCTTCTGTCATTATTTCATTCATTATTTCATTAATTGTTTTATTAATTATTTTGTTACTTCGATTTGTCAGAAACCTTCTCTTTGTTTCTAATCTGCTTTTTCGTCTTTCGTCTCTATTTTCTAGTCTCTAATCTCTCTAGTCTCCGATCTTGACGTTCGATACCGCAAGAGCACCGGTGTTGAGGATCTGGTCAAGCGTCGTATATCCATAGTAGAACTTGTAGACATTCTTTGCAACGCTCGCCGCATTCGATGAGGAATATCCGTATGGGATATTGACGGTCACTGCAATCTCCGGATTCGTGTACGGTCCATAGGAGATGAAGAATGCATGGTTGCCTCGGGAGTGGGTCTCCTGCGCGGTACCGGTCTTTCCGGCGATCTCCACCGGAAGATCACGGAAGATCTGCTTGGCGGAACCATCGGAAACCACGGCGCGCATACCCTGCTTAACCGCATTCCAGGTGCTGTCTGCGACCTCGACATGACCGGTCACCTTCGGCTCATACGTCTTCGTCGTATTTCCCTCATAGTCGGTCACATGGTCGAGAAGCGTCAGATCAAAGACGGTTCCGCGGTTCGCAATCGCCGTCACATAGCGCGACAGCTGAACATTCGTGTAGGAGTTCGTACCCTGTCCCATCGCAGAACGCTCCGGGTCCTCAGTTGTCAGCTCCGGCTGTGCCTCGGAAATCTCAATTCCGGACGGACGGTCAAGACCGAACATCGTCGCATACTTGCGGAGCGTGTTCAGACCGCGCTCGGTCGAGTAATTTCCACTTGCATCGGTCGAGAGGCGATGTGCAACCTCGGCAAAAAAGTAGTTACAGGAATTCTGGATTCCTCCGACGACGTTGAGCGGGCCATGTCCGCCTCCACCGATCCAGCACTTGATCGGCGGGGAGACCTCACCGTACTCGCCTGTGCAGACGATCGTGTCATAGAGGTTAATCACACCCTCCTCAAGTCCTGCAACTGCGGTGATCGGCTTGAACGTCGAACCCGGCGCCTTTTTCGCCTGCGTCGCATTGTTGTAGAGCGGAAGCGAGAGATCCTCGTTCAACTGGTTAAAATACGCCGCATCCACGCTTCCGGACAGACGGTTGTTGTCGTAGCTCGGGTAGGTCACAAGTGCACGCACCTGACCGGTCTTGATATCGGTAATCACGACACCACCCGTACACGGGTCGAGCGCAAGCTGTGCCGGTGTCAGCTGAATGTTTCGAATCTTCTCGCGGATGAACGTGTAGGTGTATCCGCTACCGTTTGCCTGAAGAAGCTGAACCTGCTGGGCATCATACGGCAGAACACCCTGATCGTAGAGTGCGATACAGAGCTGTTTGCCCGTGATCACATCGCCGTTGATCAGATAGCGGAAAATCTGTTTCGCAAACTTCGTGTCGTCCTGAAGCTGATTCATCACATAGTCGACGAGTACAGAATAAATGTCGTCCGCACTCGAGTACTTGCTCTTCACCTCAAGGCGCGTCGTGTCGATCCAGTTGTCTGAGATTCCCGCATAGATGTAATCGCGAAGGCTGATCGTGTCATCCTTCCATCCGAGATACGCCTCGCTGTTCTGATCGATCTTGTTTTTCTGGATGATTCCGACCGTCGATCCGGACAGATAGTTGTAAATGTAGACCATGTACGCCATCATATCCTTCGGCAGATCCTTCATCGCCGTCGGGTGATCGCTCATCAGCTCGTAGCGGATACGCTCGAGCACCTGCTGTCTCGATACCATAAACGTGTTGTAAATCTGCTTCTCCGTCACCGACGCATCTTCCTGCGCCATGTGATTTAAAGAGAGCACATTGTTGTTGATCAGCTGATAGTAGGCATCCTTGACCGGAATCTGAATCTTCGACGAGTCGGTCTTCTCGGTGATCTCCACATCGTGATCGACGAGACGGTCGGCAACGATTCCCGCAAGCTGTTTCTCGATCAGATGATAAATACCGATCTGAAGGTCACGGTCAATCGTCAGATAGACGTCGTTTCCGGTTGTCGGCTGGGTCTCAGAAACAACCTGCATGATGTTTCCCATGTTGTTGACAATGAGGTTTCGGCTTCCCTTCTTTCCCTGAAGCTCCGACTCCATCGATGCCTCAATGCCGGTTCGTCCAACGACATCGCTCGCCTCGTAATCCGGATTCTCCTTCTGAAGCTGATCGAGCTGATCCTCCTGCACCTTTCCGGTGTATCCGATAATCGGTGCAAAGTAGATGCTGTCGTTGTAACGGCGGATTGTCGACTCCTCGATGCCGACTCCCTGAAGCTCGTCCTCATGCTCCATGATGTCCGCGACGGTCTTATCGTCGACGTATGCCGTGATCGTGCTCGGCTCATAGCGCTTGTAGAACACGAGCGCCATCGTGTAGCGGATGTTGACGATCTGAAGTTTCTCCCAGTCATTCAAGACAAGCGGATTGCCATTCTCGTCCTTCATCTCGTTGAGCTTGTAGGACTCTGCCTTTCGCTCGATCGCCTCTCTCGCCGTGATCGCAGACGGATACTTGCCGGAGGAATCCGTCAGCTCATTGACCGACTTGACTCCGTAATAATCTCTGAGGAAGCGCAGTCGCGCCGACTCCGAGCTCGTCGTGTAGGTGAACTGTCCGTCCGCATCCATGCCGATCTCAAGTTTTCCCTGCACATTACAGCCGTGTTTCTCAAGAATCTTTACCAACCGATAGAGCATCGCATTCATCGAAGCACTGTCCTTGTAGACTCCCGTGTTCTGGATCGTCACGGAGTACGCCGCCTCGTTGTAGGCAAGCAGATTGCCGTTTCGATCATAGATATTTCCTCGCGTTCCCGGTGTCTTCACCGTTCGCTCCGTAAGCTGAACATAATCATCCAGAAATTCCTGCCCCCGCACAATCTGAAGGTCAAACAGCTTGACAATCAGAGTCACAAACATCACCGTAAAGACCACCGCCAGGGCAAATACCCTTGACGTCAGAATCTTTTTGGCGGTTTCCCGTATTACTTCCAAAAAATCCTTCAGCACGTTTTATCCGTCTCTCCTATTCCTATTCCGATCTTCCATCTCACGCAGACGTCTGTCCGTAAACAGGAAGAACCGGTAAATCAAAAGTGTCGTCACCACCGTAAAAATCATCTCGGGGATCACAATTTCCTTTACATAGTACAGAATGTCGAGCCGGTTTCGGATCAGAAACCGCAGGACATAGATATAGAGATTATAGACAACCTCGTTGACCAGACTCAGAATCAGCGGGAGCGTGATATAATCCTCATAGTAGTATTTCGTACAGATTCCATTGAAGTATCCAATGTTCACAAACAGCAGGGTGTAAAACCCAAACGGACCACTGTAAAACAGATCCAACAGGATTCCTGCGACGAGCCCGTAATACATGCCCGCTGACTTTCCGTGGACGAAGCCAAACGAGAACGTCAGAATCAACAGCAGATTCGGGGTCGCTGAGAGAAACGGAATCAGCGGAAACACACAGTTCTGAATCGTGAATGCCACCACCAAAAGCAGTACATTAATCAGAATTCTTCTCATTCTTCCTCTTCTTCCTCTCTATTCTTCCCCGCCCTGCGAAGTCTGAGTCTCAGAGCCGGTCTCTGTTCCGGTTTCTGCCCCGTTTCCCGTCTCGGTTTCCACTCCGGGTTCCATCTGTGATCCGGTTTCGGCTTCTGATCCTGTCTCAGCTCCGGTCTCTAATCCATATTCAGCCCCGGTCGTGGAATCCGGGTTCCCCGGAATGTCCGATGTTCCCGTACTTCCCTGCTCCGCCTGATCTGCCTTGAGCGTCGTGATCACGAGAACTTCCTGAAGGCTGTCAAAATGAGCCACCGGAACGAGATAGCCCGACTTTGTGAGTCGTGTCGGGTCGGTCGTAATGTCGGTCGCATAGCCGATCAAAATGCCCGGAAGATACTTGGAGCTGATATTTGAAGTCACAATCCGGTCTCCATCCTTGACATCTCCATCCTTGCTGATGTTTGTGATCCGAAGACGTCCCTCGCTGAACAGAGTCAGATCGCCAGAGACGATACAGGTGTCTCCGGACTGCTGTGCCATTCCGCTGACACGGCTCACATCGTCGATGATCGAGCGAACCGTCGCATAGTGAGCGCCGACATCGGTGACGATCCCGACAAGACCGCCCCCTGCCATCACGTTTGCATCCACTTGAACGCCGTCTGCCGATCCCTTGTTGATTCGGAACACCTGAAACCAGTCTCCCGAGTCCTTCGCGATCACGCGCGCGCCGATCTTCTGGTACTGCATGTAATCCTGATCGAGCTGATAAAGCTGGCGCAGACGATTTAACTCAAACTGCTCCGACTGCAAGCGACTGTTCTCCTCCACCAGAGTGTCAATCTGATCCTGCATCGCCTGCTTCTCCTCCATCGCACTCGCAAGGCTTGCGTAGTTGCTGATCCCGTTATAGAGGGAAGTTCCCGCCCGGTTGACTCCGGACTGAATCGGACTTAAAAAATATCCGATTCCGTTTCGCAGAGGATTTAAAAATCCATCCTTAAATGACGTAATTCCGATCAGAAGCATACAGAATACCGACAATCCAATTAAAATGTACTTGCTTCGTTTTGATTCCATCTACAAAAATCCCCGTTCTTTCAAACTGATGTAGGTACTATCCCCGATGATGATGTGATCCTGAAGGCGAATCCCGATAAGCTCTGAGGCTTCGCGCATCCGCCGTGTCAGCAGGATATCCTCCCTGCTCGGCTCGGGATCTCCGCTCGGGTGGTTGTGCACAAGAATCAGGCTGACTGCCTGAAACCGAAGTGCTTCAATCAGAACCTCCCTCGGCGTCGCAAGGGAGGCATTGACCGTCCCCCGACTGATCGTCACATCCCCGGTGAGCATCTGTTTCGTGTTGAACATCAACACGCGAAACTCCTCCCGCTCGAGATGGCGCATGTCCTCCTGACAATACTTTGCGACAAGATCAGGCGCATCGAGCCGGAGTGGCTCTTCTGCGATCTTCCGGTTCCAGATTCTTCTCGAGAGTTCTCCAATACACAGAAGCTGAATCCCCTTGACCTGTCCGATTCCCTTGATCGTCATCAACTCTGCCAGTGAAAGGTGCAAAAGCCCTAAAATACCCTCCTTCGGGTAATTTAAGGCCAGTATCTTTTGAGCCAGCTCGAGAGAACTCTCGTTTCTCGAGCCGGTTCGGATAATAATCGACAGAAGCTGTGCGTCGCTCAAACAGGCGGGACCCTCTTTCAGACAGCGCTCATAGGGCTGTACATCCCGTGGCAGTTCCTTCATCTTTACGTGACTACTCATCCTTCCTCCTCACGCAACTCTCCAAGTACGAAATCGGGAAATGATGATTCTCTATTATCATAATACGCAGGCAATAAGGTGTCAATTTACAAAATTCATAACTGTTCCGTATCTTCACAGTCACGAGCAAAAATCCATTGAAAATTGCCCTCGGCAATGGGATTTTTGCTTGCCAGCCCATATTTTCGTACGGTCAGCGCAGGAAATGCGCAGACCTACCAAACAGTTACAAAAATTCTTACTTCAAACTTCTTACTTTAATGTCGCAAGACCTGCCTCGACTACCTTCTGCAAGGATTTCATGATACCGAATTTTGCGTGATACCAGGTCAGACCGCCCTGGAAGTATACGGCATACGGTGGCTTGATCGGACCGTCTGCGGAGAGCTCAATCGAAGCGCCCTGTACAAACGCGCCCGCTGCCATAATGACCGGTGCATCGTATCCCGGCATATCCCACGGCTCCGGAGATACAAAGCTGTCAACCGGCGCTGCCGCCTGAATTCCCTGACAGAACGCGATAACTCCCTCCGGGCATCCAAACGTCACTGCCTGAATGATGTCGTGACGGGACTCTGTTCCGTTCGGAACAACCGGGAATCCGAGCTTCTCATACACGTTGGCTGCAAAAATTGCACCTTTGAGTGCACCTGCGACAACCGTCGGTGCGAGGAAGAGTCCCTGATAGAACGACTGATTGAGTCCAAGGCTCGCTCCAACCTCTTTTCCGAGTCCCGGTGCAGACAGACGGTAGGAAGCGCGATCGACGCAGTCCTTGCGTCCCACAATATAACCGCCGATCGGCGCAAGTCCGCCACCCGGATTCTTGATCAGGGAACCGACGATCATATCGGCTCCGACATCGGTCGGCTCAATCCGCTCTACAAACTCGCCGTAGCAGTTGTCGACCATACAGATCACATCCGGCTTGATCTTCTTCACAAACGCGATCAGTTCGCCGATCTTTGCGACAGAGAGCGTCGGGCGGGTCTGGTATCCCTTGGAACGCTGAATCGTCACGAGCTTCGTCTTCTCGTTGATCGCCTTCTCGATTGCCGGATAGTCAAACGAACCATCCTCAAGCAGATCGACCTGGCGGTAAACAACGCCGTACTCTTTGAGGGAACCGACAGACTCACGGATTCCGATTACCTCCTCAAGCGTATCGTATGGCTTTCCAACCGGGGAGAGGAGCTCATCGCCCGGACGCAGATTACCGGACAGCGCAACATGGAGCGCATGGGTTCCACTGATCAACTGCGGGCGCACAAGGGCACTCTCTCCGTGAAATGCCTTTGCGTACACTTCCTCAAGCGTGTCACGTCCGAGGTCATTGTAACCGTATCCGGTCGTTGCAGCAAAGTGAATATCGCTCACGCGCGCATCCTGCATCGCCTTCAGCACCTTCATCTGATTGTACTCTGCGGTCTGATCAATCTCCTCAAAACGTTCCTTTAAATCCTTCTCAATCTTCTCTCCAAAAGCAATGACTTCCGGGCTCAGTCCCATCTGAGCGTACATTTCTTCCAGTTTCATCTGTTCTCCTTCTTTTTTATCCAAATTTTATTCATTCGGTAAAATCCCGAGTGCTGTTTATGCTGTTCTTGTACATAGCAAAGACACCCTCCACGAAATGATGGACCTCGGGTGTCTATTGCGGATAGTATACCGCATCTCAAAAAAATTTGCAAGGATATTAAAAAGAACCCGCATTTTGTGCGGATTCTTTTGCTGATTTTTTCTCTCAATTTTTTCTTCGTAATTGGCAAACGCCTATTTCCCTAGCCCTCTTTTATTTGATCGAATCCAATCGAATTTAATTCTGACCAGCTTTGACCTCTTCCAAGATGTGACTTAAAACTTTCGCGCGATCCATGCCAAACTCCTCAAGATTCAGCCATCTCACGTCCCGCTCCCGCTTAAACCACGTCAGCTGACGCTTTGCAAAGTGACGCGTCTCGCGCTTAATGATATAGATTGCCTCCTCAAGCGTCGTCTTTCCATCTAAGTAGTCAAGGATCTCCTTATATCCGAGTCCCTGCATCGCGACCATGTCTCTCGTGCATCCCATATTTTTGAGTTTCTGCACTTCCTCGACAAGTCCCTGCTCGACCATCTGATCGACGCGCAGATCAATTCTCTCATAGAGAAGTTTGCGATCACAGTTGAGTACATAGTAATAAAAGTCGTATGGAGAGGTCTTCTCCCGCTCTCTCTGGTTGTGCTCTGAGATCGGCTCTCCGGTCTGACGGTAATACTCGATCGCGCGGATCACGCGCTTTCTGTTGTTTGCATGAATCGCCTTGGCGGATGCCGGGTCAACCTCGGCAAGCATCTGATGGAGCACCTCATTTCCCTGCTCCTCCCCGATGCGCTCAAGCTCTTTTCGGATCGAATCATCGCCCTCGTTCTCCGTAAAATCAATGTCATAGACGAGAGACTGAATGTAAAATCCCGTTCCGCCGACGACAATCGGAAGATGACCGCGGTCTGTGATCTCTTTCATCGCCTGTTTTGCCATGCTCTGAAACCGTGTGACATTAAACTCCTCCGACGGCTCGAGCACATCGATCAGATGATGCGTCACCCCATCCATCTCCTCGAGTGTCACCTTCGCCGAACCGATGTCCATATGGCGGTAAACCTGCATCGAGTCAGCACTGATGATCTCGCCATTTAACGCCTTTGCAAGCTGAATCGAGAGATTCGTCTTTCCGACAGCAGTCGGTCCGGTCAATATAATCAATGGCTGTTTTTTCTGCATAATCTTCCCCCTCTCATCCCCGTAAGCTACTTGTTTCAAACTACCTTTTTTTAATAATGGTTATACGATTCTCTTAAACTTCTTTTCCAGTTCATAACGGCTCATCGAGATGATCGTCGGTCGTCCATGCGGGCACGCATACGGATTCTCAAGATCCAAAAGCAGATCAATCAGGTGATCTGCCTCGGCAAAGCTCATCTGGTGATTTCCCTTGACCGCTGCCTTGCACGACATCGAAGCGACTTTCTCATAGATCATGTCCGCATTCTTTTCCTCGTCAGAATCCTCGGAGAGTCCGTCGATCATCTCCAAGAGAAGCTCTTTCTTTGCGATCGAGAACAGATTGTCAGGCACTCCGCGAACCGCATACTCTCGCCCACCGAAATGCTCAATCTCAAATCCGATATCCGTAAAGTATTTCATATGCGCCTCGAGCATCAACGCTTCCTGACTGCCAAGCGTCAGAATGATCGGCGGACTCACCATCTGGCTCGTGTACTCCCGCGTCTTTAAGCTCGCCATCGTCTTCTCGTAGAGCACCTTCTCATGCGCCGCATGCTGGTCGATGATGTAGAGCTGATCCTGAAATTCTACAAGCCAGTAAGTGTCAAAGAGCTGTCCGATCAGTTTATGGCGGTTTCTCGACTTCGGCTCAAGGAGTTTTCCGTCAAACAGCTCGATCTGCTTAGTCTGTTCTATCTGTTCTGACTGTTCTTTCTGCTCGATCTGGTTATCGTTATTCTGCTCCGTCTGCTGAGTCTGAACTGCGCGAGTTTCATTTTCCTCGTTCTCGCTCGCATTTGCATTTGTCAAATCCTGAGCTGATGAAACCGCATCCTCAGAAACGCTCTCCCTCTCAATCGGAGGAAGCCCCGCCTCCGCTCTGAGATTATTCTCCAAATAAAAGTTTCCACAATGTTCCGGCGGTTCGCTTAACAGAATCTCCGTGAGTCGCTGATCGACGCAGATCCCCGGTTGCCCTGAATAAATTTCTGGTTGCTCTGGCAACTGCCCGGAGTGTCCCTCTTGTCCCGTGCACGCTCCCGATTCCGATTCCAAATTTTCCGATCCCATAGATCTTTCCACAGATCTTGTGCGATAAGGACTCGCCTCTTCCCGAGTCTCCCCCACCTGATCAATTTGCAACTTTTGGGGCATCTGATCCTGCTCCGCTTGACCTTGACGCATCTGATTCTGTCGTATTTGATCCGAACCGATCTGGTCCCGCTCCGTGAAATCCATCTCGTCAGTCAGACTGCCAAGACGGTCTCTCCGCCCCATGCGAAGCTGAGGTTTCTGTGTCCCGCGGTCGATCACAAGCTCCGTGACCGACTGCATCATATCCGCATACGGACTGTCGGACGAAGGAATCACACGCTCGCTTCTATCATCAAATTTCTTATCAAACTTCTTATTTTCCTGAAGTTTTTCTGACTCCCGTGCTTCTTTCCCTGGCACTCTTTCCTGCATTCTTGACGGAGCGCCTGACGGCACTTCCCATTGCGTCTCAGCCTGTGCGTTTGGCTGTTTCTCCTCAAGAATCACTTCCGGAATCAGTTCCCGGTGCATCAGCGCATCCGAGATTGCATCACGAACCGCGCGGAATATCATCTCTCCATCCTGAAAACGCAGTTCCATCTTCGTCGGATGCACGTTGACATCGAGAAGCTCCGGCTCAATCGAGATGTGAAGAAGCGTGAACGGATACTTGTGTTGCATCATGAACGGGCGATATGCCTCCTCAATCGCCTTGCCGATGATATTACTCTTGATGTAGCGCCCGTTGATAAAGTAATTCTCAAAATTTCGGTTGCTCCGCGCAATCACCGGCTTTCCGACAAATCCTTTGATCGAGATCACATCCCGCGAACTTTCGATCTCAAGCAGGTTCGAGGTGATCTCCCTGCCGTAAATCGTGTAGATAATATCTTTGAGGTTGTGATTGCCCGAGGTGTGAAGTTTATTCTGGTGATTCTGGATCAGGCGAATCGAGATCTCCGGATGCGAAAGCGCAATCTTTTCCACGAGATCCACGATATGCGCGCCCTCTGTCGCCGGAGTCTTTAAGAACTTCCGGCGCACAGGCGTATTGTAGAACAGATTTCGCACGAGAAATGTCGTTCCATCGGGTGCACCGACCTCCTGAACCTCTCCGCCTTCTCCTCCAGCGATCTCATATCGGCTCGCGCTCATGCTTCCCTGTGTCTTTGTGACGATCTCGACCTGAGCGACCGCTGCAATGCTCGAGAGTGCCTCTCCACGGAATCCCAACGATCCGATCGTAAACAGATCTTCGACTGATTGAATCTTGCTCGTGGAGTGGCGCAAAAATGCCGTCGGAATCTGCTCCCCCGGAATTCCGCATCCATTGTCCGTGACACGGATAAATGAGATTCCGCCGTCGCGGATCTCCACGGTAACCGCACTCGCTTTCGCGTCAATCGCATTTTCAAGAAGTTCCTTCACGACCGAGGCCGGGCGCTCAATCACCTCTCCTGCGGCAATCTGATTGATCGTGCTCTGATCAAGCACATGAATCTCCGGCATTCCTGCTTCTCCTTTCTATTCGGTATGTCCCTCTTATAAACTAAGCTGACCAAAATCACGCGCCAAGTCGTCGATGCTTGCGTCGACTTGAACGATTTCCCTACTTCTACTTTCCTGCGCTGTCACCGCTCCAACGGTTTTTGAGACGGGTCTGGAGGCGGTAAAGCGTGTTCAGCGCATCGATCGGCGTCATCGTTCCAAGCTCCATCGTCTTGAGCTCCTCGATGATGTCATCCTCTCTGACTGTGTCAAACAGCGTCAGCTGACTCATCTCCACATCATCCGGCTTCGGAACCGGCTTGTGGGAGGAAGATGTCGCACTGTTTTCCGCAATCTCCTTCGCGCGCGTCGCAAGATCGGCATTGCTGAGTTCCTCGACAAGCTCTTTTGCACGGTTGATCACCGAGTCCGGCACACCCGCAAGTTTTGCGACCTGAATTCCGTAGCTCTTGTCTGCTCCGCCTTTTACAATCTTTCTGAGGAAGACGATGTCGTCGCCCTGCTCCTTGACCGCGATACAGTAATTGTTGACTCCACTCATAATACCCTCAAGCTCGGTCAGCTCGTGGTAATGGGTTGCAAACAGCGTCTTTGCTCCGAGCACCTTCGTGTTGCTGATATGCTCGACAACTGCCCATGCGATACTGAGTCCGTCAAATGTGCTCGTTCCGCGTCCGATCTCATCTAAAATCAGAAGGCTGTTGCGCGTCGCATTTCTTAAGATGTTTGCGACCTCGGTCATCTCGACCATGAACGTACTCTGTCCGCTTGCAAGGTCATCCGACGCACCGACACGCGTGAAGATTCGGTCGCAGATTCCGATATTTGCCTGATCTGCCGGCACGAAACTTCCGATCTGTGCCATCAATACGATCAGTGCAGTCTGGCGCATGTACGTCGACTTTCCTGCCATGTTCGGTCCGGTGATGATCGAGATCCGGTTCTTTCCATTGTCCAGACAGGTGTCATTTGCGACAAAGAGATCGTCTCTCATCATCTTCTCGACAACCGGATGGCGACCACCCTTGATCTGGATCATTCCGCGCTCATTGATCGACGGCTTCACATAGTTGTTTCGCGTCGCAACCGTCGAGAGGGACGCATAGACATCGATCTCCGCGATTGCGCGCGCCGTCTGCTGAATCCGCACAACCTGAGCGCCAACCGCATCGCGCACCTGACAGAACAGATCATACTCAAGGGAAAACAGCTTGTCCTCCGCACCGAGAATCACACTCTCGAGTTCTTTGAGCTTGTCTGTCGTGTAACGCTCCGCATTTGTCAGTGTCTGCTTGCGGATAAAATAATCCGGCACGAGATCCTTAAACGAGTTTGTGACCTCAAAATAATAGCCGAAAACGCGGTTGTACTTGACTTTCAAGCTCTTGATTCCGGTATTTTCGCGCTCCTGCGCCTCAAGCTCTGCAAGCCACGTCTTTCCCTCGGTCTTTGCCTGACGCAGGCGGTCTGCCTCCTCGGAAAAGCCCTCGCGGATGATTCCACCCTCGCGCACTGTGATCGGCGGTTCCTCGACAATCGCCCGGCTGATCAGCTCTTTGAGGTCCTCAAGACCGTCAAGCTGTTCCTCGAGTGCCTTGAGGTTTTCACTCGTAAACTCTTTTAAGAGTGTCTTGATATAAGGCACCATCTCGATTGAACCGCAGAATGCAAGCAGATCGCGCGGATTCGCACTCTTGTAGCTGATTCGCGAGATCAGGCGCTCGAGATCGTAGATCGGATTTAAGTACTCGCCAAGCTCCTCCCTGCTGATGTAGTTGAGGTTGAGTTCTTCGATTGCCTGCTGGCGTTTCAGAATGTCCTCTTTGTTGATCAGTGGCTGTTCAATCCAGTTTCTAAGGAGTCTCGCTCCCATCGCCGTGCGCGTCTTGTCAAGCACCCAGAGCAAACTTCCACGCTTCTGCTTCTCGCGCATCGTCTCGAGAAGTTCGAGATTTCGTCTCGTCGACGAGTCGAGAATCATGAAGTTTCCGCTCGCGTAGGAAACAAGTGTTGTCAGATGATCGAGCGTATTTTTCTGAGTCTCGTAGAGGTACTGGAGAACGGCTCCCGATGCAATCACGCCACAGTCATAATCTCCGAGTCCGAGTCCCTCAATACTTGCCACCTTGAAATGCTCTTTTAAAATCTTTCTGCAATTCTCATCCTGAAAAAAGTGCGCATCGAGCGTCGAAACGGTAAAGTGATAGCGGTCCTTCATGTCGTCGAGACTGATCCCGGACATCACAAACGCGTCGTTGCAGATGATCTCTGCCGGCGCAAACTTATGAATCTCGTCAAAAAGGGAGCGCTCCGAGGATACCTCTGTCACCAGAAAATCTCCGGTCGTGATATCCGCGACGGACACTCCCATCTTGTCATCGAGATAGACGATTCCCATCAGGTAATTGTTCTTCGTCTCATCGAGCGCCTGCGCGCTGGTGATCGTTCCGGGCGTTACCACCCGGATGACCTCACGCTTTACAAGTCCTTTCGCCAGCTTCGGATCTTCCATCTGCTCCGCGATTGCGACCTTGTATCCTTTCTGGACCAGTCTGCTCAGATAAGAATCCACTGCGTGATACGGGACTCCACACATCGGCGCCCGCTCCTCGAGTCCACATTCCTTTCCGGTCAGAGTGATCTCAAGCTCCCTTGATGCAGTCAGCGCATCGTCAAAAAACATCTCATAGAAATCACCCAACCGATAAAACAGGATGCAGTCTGGATACTGTTTCTTCGTCTCCATATAATGCTGCATCATTGGTGATAAACCAGCCATGTCTCAAAAACTCCTTATCTTATCTCATCGTTCCCATGTAGTAAAAGCCCTTCGACTCTTCCAGATAAACGTCCACAATCTTGCCGATCAGACTCTCATCTCCCGGGAAATGTACCACGGTATTGTTTGAGAGACGTCCGGTCACATAGCCCTCCTGATGGTCATCCATGACCTCAGCGAGCACTTTCTGAACCGTGTGAACATCGCGACCGCAGACCTCAGCGGAGATCGCCTGTACTTCCTTTAAGAGACGGTCAAAACGGACTTTTACCACGTCCTCCGGAACCTGCTCCATCGCTGCTGCCGGGGTTCCACGGCGCACGGAATAGATGAATGTAAATGCACTGTCAAAACGCACACGGCGCACAACGTCAAGCGTCTCCTCGAAGTCCTCCTCGGTCTCGCCCGGGAAGCCGACGATGATATCCGTTGTCAGCGAGATCTCCGGCATTGCCTCGCGGATTCTCTCGACCAGATTTAAATAGTCTTCCTTTGTGTAACGGCGGTTCATCGCCTTCAAGATGCGACTGCTTCCGGACTGAAGCGGAAGGTGGAGATGCGCACAAACCTTGTCGCACTCCTTCATCGCGAGAATCAGCTCATCGGAGAGATCCTTCGGATGGGAGGTCATAAAGCGGATGCGCTCAAGTCCCTCGATCTCATTGACACGGCGAAGAAGCTCCGCAAACGTTACCGGATTTTTCAGGTTCTTTCCGTAGGAGTTGACGTTCTGACCGAGGAGCATGACCTCGACAACGCCATCTGCGACGAGACGGCGGATCTCAGCGAGAATCTCCTCCGGCTCACGGCTTCTCTCACGTCCGCGCACATACGGAACGATGCAGTAACTGCAAAAATTGTTACAGCCGAACATGATGTTGACTCCGGACTTAAACGGATATTTGCGCTCCACCGGAAGATCCTCAACGATCTCCTCCGCTTCCTTCTGAATGTCGACGACCATCTTCTTTCCGGTCAGACGATTGTACATGATCTCTGCGAGCTTATAAATGTTGTGGGTTCCAAAGATGACATCCACGAACGGATAGCTCTTCTTGATCTTCTCAACAACCGCAGACTCCTGCATCATACAGCCACACAGACCGATCAGCATCGACGGGTTCTTCTTCTTGATTGAGCCGAGCTGTCCGAGGCGACCGTAAACCTTCTGGTTCGCATTGTCGCGGACGGTACAGGTGTTGTAGAGCACCAGATCGGACTTCTCGCTGTCAGACTCCTCAAATCCCATCTTCTCCAAAATTCCGAGAAGTTTCTCAGAATCTCTCGCATTCATCTGGCATCCGAACGTATTGATGCAACAGGTCAGCGGGCGACCGAGAGATTTGGAAAGTTCACTGACAAGCTCTGCACATTTCTCGGTGAAATACTGCTGTCTTGCCGGCTCCCTCTCCGGAATCTCCAAAACTTCCTGTGATTTATTCAAATGATCCATTCTCATTACTCCATTTTTCTCTTGTTTTCTCTTAAACTTACTTATCGGGTTCTCTTTTTCTATTTCCTGTTTACTTCCTGCATTTCCTCTTTCGTTTGCTGTTCACGCGTTGCGCAAACAGCAACGGATTTTGCCGATGCTTCGCATTCCAAATCGGCAAAATCTGCTACCACCACTGTATTATACGGCATTTTCAGTTCAGAAAATGCCTACCCGTGTACAGTAACCAATTTCTGCTCTATAAGCCCTTTGAGGAAATGTTTTTGCTTTCGCTTAAATGCGGACATCCACTCTGAGTTTTACAGGCATCAGGAAAATATTATAGCACAACTAAAAAATTATTTACAACTAAAACTTTCTCAAATCCCGAAAAACCCGAAAATTACTATGAGAAACAAAAAAACCGAACGCAAACGGCTGGAAACAACGACAAAGAGAATGACGCAATTTCCTATGAAACAAAAAAGCAGGACAGATTTCTCTGCCCTGCCGGTCTTGCCATAATGCTAGCGCCAAGTCAATGCTAAGTCTTATTAGATGTTCAGAAGATCGCTGAACTCCTTGAGTGCTCCGTCGGTCTCGTGAGCGAGTACGCGCTTTGCAAGTACCTTTCCGAGCTGTACACCTTCCTGATCGAAGCTGTTGATGTTCCATAAGAAGCCCTGGAACATGATCTTGTTCTCAAAGTGTGCGAGGAGAGCACCGATTGTTCTCGGGGTTACCTCATCGCCGATGATGATGCTGGACGGACGTGCGCCCTCGAAATTCTTGTTGCGGTTCTCATCAGACTTACCGCAGGCAAATGCCACGATCTGAGCTGCAACGTTCGCGCAGAGTTTCTGCTGGCTCGTGCTTCCCTGGATCACAACATCGTTCTTCAGCTGGCTGTTCTTGAAGCCGACAAACTGAAGCGGAACGATGTCGGTTCCCTGATGCAGAAGCTGATAGAAGGAGTGCTGACCATTTGTTCCCGGCTCACCGAAGATGATCGGTCCGGTCGGGTAGCTCACGCGCTCACCGAAACGGTTGACGCACTTACCGTTGGACTCCATATCTAACTGCTGAAGATGTGCCGGGAAACGGCTTAAAGCCTGGGAGTACGGCAGAACTGCGGTGCACGGATAGCCGAGTACGTTGCGCTCGTAAACGCCGATCATCGCATCGAGCATCTCCGGGTTCTCGCGCAGGTTCTTCTTTGCGGAGAGCTTGTCCTCCTCTGCTGCGCCCTCCAAAAACTGTGCAAATACCTCCGGACCGAATGCCAGAGACAGGACAGCACCACCAACTGCGGAGCTGGAAGAATAACGACCACCGATGTAGTCATCCATGAAGAAGGCTGCAAGATAATCATCGCTCTTTGCCAGAGGAGAAGTCTCACTCGTAACAGCGATCATATGCTTGGATGCATCAAGACCTGCGTTCTTTAAAGCATCCTTTACGAAGGACTCGTTTGTCAGAGTCTCAAGCGTTGTGCCGGACTTGGAAACGAGAACGAACAGGGAGTGTGCGACATCGATCGAGTTCAGCACTACGGATGCATCATCCGGATCTACGTTGCTGATGAACTTTGCCTCCATCTTGAAGGTGCCATTCTTCTTTGCCCAGTTCTCTAAAGCCAGATAGATTGCACGCGGGCCAAGGTCACTTCCACCGATACCGATCTGTACGACTGTCGTGAATTTCTCGCCGTCTGCATTCACGATCTCACCTGCATGGACTTTATTTGCAAACTCTGCAATGCGGTTCTGCTGTTCTACATAGAACTTGCGCTTGTCCACTCCGTCTGCGACAACCGGATTTCCGAGCTGTCCACGGGTCAGCTGGTGAAGTACGAGACGCTTCTCACCGGTATTGACTACCTCACCGTTGTAGAGAGCCTCAAACTTCTCTGCAAGCTGTGCCTCCTCGGCCAGCTTCTCCATTGCAGTCAGAACCTCATCATCAACCTGCTTTGCCGCATAATTGTAAACAAACCCCTCTGCCATCGGAACGCTGTACTTCTTTACACGCTCTGCGCCATTCTCACCGGTCATTGCCTCAATCAGATTCACGCGCTCTGTCTTTGCGAGATCCTCAAAGGAAGTAAGGGTATCCAAGTTTTTCCATGCAACCATAATATACTCCTCCTGCTATTGTTCGTTTTTGCAACCATGTTGCTTTTCGATCACTCCGGATCGTTAAAATAGCTACTATGATTATACTATGAAATTTCAGAAAATACAAGAAAAAGGAGCAGAACCTTTCTGCGATTCTGCCCCTCTTCTTTAAATTCTCTTATGTTTTGCGAAAATCTGACAATCTTGTCAAATAATCTATTATTGCTTATTTCTGCTGAGCAAAGCTGTAATTTGCAGTCTCTGCCGGGCCAGCATGCTTATGCTGAGACAGCGGCATAACGTGCATATTTCCACGCTGCTCGTTCTCTGCCCAGTAGATATCGTCTGCCATCTTTGCTTCCGGGTTGAAGGTAACACCCTCGAAGATGTGCTTTACGAACTCCTTGTAGCCAACACGGTCGATCAGGTGACCACCATGCAGGTACTCCGGCTTGTAATCCAGAGCCCATGCGGAGAACTTCTGCCAGTTTGCGAACATGCCAAGGATAACATCCTCAGTTACCCAGTTCAGGAACAGCTTACCGGAACGCGGGTTCTGCTTACCGGTACGTCCACCCAGGGTGACACGATACAGGTGCGGTCCTCTGCTCCAAGCTCCGGTCGGGCAGGCGATCGAACACTCACCACAACCTACGCAGCAGCAGGTATCCTTATCGATCTTGCCGTTCTTGTTCAGGCTCAGGACGCCGGTTGCATGATGCTGACAAGCCTCCACGCAAGCGCCACAACCGATACAACGGTCGATGTCGTAGATCTGCTTGTTGATACCCATGATACCGAAATCGTTGAAGTTTGCCTTTACACAGTCGTTCGGGCATCCTGCAACTGCAACTTTGATGTGGTAGTGAGACGGGAAGATCAGCTTCTCGATCTTTCTAGCCAGCTCTGCGGTATTTGCATTACCCTTGATGCAGTGTGCATTACCAACACATGCCATGATGTTTCTTGCACCGATGGTCGGATAACCGCTCTCAACATCATACTCTGCCGGCTGACCAGCGATCGTATTCATGTCTACACCACAGCTCTCCACATCAATATCATGAATGTAACCCTTGATGTACTTGTTTACTGCCTCGATATTCTCGTACTTGATTCCCGGAATATCAAAGGTCTGTCTGGTTCCGAAATGGAAGGTTCCATTTCCCCATTTCTCACAAATCTCCTGTACCATTGTCAGATGCTTTGCAGCAAGAGCAGCACCCGGAACACGCAACTGAAGCATGAACTCACCCGGTACCTTAGACTGACGGAAACAGTTGAGACGCACTTTCTTAATATCAATATCCTGATTCATAATCCTTGCCCCTTTCCTTAGTCAATCAGATTCTTAGCCTGTGTATAGTTGAATACCGGGCCATCCAGGCAGACATACACTTCGTCGATACGGCAGTGTCCGCACTTACCTACTGCACAAGACATCTTTCTCTCGAAGGATACCCAGATCTTCTCTTCCTTAGCGCCACACTTTACAGCCTCCAGACCGGTGAACTTCATCATTGGCGGCGGTCCTACGATTACCATCTCGTAATCCTCTCCAAACTCCTTTAACGGAACCTTGGAAACGAACTCGGTAACGAAACCGGTGTTCCAGCCATCCTTGTGGTCACGATCCAGCGTGTAGTAAGTCGTGAAGCGCTCTTTCCATCTCTCAAGATCCTCTTTGAAGATGATGCCTTCCTCGTTCTTAAATCCGCTGATTAAGGTTACGCTCTTCACGTAATCCGGGTTCTCATAAAACATGTTCAGCATGCTCTTTACCGGAGCCAGACCGGTACCACCGGTGATGACTACGACATGCTTGCCTTTATACTGCTCAATCGGCCATCCGTGTCCGTACGGTCCACGCAGGAACAGATGATCTCCTGGCTGCATCTCAAAAATCTCATCCGTTACTTTACCTACGGAACGAATGGTAAACTCCATCCAGCCCTCACCATAGGAGCTGACAGAAATCGGAGCCTCACCTACCTTCGGGATGGAAAGCTGTAAAAACTGTCCCGGATTCGGTTTGATATCCGTAGCAACACGGAAGGTATACTCATGAACGCTCTCACGCTTAATGCTGATGATTTCACATGCTACCGGCTTGATAATGTTATTCATTCTTCTCCACCTCTCTCTCTCACGCCTTGTCAGACTCAGCTACGATCTCATCGATCGCCTTGCTCATCTTGTTGACAGTTGCTACGATGGAGATCAGTTCCGGACAACGCTCCATGCATCGACCGCAACCTACGCACATATCATAATCTTTGAAACGTGCCTTGTAGTCGTGGAATTTGTGGAGTACTTTGTAACGCATACGATCACCGGCAGTGTTGCGGAAGCTCATGCCACCAGCCATATCGGTAAAGCCCTTGATCTGGCAGGAAGCGGAAGTACGCTTTCTCTCACCGACACGACCATTCTCGTTGTAGATGATATCCGTTGTGGTAAAGCAGGTACAGGTGCTGCATGCAATCGTACAAGCTCCGCAGGAGATACAACGCTTGTTGTACTCGTTCCACATCGGATGCTGTTTTAACTTGGTCAGGACATCCTTGTTCGGGATCTCCGGAACGGTTACTTTCAGAACATTCTCTTTTACATAATCCGGCGTAAAGTCTGCCTTCTCGTCATTCTCGAAGCATCCTGCAAAATCCTGATCCTTCACGTCAACCAGAAGTCCATCCTCGCCGAAACGAACTGCCAGAGAGTAGTCCTCTGCCTTGTTGGTTCCCATGCTTACGCAGAAGCAGGTATCCCAGCTCTCAGCACACTCCATCATAACAATCTTAACTTTCTCGTTCATGCGCTTGTAGTACATGTCCTCGAAGTTACCGTTGCTTAAATAGATGCGCTCCTGATGATGCTGTGCGTGAATGTCACACGGACGCATGAAGATCAGCAGTTTCTTATTAGTTGCCTTGCTCTCGATGAACTCGTCCTCAGTGAAGTAGAACAGAGACTCGGTGATCGGGGTCAGAACCTCTTTTGCCGGGAAGTCAGATTTCTTCTTGTACTCAACTTCCTCAATCGTGTTGATCTTAGCATACTTTACCAGATCGGTATCAGAATATCTGCCCTTGCCTACGAATCGCTTCGGTGCCCAGATTTCATACTCGTTCTGAAGCTCTGCCAGGATCTTGTTGGCTTCTTCAAAGCTCACTTTGTATCCCATGAAAACAACTCCTCCTTTGTTTTTATGCATCCCCGGATTCCCACCGGAAACGCATGAGTTTGCGCCTTTATATGGTTTCCGCCTGCCTCACAATTTCGCCCTGCTGAGAGCAGGCAGAAACCTTTTCCGCAATATTGGCTAGCTATATAATTATACTACATTTAAAAGGTAATTTCTACACCTGTATCATATTTTTTATCATCTACGGTGACAGTTACCTTATAAGTGCCCTCAATTCCCTCTGCACTGATCGGAACCTCAACGGCTCTCGGATCATGCTCAAGGAAGGTTCCTACGCACATTGCAAGGAACGGTCTCTTCGTCGTCGGAACGAAGTAATGACGGTTCGGAGCGCCATTCTCGCCCTCAAGGTTGAGCATAACGAGCATGCCCTTCTCAAAGCTTGCCTTGAAGACCAGACGATCCTCTTCCTTTGCAATCTTTGTCTTGTACTGATCCGGAATCATGCCAGCCGGCTCTGCCGGAGCCTCGGTTAAGAACTCCTCCGTCACGCCGAGTGTGCCAAGGATCTCGCCCTCTCCGAATGTTACCTGATCCATCTCATCGTAGAGTTTGAGCTTCTCTGCACGGTAGTAGTTTGCCGGCAGATGCATCTCGTACATCACCTCATCATCCTTGATCTCAACGGTGATAGAGCTGAGCTGTACGGTTCCGTTGTCGATGCCCTCAGTCTTTGCAGCACCCGGAACGTTCATCCACTCGCCATTCTCTTTACCGATACCGCCGGAGTGAACCATGTAGTGACCCGGTTCGTAGTACTCGCAGTTGCAGATGTAGGTGGAGAAGAACTCTGCGCCTCTCTCCTTACCGTACTGCCATACCTGCTCGATCGTCATGTTGTCGGTATCGATGTGGTAAATGACACCGCGGGAGAAGTTGTCCTTCGCTGCGCGATAGTGCTCTTTCTCCTTGGATCTCCAGTGACCGTTATCGAAGCACATTACATCGCCGTTTGGCAGAATCATGCAGGCATGCTGTTCATACTGCCAGTCGAAGTCTCCGTCGCCGATCGGCTTGAAGAAGTACTTCTGCATCTCCTCCGGCCAACCTGTCGGATCACCGATGATCCAGTTGAGCTTTCCGGTCTCGAAATCGCGGTTGATGATGATATCCTGATGACGACCGGAGAACGTCAGAGAGTTTGTTCTCTTATCGTACCAAACTGCATTGTTGTGGAACCAGTCATGTGCATCCTGGCTTCCGGAACCGCCGACCGGATATACCGGAAGAACGTCCTGATGATCCCATTTCTTTAAGATCTCACCGGTTTTTCTGTCTACAAGAACGCAGACATCCTCAACGGTACCACGCGGAAGATCCTGAGTCAGAATCAGCAGATCGCCGTTCTCCATCTCCCACTCATCATGATGATAACCACCCGGAACACGGTACTCTTTGTAGATCTTACCGATCATGCCCATCTCATACACACCGCTGGTGTGGTAAGGCGGAGCAACCAGACGATCGGTACCGACGAAGAGACGACCGTTTCTTGCACGCTTTAAGTCAAATGCAAGGTTCAGAGTGTTGTACCAACGTGCATCGCCTGCATAGTCGTAAGCTGCGGTGCATGCCGGGGAGGTCGGGCTTACGAATACCACGTTGTCCTCCATGTACTCCGGAGTGGTCTTGATGTAGGTCGGCTTCCAGACTTTCTTCGGTGCCGGCTCGGTCTGGATCTTGATCTCAGCCTTCTCGCCGGTGCTCAGCTCGATGATAACGGTATTCTCATAATCTGCATACAGACCGTATACCGGGATCACCATCTTCTTGGAATCGGATGCCGGACGATACATCATATCGCCTGCGCTCTCCTTGCCCTTTACGGTTACCTTTGCAAATGCCGGTTTCTCGTTCTCAAACATCACAAGTGCGGTTAACGGAGCGATCAGATACGGGTTTAATTTCACATACGGATTTGCGATGGTGTGCTTCTCCTGTGCATACTCGTTCAAGAACTCCTGCTCTGCCTTGTACTGACGCTTGATGATATGTTCTACATTTCTAAAATCGACTCCCATAAGTTCCTCCTATAAGACTGCCGGGATTTCTGCCCGGTCCCGACAGCCTGCTATCCGGGCCTTCCTTCTCCTAAAATTTCCAATTCGTATGACTGATTACTAATTCTCTCAACTCACCCGAGTCTTAGCAGTGAATCTTGATACCAGTCTCGTACTTCTGATCGTCAACGATGACGCGCAGATCGTAGTCGCCCTCTAAGCCTGCCTTGTTGATGTTCGTTCTCGTGTTACGATCATCGGAATCAAGGAAGGTTCCACAGCACATTGCAAGGAACGGAACTGCGGTTGTGGAGATGAAGTAACGATGGATCTCCTCGCCCTTCTCAAGCTGAAGGATAACGAGCTGTCCCTTCTCGAAGCGGGAGAAGAAGGTGAAACGATCGATCTCGTCTTCTACTCTTGCGTTGCAGGACTCCGGAAGCATTGCGCCCTGGCTGTCTGCCGGAACTTCGGTATCCATCTCAAGGGTAACACCCATCTGACCGAGGATCTGACCCTTGCCAAGCTCAAGATTGATGCCGTCGCTGTAAAGTTTCAGCTTCTCACCGCGGTAGTAGTTGCCCGGAACGTGAAGCTCAAGCATCTTCTTGTTGTCGCAGATCTCAACGGTGATGGACTCTAGATGTCCGCCCTGGCTCGAAGCGAATGCGCCGAGTGCCTCAGACGGGTTGCCGTCCTTGTCATAAGCGATACCGCCGGAGTGAACCATGTAGTGTCCCTCGTTGTAGTACTCTACGTTACAGATGTACGGGGAGAAGAACTCTGCTCCGCGATCCTTACCGTACTGCCATACCTGCTCGATCGTCATATCCTTCGTGTTGATGCGATAGCGAACACCTCTGGAGTAGCTGTTATCTGCACTCAGGAACTGATCTCTCTCAACTGCCTTGTGGCCGTAATGATGGTTATCGAAGCACATTACATCGCCGTTCGGAGTGATCACGTTTGCGTGCTGTTCATACTGCCACTCGAAGTTGTTTCCGATCGGCTTGAAGAAGTACTTGTCCACCATCTCCTGTGGCCAGCCTGCCGGATCACCGATGATCCAGTTCAGATCGCCAGTCTCAAAGTCGATGTTGACCATAGCGTCAACGTGACGACCGGAGAAGGTCAGGGAGTTCGTGTTCTTGTCGTACCAAACTGCATTGTTGTGGAACCAGTCATGATCGGACCAGCTTCCGGAATGGCTCACGGTCTCCGGATTCAGGAACTTCTTGTAATCCCAGGTCTTTAAGATTGCACCGGTGTTGCGATCTACGAGAACGCACATATCCTCAACGGTGTTTCTTCTCAGATCATCGGTCAGAACTAAGAGGTTGCCATCTTCCATCTCGAACTCATCGTGATGATAGCCACCCGGCAGACGGAACTCTTTGTAGATCTTACCACACGGGCTGATCTCGTACAGACCGGACATGTAGTACGGCATCTGGATAACACGGTTCGTACCCATGATCAGGTTGCCGTTTTTCAGTCTCTTTACATCGAATACGCACGGGATGTTCATATGCCATCTTGCATCGCCTGCATAGTCAAAACCAACTGCCAGATCCTCACCTGCCGGAGATACCAGAATGATGTTGTCCTGTAAATACTCCGGAGTCGTATCCATCGAGAAAATAACTTTCTTGCCATCAAATACATCCGGAACATCGATCGTTACAACATTTGACTCTCCGCGGTATGCACGGATCTCAACCTTGTTCTGATACTCAGAATACAGACCAACAACCGGAAGTACATGCTTCTTTGCCTTCGGGAAGGTGTGGCTGATGTTTCCCTGTACCGTCTTTCCGAGAACGGTCAGAGTCACTGCGGTCTCCTCCTCCGTCTCAAAGCAGATAACTGCGGAAAGCGGGTTTACAAGGTAAGCATTGTAGACAACGAGCGGATTGGCGATTGTGTAATTGCCCTCCTCAAATGTCTTAAGCATCTGTGCCTCAGCCTCTGCCTGGCGGTTGATCAGGTGATCCTGAAAGGAATAATTTACTGACATAAGTTCCTCCTCCTGTCGGGACAGATCCATAACCCCTTAGGATCTGCCCCTTCTTTTTGTTGTTTTGTTTTTTGCTTTTTTATGTTTTATAATCTGTTTTTTGATCCATTCAGATTACAAGAACTACAAAATCACTTGCTGATTACTGATGATCCTTCACGAGCTTGATGATAACCGGCTTCTGCTGAAGACCCTGTAAACGTCCAACCTCTGCGCCATCTTTTAACAGAACGAGAGTCGGATAGCCGGTTACCCCATACTCAGCAGTCAGATCCTTGTTCTGGTCAAAATCTACTTTCAGGATGGTCAGATCATCGCCAAACTCCTTCTCAACATCCTTCAGTACGAAAGAGAGCATCTTGCACGGTCCGCAGGTAGTAGAAAAGAAATCTGCCAGTACCAGACCCTGTCCTGCTAACTCTTTAAATTCTGCGCTGTTTACTTCTTTAATCATTGGTTGATTCCTCCGTATTCGTTGTATTATTCATTCTTCGTTGTATTTGTTTTCTTTCATTCAAACAAATCACTCGCAATTCGTCTGTTTGATTGCGGATCTGTGCGACCGATTACTTACTTTCTCAGGTTCTGCACATAGTGAGCAGCTTCCTGTGCGGCAATTGCGCCGTCGGAACATGCTGTGATTACCTGACGAAGGTTCTTCGTCACGCAGTCTCCTGCACCGAAGATTCCCTCTACCGGGGTATGCATGCGATCATCAACGGTCACATAACCCATCTGGTTCAGAACACCGAGATCCTTTGCAAACTCTGTCGTCGGAGTCAGTCCAATGTACTCAAACACACCGTCACATGCAACCGTGTTCTCCTCACCGGTCTTTGTGGACTTGAAATGAACGCCGGTCAGCTTCGTATCCCCGGTGAACTCGAGAATATCCTGATACGGATAAATCTTTACATTCTCCATTGCACGGAGTTTGTCACATGCGATCGGATCTGCAGTCAGATCAAACATCGTCACGATTGTCAGGCTCTTTACGATACCTGCAAGGAAGATCGACTCCTCAACTGCGGAGTTTCCACCACCAACTACAACAACATCGCGATCGCGGTACTGAGCGCCATCACAGATTGCGCACCAGCTGATGCCATTTCCACGGAAGTTGTCCTCGCCCTGAACATGGAGACATCTCGGACGGGTTCCGGTTGCAAGAATGATCGTGCTTCCGGTGAACTCCTTGCCGTCCTCCTCGCAGATTACCTTCTTCTCTGCGCCGTCATTCTGAATCTCCTTGACAGTCGCATAATCGAAGGTGATCGACGGGAACTCCTGAGTCTGCTCAAACATCTTGTATGCCAGCTCTGCTCCGTTGATAAAACCGGTTCCCGGATAGTTCTGAATCTCATTTGTGTTGATAATCTGACCACCCGGTGCCAGCTTGTCAAGCAGAAGCACGGTCATGTCTGCTCTCGCTGCATAGATTGCAGCAGTCATTCCGGCAGGACCTGCTCCCACGATAATCACATCATACTGTGCCATAATTCCTTCTCCTTAACTAACTTCATTCTTTCTTTTTAATCAATCAAACAAAATCTCTAACTCTGCTATTGTATTCCTTTTATTTCTATTACCTATCCCCTGTCATTCCAATGCTTTATGATTTTCACAGACAGATGAGCGTCACTTTTTGGAGTTGTTGTCTCTGCATCTTTGCCATCGTTTTTATCTACACATATCTACACGTTTCCATACATCACATTCTGTATATTCTGTATCATGCATATCCTGTGTCATGTCTCTGCTTTGCGGTATCGCCTCCCGCTCGGCAGTGGAATTACATCAGCATGCTTGCTAACGGAACACCAACGACCATCACAAGGATGAACTCGATCAGAACGATCGGCAGAGTGTACTGATATACATACTTCGTCTCAATCCATTCCTTGTTACTGTGCAGGATTGCTGCGAACGGAGATGCTGCCGGAGTAACTGCTGCGGACATCAATACGAACAGAATCAGCAGGGTTACGATCGGTCTCGGATCTGCTCCGGACTGTGCACAGTAGGTTACGAGAACCGGCTGAAGAATCATACCGATTACAAGGCTGTTACACAGGTTTGTCAGAACTCCTGCAACCAGAAGGATCAGGACTGTAAATACAGTCGAAGACATTCCGTTGAAGATCGGGGAGAGCACATAGCTTAAAAATGCGCTGACACCGGTGGACTCGTTCGTCAGAACGTTACCAAGCATGATTGCTGCAACGATGATGAAGTATGCACCCCAGTTTAAGTTGCCTGCAAGTACCTTCGGGATCTCTACTGCTGCCTTGCCGTCAATACGAATTGCTGCCAGAACTGCTACAACAAAGAGTGCAAGTCCGTAGCTGTTGCTGGACAGGAACTTCATGCCCGGCAGAGACGGAAGCAGGGACGGAAGCATCATACCAAGAACGAGAAGAATGAATGCTGCGGACAGAACTTTCTGACGCAGGTCCATCGGCGGAAGCGGATGTTTGTTCAGCTCTTCTACATCGTAATCTTTTAACTTCGATGCATCCGGACGAATCACAAACTTTGCATAGAGAACAGTTACGGTGATGATCGTGATTCCAAGAACGATTGCAACGATCAGGTAAGAAGCGTTGTTTACGGAAATCGGACCGCCCGGCATATTCTCTGTGATGCTCTGGAAGTTTGCTAACAGAGCAAGACCATTCTGCATGTACGGTGCCATCGGGAAACCAACAAGTGCAGAAGTGATTACGAGTGTCAGCATAACTCTCGGGAATGCATCGCCCTTCTTGTAACCGATCTCATCAAAGATATCGTACAGAACCGGCCAGAACAGGAAGATTGCGGTGAAGCAGTTGATGAATCCTGCAATCAGATAAGAACCGATGCAGATAACGAATGCCATCATCCATGGCTTACCGTTTGCAAACTTTCTTGTCAGGAAGAAACGTCCAATGTAAAGAGTTACTTTGTAATAAACAAGTGCTCCTGCTGCTACCATCAGGAAGAAACTCTGACGAGCAACCGGAGATCCGAATGCGGACTGAAGCACTGCGTTCATCGGTGCATAATCAGAAAAACCGATCATCGCGATTGCGAACAAACTGCTCCAGAGTGGATCTACAAATGTCCACAGATACAAGGTTCCAAGGAAGATACCTACAACCTGCATACCAACTGGTGTAATCTCCGGCAGATTAAGCGGTAAATACCGGAAAAGCACCATGATTGCAACTCCGATTATGGAGTGAACAATCGTCATCGTGTCTTTGTTTTTTGAACTTGCCATGTGTCAAACCCCTCCTACGCTTTTGTTAATTAATTAACACATGAGGCAAAACGCAACAACTCCTATAAAATGCGACCCTCACTTTTAGTTAATACTACCATTTTTTTCTCGTTAAAGCTATAACACACGTTATATCTGATAATATTTTTCGGTAGTTTTATTTTTAAAACTATGTTACAATTAGTTCGGAGGTATAAAAACTATGAAGGAAAATTTCAGAAAACTGCTTCGATCAATGGGAACCAAAATCCATCTTGACAAGCAGGTCTGTTTAAATATCAGCATGGATTCACCTGGGGCTGACTGCTGTTATTTACTTGAAGACGGAATCTGTGCACTGACAGGAGTGACAAGTAACGGGGAAGAGACCGTTTACCTGTACTTCTACCCTCCTCGCATTGTCGGATTTAATCAGCTCTTAATGACTCACGGAATCCCTCATCCCGTGGAGTTTTCGATTATTACAAAGACGGAATGTACACTCTACCGCATCAGCTTCTCTGCCTTTCAGGATCTGATGCAACATGATCCTACATTCAACACCTTTCTTATTCAGACACTCTCTGATAATTATTATGAAGTTCTCGTTCATTTTCATCAGAGACTCGACGAGTCGGCTGTGACGGGCTTAAGCCGTCTTCTTCTCAACGTTGCCAAGGAGAAGGAAGGCATCCTGACCGTTCCGAAATTCTTTACCTATGCGGAGCTTGCTCGCTATCTCGGAACCCACCCGGTGACGGTATCGCGCATCATGGCAAAGATGAAACAGCGCGGTTATCTGTCCAAAAACAGCAACGGAATTCTGATTGAAAATGCGGAGGCACTGCGCCAAATTGTCCATGGAAATGGGGAGCTTTGTCTAAATTATTAAAAACTTAACAATCGTTATGGATTTTTTTATCATTTTGTACTATAATCTGATTTAAATGGGTAGGATTACATTAATCATTTTAGAGGAGGATCTTTCTTATGATGGGACAAGCTACTAAAATCCAGGCAAAGGACAACCCAAAGGTTGCTCTGCGTGTGACAAAAGGCCATTTTTCTTCCGACCGTTTCCATATCAATTATTATATTGATATGTCTTCTCTGAAGATGCGCCAGTCTGAGGCAGAGGCTGTTGCAAAGGCAATGGTAAAGAAGTACGTAAACCGTGTTGGTCTTTCCAAATCTTTCGGAATCAGTGATGAGGTTCTTCAGTACTCGAAGGCTTTCGCTACAAAGAAGACGATTGATACGATCATCTGCATGGACGGATGTGAGGTAATCGGAGCTTACGTTGCACAGCAGCTCTCCGAGATGGGATTCAACACCACCAACATGCACAAGACCAGCTACATCATCACCCCGGAGTTTGATTCCACCGGTCAGATGGTTGTCCGTGAGAACATCGTTCCGATGCTGAAGGACAAGCACGTTCTGGTTGTTCTTGCAAGTGCAATGTCTGGTCATACGATCATGAAGAGCATCCGTTGCATCGAGTCTTACGGCGGAATCATGGAGGGTATCTCCGTTATCTTCGGTGCTGTATCTGAGATCGAGGGTTATCCGGTAAATGCAGTCTTCGATATGAGCGATATCCCGGACTTCAAGCTGTCCGATCCGCACAACTGCCCGCAGTGTCAGGCAGGCACCAAGCTGGATGCAATCGTAAACAGCTACGGATACACGAAGCTGTAAGGATATATATAAAAATAAAACAAAGTCGCAAATAAAATCATATAAGACAAAAGAGAAGACGCTCTAGGCTTTCAACAAAGCCTAGAGCGTCTTCTCTTTTTAACTGTTAGGAATGGATTTTATTCTATTTTTTCAAATTTTCTCACTTTCTATCACCATTTAACAAACATTTTCTGTGGCACTCACCCAGTTATGCCAGTCGACACGACCGATGCATGGCACACCTTCAAACCATTTTAAAATTTCATCCATACAGACGGGGCGATACCCATTTGCATCAACACCAACATCATAGCGGAATAGCCCCTGCATGCGGTTCAATTCATTGTACTGCACTCCTTGCGAATGGATGTGACCATGAAGATGAATCGATTCATGTTTCATCCCTTGCCAGTCTGCCATAGGGTAATGGCTCAACACGAGTTTCCGCTTCTCCACCTTGAGGACACAGATGGGATTCTCTACTCGAAACACCCAAGAAATGTTCGGCTGTGCCCAGTTTTTATCATGATTTCCGGGAATAAGATGCACATCCTTGCACTTGATCCGCTTTCGAAGATCGGCGGCATCTTGTATCATCATTCTGAATGAATAATCGCCAAGGTGATAAAGCGTATCATCCGGCTTGACCCAGAAATTGATGGTATCGATCAGCTCGTCGTTCATAGCGACAATAGATTTCCAGGGACGATTGCAAAAATCCAGAACATTCTCATGACCAAAATGGGTGTCTGATGTGAACCAGATCATGCAATCACTCCTCTCATTAATTTCCAATATGCCAGCTTTTTTTCATATAATCCTGCATACTTTTGATCAGATAAGTTATTTTCACTTTTCTTCCACTCATCTCTTATCCACTCCAAGGTTGGTAATTTTGATATATCTATACAATTTTTGTTTTCTACTTGATCTAAACATTCCTTTTCTGTATTGCACAAGTTATGAACAGATGTATTCTGCACTCCTAATGGAAATTGCCCCTCTAGCTCGATTGAACTTCCGCTATCAAATATGGGTGCGATGTCAATTATCTTGAGAGTAACTGGATTTCTTATAAATCCGATATTATTTTGATGACGATCTCTATTTGTTATCAAGTAATCCACAACCGTCATCATATCCAGCATCTTTGTCGTTTTCTCTCTTTCGCACCCATAAATCTCTGCGAATTTTTTCACATACTCATACAAATCCTCCTTCTGCTGATATCCATATTCAGCCAGCAAATCATACGCCGTTATGAGTTCCCTTTCAGCAGAGGTAAATGCCTTACACATGCATCCAGTCTTTTGACCATGCTGATCTGTTATGTAATGATAGTTACAGTAATTATCATATCCCTGCATCTTATAGATATTACTTGCAATTACCTCCCTTATATTTAACATATCCAACATGATTGGCGTTCTTTTAGCCAACATGAGACCTTGCTCGGACGCAAACCAGTATTTCTCAAGAGTTCCGCCAAGTGTGTTATTTATCGGGGGATATTTAACTCGATTCTCACGGTTCTCCTCCATCCTATCAAAGGGATCAACTTTTGCATTATGAAAGAGATTTACATTTTTCCAATGCAACTCTCTTTCTGCGTTAGCATCCTTTATCCAATAATTGTCCGTAAAAGACACAGCGTGCATTTTGAGCATGTCACTTACTTTGTAATCATACAGCTTTAAGCTCAATCTATTCATTGGTATGGATCTATCATCCATCCACTCTTCCAATAGATATCTGCCCTCTTCATTTACGAGTGTCCTATCCGAATTCTCAAAGTATTCATAGTGAAGGATTCTTTTTAATGGCAATGGCAAATGATCCGCATTTGATATCTGCATTTTTTCCACTTCACCATTATGATATATAAATCTGCAAGTTTCTATATCTCTATGCATGAGCAATAAATTCATTCTGCGCCACCTGAATTCGTCTTAGTTCTTCAAATCTTAGACGATATAATTCCTTATAAAAGCATTTCCGTACATCAGAAATAGTCTCTGTATCTTCCACAATATCACAGACCTTTTGATACATAACCTCACTAAAATCCAACTTGCTCAACTCATTTTTAATGTAAGGTGCCCCATTGGCTTCTATATATTGAAATGGATTTATTTTTCTATCGTCATGTTTAAAGAAACAAACACATCCTTTAAAAGCGATTGTTCTCATATCTTCTGCATTCTGTATCGATGTCTCCATCTTCTCATCAGACCATTTCGAATTCAGAGCATTTCCATTATCATACACCGGTGCAAATGAGATTGTTCCATTCTTGAGAAGCAACCCCCAATTTCCATTGTTTCTATCCGTATTTCCATTCAAAGCATCCAATATAAACATCCGCCAGAAACTCTCATGCACCCCTTTTACTTGTTGCGCTGTTCTGTTATGATTCAACACATAATCAACATCATCGATCTCTGGTGATAAACCATTGGATACATTTCCATTTTTATCTATAATTGGTTCCGATAGCGTTGTCTTTAGTTTTGTATATTCAATAAGTCTTCCGCTGTCTCCAACAAAATCCTTACATGCCACACATTGTTTTCCATGATACCAGCCAAGATCCACCACATGAGCCATCATATATAAACTAACTACCCTAGACGCAATGTATTCTGATATCATATCATTTGCATGATCCAAATCAACTTTTGCCAAGTGATGCAGATTACCAGGAAATTTAACCATGTAATACACGCCGTTTTGAACCAATCCAACTTTATTACATGATAATCCATCATAGCAAAAAAATGATCTCTCGTAATCGCTGTAATCAATCATACTCCATATTCCTTTATGCTCCATTCAAGCTCATCTTCATCATCACTCATCCAAATATCATTCTCTGCAAATGACCACTTAACAAGCCTACTTGCGCGAAACCTCAATCTCCCTGATCAGTTTCATCACTCTCTTCTGGCACAATTTTCCGAAATATTCTCCGCAGGAATTCACCAGCTCTGGCTCTTCCTTCACACAATCCTGATAGATTCGCATAGGCAGGTTCTTTGCAAGAATCTGAATGTTCGGTTTTACCTCTAAATCCGCAATCAGACCCTCATCGCGCATCTTCATCCACTCCTTTTCCACACGTCGAGGCGTCACGATCTGCTCCACAATTGCCTGAGCTTTCACCATCTCCGACCGTTTTTCAGGATCTTCGACCTGCTTTTTCTTCTTTCGGACTTCGGCAAAATTTTCACATACTATCTTGATCACAGAGGGATTCTCCCTATCCTCCGCACCCAATTTCGTCTGATTTTTCACAATGGCACCTTCTCCCTGATCGAGTGCAATCTCAGACTGTCCAACAAAGCTTCTGCAATGCTCCCAGGAGACAAATGGTCCATCATAAAATGTCTTCACATAAGTCAGGTTATGTCTCTCACAAAACTCCCGCACCTCAGTTTGTGGCAGATAGGTTCGTTTTTCTGTATCATAGATATCGTATACATACCATTTGTTGTACGCTTCTGGTCGGTACTCCACCGCATGAGGAATCAACCACTCCCCAAAAATGGCATAGGATTCCGTCTCTTTATACTCCTCCGCCGGAAGCGTCTGAACGTAGCTCCAGAATCCTTTTAATGCCTTGTCATCAAAGAGCTGTTGATTTCGCGAAAACACTGCCAGCTTTCCGGTCTCTCTATCATAACGGATCGACGCATTTGCCCCATCAACCTTCTCCTGAATCACAATGTGATCTCCGACTGAAAAACCGCCAATATTGGGGGCTGTGCCTTCATCCGCCTGTTCTCGGATTCTCTGAATGTCCATAAAGTGTTTGATTTTCATAAAGTTTTCTCCTAGTATAATAATGGTGTAGTCAATCAAGACTACTTGGTTAATAAGTTTCTATAAATCAGATAACAGAAGAAGGAATTCTACCTTCATCAGATGTTATCCGTAATAACTATCATGTCTGACGGTTCCTGATAGAC
>NZ_JBNMIQ010000016.1:0-67876 GCF_050873365.1 Brotaphodocola sp. | reverse complement strand
TGAGATATCCCATCGCAAGAGTAAGACCCCTTGAAGACGACGAGGTAGATAGGGCAGAGGTGGAAGCGCAGTAATGTGTGGAGCTGACTGTCACTAATAGGTCGAGGGCTTAACCAAGACGGTTTAGGAGAAATACAGAAATACGGATGATTCAATGTGCAGTTTTGAAGGTATATGAAGAGAGGAGAGCTGTGTTCCGGAGATGGAACATGGCTTTTTTTGTTTTATTGGCTTTTGTTTTATTGGAAATAGCGTCCTGAAATCTGAAATCATGAAATAAACGCAATTTCCTAAAGAAATTATAAAGAAACGAAAAACGGGTTGCCCCTAGATAGAAAAACAGGTATAGTTATTAGAGTAAGTTATTTATTAGAGAAAGAAAAATTTGGATATGGGGTGAAGATGTGACAATTTATGACATTGCAAGGGAGGCCGGCGTGGCGGCGAGTACCGTTTCCCGAGTGATCAATAACAAGCCTGGAATCAAGGCGGAGACAAGGAAAAAGGTGCAGGATCTGCTCGATAAGTATAATTACACGCCAGATGTCGCAGCGCGCGGACTTGTGATGCAGTCGACAAAGATGGTGGGGATCCTGATCGTGGATGTCCGTGTGGCACATCACATCAACAGTGCGTTCGTCATTGAGCAGGAGCTGACGAAACGGGGGTATTGCTCAATCATCATGAGCACCGGTCCGGAAGGAGAGAATAAGACAGAGTATATCCGGATTCTTGAACAGCGCCGTGTCGAGGGTGTGATCCTGATGGGATCGATGTTTGCGACCGATCAGGTCAAGGAGGCGATTCAGAGACATTTAGCGAAGGTTCCTGTCGTGATTGTCAATGGTTATTTGGATCTGCCGAATGTCTCCGGTGTTCTGATCGATGAGGATGCCGGCGTGGGAAAATGTGTGGATCTTTTGATGGGAAAGGGAAAAGAAAAGCTTGCTTTTGTGCTCGACCAGCCGTCTCCGGCAAACTCGCGCAAACAGCAGGGCTTTTGTGATGCCGTTCTTCGCCATGGAAAGACCAAGGAGGATCTTCTTCTGTATGAGGCAGAGGAGAGTTCGCTTCAGGGCGGATATGACACGACGGTACGCATTTTGAGAGAACATCCGGATGTGCAGGGAATTATTTATTCGATTGATCTTGTAGCGGTAGGGGGAATCCGTGCGGCTCATGATCTGGGTGTGAATGTGCCAGAACAGCTTGGCATCATTGGAGTGGACAGCAGTATTTACGGAGAGATCTGTATGCCGAAGCTGACGACGCTGAACAACAAGCTCGAGGAAGTCAGTGAGATAGCAGCCGCGATTTTGCGAGAAGGGCTTGAGGGAAAGGTTCAGAATAAAAAACTGATGATGTTCTCTGAGATCATTGAACGAGAGAGTTCTTGATCAGAATCTCTATATTTTTTGCCTTTTATCGCAATCGATTGCTATTAAAAAAGATGCCGTTGCGAGCAATAAAAGAAAAAACAGGGCTCACTCGCGATTATTTGAAAGAAAAACTGTGAAAAATGCATAAAAAATGCAATTAAAAACTGTAAAACAACACAAGATAACCACACTTGAAATCAATAATGAAGTGTGCTATGATAAGACCATAAAAACAATCGATTGCAAAAAAATGGAGGCGCAAGATGATATTTGGACACATTAATGCGAAGGAAACAGGACCCGCATACGCACTTCCGATTCAGGAGGCAATTCGTTATTGCAGAGAAACGGACGTATCCGGGATGGGAGAGAGCAAGATTCCTTTAAATGGCGATGCGATGATTGCCCTGATCTGTGACCGGGTGACGGAGGCAAAGGAGAAAAAGCTTCCGGAGGTTCACCGTAAATATGCGGAGTTGCAGTTTATGGCAGAGGGTTCAGAGCTGATCGGTTACTATCCAGATCTCGGGGACAATGAGTTGCTTCAAGATTGTTTAGAGGAGAAGGATACTCTGTATTACAAAGAGAATCCCAAATCTGGAGAGGTGATGCTTCAGATGACACCGGGAACTTATGCGATCTTTTTCCCGGAAGATGTACACCGACCGTTCTGTCAGGTGGACAGGCCTGAGCGGGTGAAAAAGATTGTGGTTAAGATCGCAATCGATACCTTGTAGTGATGAGAGGCAAAGCATCAACAAAATCTCATTACGGTTCATAGAACGGTAAACAATAATTGAAAATTTGTTCATAATAAGTACAAACTCAAATCGTTGTATAAATTGTGAACGTGAAAAAATTAAAATTTTATAAAAACTATCCAAAAATGCAAACGTTATTTTGTGCTAAAATACGGAAAAAAGCGGTTGAAAGTCAGAAAAATTATGCTAAAATATTATTAGAATCGATTGCAAAGAAGTATGGATACATCAAAATAACGAAGAATGAAAGAAGAAAGGAAATCAGGAAAATGTTAAGAATCAAGTATGATGACATGGTGAATGAGTTCAAGAGAATTCTCGTTAGCAGAGGTTTTACAGAAACAAATGCAATCGATGCAGCAACCGTTTTTGCACAGAACAGTCTGGATGGTGTTTACAGTCATGGAGTCAATCGTTTCCCGAGAGTGATTGAGTATCTCGACAAGGGTGAGATTGATCCGGAAGTGGTAGCTACCTGCGAGATGTCTATGGGAGCGATTGAGAGATGGGATGGTCACAGAGGCTTCGGTCCGCTGAATGCAAAGAAGGCGATGGATCGTGCTTGTGAGCTGGCAAAGCAGTATGGAATCGGTATGGTAGCGCTCGGCAACAGCAACCACTGGATGCGCGGTGGAAGCTATGGCTGGCAGGCAGCAAACCAGGGATGTATCGGTATCTGCTGGTCCAACACAATGCCGAACATGCCTGCATGGGGCGCTAAAGATCGCAAGATCGGCAACAACCCATTGATTCTTGCAGTTCCGAGAAGTAACGGTGTCCATGTGGTAGTTGACTGTGCAGTGTCTCAGTTCTCCTACGGCAAGATCGAGGAGGCAAGACTCAAGGGACAGCAACTTCCGGTACCGGGTGGTTATGATGAGGATGGCAATCTGACGACCGATCCGGCAGCGATTGAGAAGACCTGGAGAGTCCTTCCGATGGGATACTGGAAGGGAAGCGGAATTTCGATTCTGTTAGATTTGATCTCCACCGTACTGACCAATGCAAACTCTGTTCAGAAGATCGGAACCTTCGGGGATGAGGTTGGATTATCCCAGATCATGATTGCGATTGATCCGGGCAAGTTCAATGACACCGAGACGACCGACCGCATTGTCGATGAGCTGGTAGCAGACATCAAGTCTTCAACTCCGGTTAAGGAGGATGGAAACGTTTTCTATCCGGGTGAGATTGTGATCAACACGAGAAAAGATAATCTGGAGAATGGAATTCCGGTTATCGAGGAAAAGTGGGATCTGATCACCTCTCTCTAAGCTCTAAGTTAGGATTCTAAGTTAGAAAAGAACGAAGCTAAGTTAGAAGAAAAGGAGAACATTATGATTTTTTCATCAATTTATGCAAAGGACGATGCTAAGAAGTATCCGAAGGCAATTCAGACCGCGCTGGATTATCTGAAGACTCACGATTTCACGGCGATGGAAACCGGTGTGTATGAGATTCAGGGCAAGGACATTTACGCACAGGTTATGGATGCGCAGACCGGTGCAGTAGAAGAGAAGCGTCCGGAAGTTCATGAGAAGTTCGTAGATGTGCAGTTTCTGGCAAGCGGAAAAGAAAAGCTGGGATTTACACCGGATACCGGAAAGTATGAGGTGGATGAGCGCTTTGATGAGAGAGATCTGATTTTCTACAAATCCGTGGAGAATGAAGGTTTCATCGAGGCAACACCGGGCTGTTACAGCATTTTCTTCCCGGCAGACGTTCACAGACCGGCAGTCGCAGTCGATGAGCCGATGACCGTCCGCAAGGTCGTTGTCAAAGTCAGTGTGGCACTGCTCTCAGAAGAATAAAAACGGGGTACTTTGCGAATCTGTCTAGGGGGCAGATCGTAAAAATAAAAAACGAGAAGGGAAAGAGGGAACTATGAAAAAGAAATTATCACTTGTATTGGCAGGCGCAATGTTAATGGCATCCTTAACCGGATGTGGCGGTGGATCTGCTCAGACAGCAACAACCGCAGCAGCAAAATCAGACGCAGCAGCTCCGGCAGAGACCGAGGCAAAGGCAGATACCGCTACATCCGATGTGAAGCCGGAACTGAACCTGATCATCGCTTCCAACCAGACTTCCTTAGAGAACCCGTACTCTTATGGTATGGACAAGTTCAAAGAGGTTGTTGAGGACAAGTCCGGCGGAAAGATTCAGGTAACTGTACATAAAGGAACTCTGGGTGAGAACGAGAACGAGCTGATCGAGAAACTGGAGATGGGTGCTGCTTCTATGGTAGTTGCTTCCCCGGGCTTCATGACCGCAATCGGTGTTCCGGAGGTTGATATGTTCTCCCTGAACTACCTGTTCGACAGCTTCGATCACTGGGAGAAGTGCATGGACGGCGAGTTCGGTGACAAGATGAAAGAGACCGTAAAAGAGAAGACCGGAAACAACTTCCGTATCATGGCTTACTGGTCCTCTTCCGTTCGTGACTACTATGGTAAGAAACCGGTTACCAAGCCGGAGGATTTAAAGGGAATGACGATCCGTACTCAGTCTTCTCAGGTACAGCAGGACTTCTGGAAAGCATGTGGCGCTATCCCGACTTCCGTAGCTTGGGGCGAGCTGTATCAGGCATTACAGCAGGGCGTTGTTGATTCCGCAGAGAACGATTACACCAGCTTCATGCTGAAAGAGCATCACAAGACCCAGAACGGACATTACATCTCTGAGACTCATCATGACTACACCACCCGTCTTCTTCTGATGAACGGCAACTTCTACGATGGTCTGACCGACGAGCAGAAGGCTTGGATCGACGAGGGCGTTGAGGAGTGCACCAAGGAAGAGCGTGAGGTTGTTTACAGAATGTTCAAGGAGTCCAAGGAGAAAGTTATCGCTGATGGCGCTGAGGTAACCAACTTCGAGGATGTTGACATTGACGCATTCAAGGCACTGGCACTTCCGATTCAGGATAAGTTCGCTCAGGATAACAACATGACCGCAGAGCTGGAGATGATTCGCGCAGCAGCAGAGTAATATCGTTATCATTCAATCATTAACATTGAGTTGTTTATGACGCGCAACAGTCACCTGGGAGACTGGGTGGCTGTTGTTCCGTCTAAAGGGTCTTTAAAAGGTCTTTTTTAGAGCTTTTAGGTGAAAGGGTTTAATGGTTTTTTGGGAAAAGGAGGACAATCATGAAGAAAGCAATCGAGATGTTGCAGAAGATTCAGATTGCCATTGGCGGATTCTTTCTGTGCATATTTCTTCTTACTGTTGTATTCCAGATGATGTCCCGTTATCTTGGAATTGCAGCAACATGGACTGAGGATGTATCAATGTACTCCTTCATCTGGGCAGTATTTATGGGCGCAGGTGCGATGGTCTATGAGAAACGTCACTTTGCATTTACTTCCATCAGCGATATGATGAAAGATCCGGTAAAGAAGAGCATTCTTTCGATTATCATCTCTCTGATTATGCTGGTTTTTGCAGTACTGATGGCAAATTATGGTATCAAGGTTACCAAGCAGTTCTGGAACTACACCTGGGTAAACATTCCGTCCTTCAAGAGAGGACCGACCTGGCTGTGCCTTCCGTTATGTGGCATCACTTCCGCCATTTATCTGATCAGTCAGATCGTTGATGACATCAGCACAATCATGAAGGGAGGAAAGAAGTAATGGGTGCATTATTAGTAATTATGTTCATCGTTTTTGTAGCGATTGGAGTGCCGATCTCATTCGCACTGGGCGTTGTATCCTTTACCGGTATCGCCTCTCTCGCACAGATTCCGAACACCGTAGTATTTTCCAAGATGTTTAACGGTCTGAACAGCTTTACGCTTCTGGCAGTTCCGCTGTTCATTCTGGCAGCAAACCTGATGAATGAGGGTGCAATCACCGAGAAACTGATTGACTGCTGTAACTCCATGGTAGGTCATTTCCGTGGTGGTTTGGCATATTCAAACGTTCTTGTTTCCATGATCTTTGCAGGAATCTCCGGTTCCTCTCAGGCTGATACCGCTGGTGTTGGTAAGATCTTCATTCCGGCAATGGAGAAGCAGGGCTACGACAAGGGTACTTCCGTTGGTGTCACCGCAGCATCTTCCACTCTGGGATCGATCATCCCGCCGAGTATCACGATGGTTGTGTACGCAGGTATCGCAAACGTAAGTACCGGTGCACTCTTCATGAGTGGTCTTGTTCCTGGTATTCTTCTTGGTCTTGCAATGATGGCAGTCGTTAAGTTTTACTCCAAGCGCAAGAACTTCCCGAAGTGTGAGAAAGTTCCGTTCTCCAAGGTTGTTCGTCAGACTCTGGAATCCATGCCGGCTCTGCTGACTCCGATCATCCTGATCGGTGGTATCGTTTCCGGTCTGTTCACACCGACCGAGTCCGCAGCATTTGCATGTATCTACGCTCTGCTTGTTGGTATCTTCTTCTACAAGACCATCAAGGTAAAGAACCTTCCGCGAATCCTGATCGAGACGATGAAACTTTCTTCTCTGTCTCTGTTTGCTCTGGCTACCGCAAATGCACTCGGTGAGCTGTTAAGCTACTATCAGCTGAACGTGATCGTACAGCAGTTCTTCACCACGATGCCGGGTGGTAAGCTGGTATTCCTGATTGTAGTAGTTGCATTCTTCATGTTTGTTGGTACTTTCATGGATGCAGTTCCGGCAATGATCCTCTTCGTTCCGATCATTCTTCCGTCTGCTACCGCACTGGGAATCAGCCCGATCATCCTTGGTCTGATCATTGTTGTTACCCTGGCTCTTGGTCTGGTAACTCCGCCTTATGGTCTGTGCCTGCTGATCGCATCATCCATCAGTGGAATTACAATTGAGGATGCGTTTAAGGGAACCCTTCCGTACTTCCTGTCCTCGATCGCAGTTCTGGCTCTGCTGGTACTGTTCCCGAACCTGTGGCTGGCAATTCCGGCAACGATCTTCCCGGGTCTGTTCTAAGATCTAAGAGATTAAGATTTAAGTTTAAAGAAATTATTCATAAAGTGATAAAAAGAAAATGGGCTGTCGCACGAATCTGCGATGGCCCATTTTGTTGTGTCCGTGTATGGATTGGATTCCTGTCTTATAGAAAGTTCCAAAACAGAGAATAGCTGACAAAAAAATAACAAATATGACAAAATTGTCATTTTTCCGTCATGATCCATTAAGGTTCCTCCTGTAAAATAAAAATCAAGTAAGAGAAAAAATCAATAAAAGAAATGGAATGGAGCGAGAGGAGGAGTTTTTTATGGTTGCATTAATCGGTTTTCTGATGATCATCGCGATTGTCGCCCTGCTTTTAAAGGGAAAAATGTCACCGATCGTTGTTCTGGCAGTTGTGCCGACGATTGCAGCGCTGATTCTTGGATTTTCCCCTGTGGATATCATGGGATTTATCGCAGACGGAATCAAGACAACAACGAGCAACGGTATTTTGTTTATCTTTTCTGTTATTTATTTTGGAGTGCTTTCCGACACCGGATTGTTCGATGTGATTGTGGGATGGCTGGTAAAGCGTGCCGGTAACAATGTCATCGCCGTTACCGTTGTCACTGCGCTGATCGCAACGATCGCACATCTCGATGGAACGACCGCTGTTACCGTTCTGATCACAATCCCGGCTATGTATCCGGTATACAAGAAGATGAAGATTGATCCGAGAATTCTTCTGTGCATCACCGGTGCGTGCATGGGTGTTATGAACCTGCTTCCGTGGGGCGGTCCGACTGCAAGAGCAGCAACCGTTCTTCAGATGGATGCAACCGAGCTGTGGCATATGCTGATTCCGATTCAGGTTGTGGGACTGGTGATGAATATCGTTCTTGCTGTTCTGCTCGGCATGATGGCAATCAAGCAGGGTGCAGGCGCAGGAAAAGGGGAAGTTGTTGCAGAGGATACGAAGGAGAAGGCAGAGACCGATTCCCTGAGAAAATCCAATGCGTTCCTGATTTTCAACTTCCTGCTGACCGTCGGCGTTATCGCTCTTCTGTCCGCCGGAATCGGTAAATCCTATGTAGTCTTCATGCTGGGTCTGTGTGTTCTGCTCGCAGTCAACTACCCAGATCAGAAGATTCAGGACAAGCTTGTAAAGAAGCATGCTCCGGCAGCACTGGCAATCTCCGCAACTCTGTTTGCAGCGGGTGCGATGGTCGGTGTATTTGATGGAACCGGAATGCTTGAGGCAATGGCAAGCGCAATCATGGCAATCATTCCGTCTGCATTCGGAAAGTTCATCCACCTGATCTTCGGTGTTCTGGCACTTCCGCTTGGACTTTGCATTGGAACAGACGCATACTTCTACGGAATCATGCCTCTGGTTATGCAGGTCGGTGAGACTTACGGTGTGGCATCCTTAAATACCGCGCTGACGATGATCATCGGTAAGAACCTTGCATTGATGGTAAGCCCGCTTGTACCGGCAACCTACTTGGCAATCGGTCTGACTGGAACTGAGTTAAAAGATCACATGAAATTCAGCATTCCGCCGTATTTCATTGTGAGCTGTATCATGCTCTTCCTTGGAGTAGTCCTTGGAATCATTACGGTATAAGCTATTGCGGTAATATGCAGGCGGTACAAGACAAAGAATAGTAGTTATACAATTTTCGACTTTTGACATACTAAAACGACTTGGGTGGAGATTAGACAGCGCGAAAGAGCTGAATGGTCTCCGCCTGTTTTGTGTGTCAGGGGAACTAAGATTCTCGCAACAAAATGAGCGTGCATCCAGTGAAAGATCGGGGAGAATCTTGTACATTTTGGACGGATCTTGCTATAATTACTGATGGGATGGAAAGATCCAGCAAACCATGGAAGTGTTTTTTATTTACCATGATATATGAGATGATAGATTGTGGATAGAGCAGATAAAAAAATATGAAACGGTATGAAAAGATATTAAATGGTATGAAAGAATATGGAAGATAAGGGAAAAGAAAATTAAATTTCAGAGGGAGAGAGGAAAGGAAAAACGGGATATGAACGCAGAAGAGATTCTTGTAGTGGACGATGAGAGGGCAATCCGGCTTGCGATCCGGACAGCGCTTGCGCGCGAGGGCATGCATGTGACGGAAGCCTCGGACGGGGATGAGGCGCTTGAACTGCTCCAGAAACAGCATTTTCATCTGGTGATTCTCGATGTGATGATGGAGCGGGTCGGTGGTTATCAGGTGCTCCAGAGCATGCGGGCATCGGGGGACAACACGCCGGTGATGATGCTCTCAGGAAAATCCGATGAGATGGATCAGGTGCTTGGACTTGGATTCGGAGCGGATAGCTACTTGACAAAGCCGTTTCACATTGCCGTCTTGATTCAGACAGTCAAGGCATTGATTCGCAGAAGCCAGATTTACAGCCAGATGGCGCCGTCTGCGATTCAGAGAGGACCGTTCACGGTCGACACAGTGAAGATGGAGTGTCTGAAAAATGGAAAACCACTGAATTTCACCGCGAGGGAACAGGCGCTCTTTCGTTTTCTGATGGAAAATCCGGGTCAGGTGTTCACGAAGGCACAGCTCTACATGCAGGTCTGGAATGAGGCCGTTGTGGATGACAACACGATCACGGTTTATGTGAAGAGGATTCGCGACAAGATTGAGGATGACCCGAAAAATCCGGATTACTTAAAGACAGTCCGGGGAATCGGTTACAAGATGGATCTGTGAGTAGAGACTGCAAGACGGAGTGAAGGGAGACAGAGAGAAATGCAGAATCTGAACGGATGGGGGAAGAAACACATCACGGAACTTGTTTCCTTTATTTTGATTGTACTTTTGTCGCTTGCGATGGTTGTTGCCTGTCTGACGTTTTATCGGAGGTATCGGGATTCGATGATTCGGACGGAGGAGAGCCAGCTTTTGACGATCGCGGGGGTGATCGGAAATAACTTGAGCTCGTATCTGAACTCGGAGTTGAAACAGATTGATCTTTATTACGAGGATTTCGATGATTCGGAAAGTCGATTCGGCGATTCAAGCCAAATTGAGGATCAGAAGGAAGATCAGAATGAAGATCAGGATAAAGAGCAGGTCGAGCCCCCGATTGAAAGTGCGGAGGAGAGTCAGATAGCTCTCTTGGCAAAGAGCAGTGAGACGGAGCTTAAAATTCGCAGACAGACAGGATATTTCCTGAAAGAGAGTGAGGGGCTGTACGATCAGATTCTTCTTGATACTCCAAGTGGAGCGACTTACTCGTATCTGACGGATCACACAGAAATTCAAAGTTCCTCCTCAAGTGCGCGGGCAGAGATTGAGGAGGCAAAGAGAACGAGTGGGGAGATGACCGATCAGAGGGGAAACTTGCAGGCAGAGATTGTCGGGAAACAACTTTCCGATCAGACCGGATGGTATGAGATGAAGATTGCAAAGAAGATTGTCACACAGGAAGGCGAGTATGTGCTTTTGTTTTCGATGGATCTGCATCGCATTTACCAGAAGATTGTCGAGCCGGTCAAGATCGGAGAAAATGGATATTCCGTCGTGAAAGACCAGAACCTTGATATTATCATGCACCACGCGCAGGATCAGATCGGCATGGACGCAGTCAAAGGGCGAAGTCTGCGCTATCCGTCGTTAAATTTGACAAGTCTTGATTCGTGGGTGGAACGCCAGACAAAAGAAGATTCTGGAACGGGAATTCTTGACAGTTATGTCTGGGACGATCCGTCCCTGCCGGCTGTGCGCAGGATTGTCGCGTTCACGGTGATCTATATTCAGGGGGAGCGGTGGATCGTGAACTCGACTCTGCCGATGGAGGAGCTTGACAGCCCGTTAAATCGGATGATGGTGGTTCTCGTCGGGATTGTGATGTTCTATATTCTCGTGCTCGTCTTTGCGACGCGGATGATCCTCAAAAACCGTTTCCTCGCAGTCTCCCAGCAGAAAGAGATTTCTTACTTAAAAGAAATCAATCAGGGAATGGAACTGCTCGCGCGGAAGAACGATGAGATCCGCCATTATCAGAGAATTCAGTCGCTCGGCATGATGGCAAGCCATATCGCGCATGAATTCAACAATTATCTGACACCGGTGCTGATCTACTCGGAGCTTCTCGAGAGTGATGAGAGCATTTCTGAGGAAAATAAGGAGATGATCCGGGAAATCACGCGCTCAGTCGACAAGGCCTCGAATCTCTCGAGGGAGCTTCTGGCATTTTCGAGACAGGATATGGGAGTCCGGCTTGAGAAACTGGATTTCACGGAGGAGACGAACAGCGCGCTTATGGTTGTGCGTCAGCTTGTGCCGTCTGCAATTACATTTCGGGCGGAAATCACGCAGGAGAGCCTTTTTATCTGGGGACGGCGCGGAATGGCAGAGCACATCTTGATGAACCTGTGCAAAAATGCGTTTCAGGCGATGGAACACTCGGAGAAAAAGATTTTGACGGTCTCTTTAAGGCGGGAAGCGGGGAACATGATCTGCCTGCGGGTTTCCGATACGGGATGTGGAATCAGCGAGAGTGCGCGCCAGCAGATCTTTGAGCCGTTTTACACGACGAAGGGATCGAGACAGGGAACCGGTCTTGGACTTTCGGTTGTCCAGAACATGATTCGTTCGGTGGATGGCAGGATTGAAGTGAAGAGTGCACCGGATCAGGGAACGTGTTTTGAACTCTACATTCCGGAGTATCAGGCAGATCCGGAGAGCGATCAGAAGAAGGATAAGGATGGGCGCAAGCGCCTCAAATCCGTCTCAAGGATTGCGATTGTGTCCGCGGACGAGATGTTGCGGAAAATGAAGGGACAGGCGCGCGGGAGCCGTTACAGTATTGATCTGTATGAGCATCCGGCTGTCCTCATCGACAAGGTGCAGAAAAATCCAGAGCTTTATGAGATGGTGATTGCGGATTATATGATCCCGATGATGAACGGAATCGAGCTCTGTGAGATCCTGCGCAGAGTCAACCCGGAGATCCGCCTGATCCTGACGTCAGATCAGGTGGAGACGGATTTTGAGTGGTATCGGAACAACGGAATGATCGACCGTTTTATGACAAAAACAGAATTTCAGGAAGATTTTCAGCATATTCTGCAAGAAAATTGTAAGCCAATGTAAGAGAATCGTTCTTGCACCTTTGACATATCATGCTATGATAAAGGATGTGAAAAAAGGCAGAGATTGGAGGCAGAAGAAGTTGAAGACAAAAAAGAAGTACTTAAACTGGAAGTACTGGTTATCTCTGTGCTGTCTGGTGGTGCTCACCGCATTTACCGGAATAACGGGAATCATTCAGGCACGGGCAGAAGAAGAAAAGCCGACTCCGACGGAGTTTGCGCATATAACCAGCTGTACAGTGGAGAATGGAAAACAGGTATTGATCAAGGGACAGATGGAGGGAACGTGGTCAGATTCCGCGTACTATGACAATTATCTCTATCTGTTTGAGATGAAGCCCTACCAGAGAGATTTGAAGGGCAGAACGGACTACTGCGCATGGATCACAAAGGGCGATGCGCTGAATTTTCAGGTTCCGCTGAATCTCGGAACGGCGCAGGATGCGCTCTGCTCAAGCTATGTTGTTGCGGTCTATGACGGAAGCGAGTATACGATTGTCAGCAATGAGGCGTATATCTCGAATCCGGAATCGGTGGCAAAGTACACCGATGCCTACAAGAGCGCACAGACAAAGAAGGGTCTGTTGATTCAGACGACCCCGGCGATGCTCTCAGATGCGTTTTCTCTGGGTGTCAACCATGTGATTGTCAATATTCCGTTCAATCACATTCTGGGAAGCGGAATTGACTATCAGTTTGACGGAAAGACCTATCATTTCAGCAAGGATGTGCTTGCAGTCTATGATGACACGATCCGCCGGATGTCGGAGAAGGACATGACGGTGACTGCGGTTATCTTAAACGGCTGGAGCGATTCGACCCCTCAGCTCTACTATCCGGGTGTGACGAAACAGCCTGCGACAACCGCAAATTACTATGGATTCAATGTGGCGACTCAGGAGGGATATGAGACGGTTCGCGCAATTGCAACCTTCCTTGCAGATCGTTATGGAAGTCTGAAATCCCCATATGGAAGAGTGTCCAACTGGGTAATCGGAAATGAGATCAACAACCAGCTCTGGAATTACATGGGACCGATGAGCCTCGATCAGTATGTCGAGGAGTACCAGAGAGCGTTCCGCGTGTTCTACACATCGATCAAGAGTACGAGTGCGAACAGCAGAGTATTTTTCTCGACTGACTACAACTGGAACTACGACGCAGACGGAAGTCTCAAGTACAATGCGAAGGATGTCATCGATACGTTCAACAACAAGATGATTCCGGGCGGTTCGATGGATTGGGGAATTGCTTACCATCCGTACTCGATTCCGCTGACAGAGCCGGAGTTCTGGAATGATGCGGAGACTGGACTTATCAAGAACGATGCATCCTCCCCGGTTGTCAATATGCTGAACCTGAGCGTGCTGACGGATTATCTCCAGCAGGCGCAGTTCCGCAATGCATCCGGTGCCGTGCGCCATGTCATTCTCTCCGAACAGGGATTTACCTCAAAGAGTGCGACGAGAGGAACGACGGAGGATCTTCAGGCAGCGGCGATCGCCTATGCGTATTATATCGCGGATAGCAATCCGTACATTGACGCGTTCATCATGAGTCGTCAGGTCGATGCGCCGACGGAGCTTTCGGCATCCCAGGCATTTGGTCTGTGGCACTGCGATGAGAGCAAGCCGAATGACATCGTGGCGACAAAGCAGAAACCGTCCTGGATTGTATACAAGAATATCGACAACAAGAATGCGACGCTTGAGACGACGGAGAAGTACAAAGCACTGATCGGTATCAATAAGTGGAGCGATGTGATTCCGAACTTCCGCTGGAAGAGTCTGGAAAAGTAAGAAATGCAAAAAATTTAAAAAGAAACTCAAAAGAAAAATCAAAAAATCAAAAAGAAAATTTTGAGACGGCACGAAAATTGTGTCTGGTGAAAGCCCGTTTTTCCTTTAAAATCAAGGGAAAATCGGGCTTTCAAAAAAAATTAAAAAAAGTTTTGCAAAAGTGTTGACAAAAACGATAATGTGCAGTATACTAACTATCGTTGCAGCGGACAAGAGCTAAGAGCTAAGGCACAGAGCTCAGAAAGTTGTGACAGGCGATAAGCCGGATGTGCGCGTAGCTCAGCTGGATAGAGCACTTGGCTACGGACCAAGGTGTCGGGAGTTCGAATCTTCTCGCGCACGCTGAATAGAAAGGGCATCCTCTTCGGAGGGTGTCCTTTTTCGTTGTATGGAAAGAATCTGGACTAACATTTGACTAATATTTTTTTCAAAATAAAAAATAATTTTTGAGACAAATGAAGGAGAACACCAATGCTGTATCAGATTGTGGACGGAAGTGTGTCACTGGGAGGGAAGCCGATTCTCGCCCATATCAATTTTGAGATTCGGGGGAATGAGAAGATTGCGGTTGTCGGACGCAATGGAACGGGAAAGACAACACTTCTGCGTCTGATTGCAGGCGAGTTAGAACTTGACCGAGATGACCGCAGACAGGGCCCCGGCATTCTGCGATCGAGACAGCTCACAATCGGGATGTTGCATCAGCATCTGAGCGGGGATCTCGGGCGCACGGTCGAGGAGGAGCTTCTTGAGGCATGCCCGTGCAAGGATCGATTTGACCGGGAGCGTTTTGCTTATGAGATGGAGTATGACCGCCTGTTCACAGGGTTTGGCTTTTCGAAAGAGGATAAGAAAAAGCGACTTGAGGAATTTTCGGGTGGAGAGCAGACGAAGATTGCGTTTATTCGACTTCTTCTGATGAAACCGGATATTCTTCTACTCGATGAGCCGACGAATCACCTCGATATTCCGACGGTTCAGTGGCTTGAGGAATATCTGCGCGAATATCCCCATGCGGTTGTGATGGTCTCCCATGATCGTTTTTTCCTCGATCGGACAGCAGAGGTCATCTATGAGGCGTCTGGCACGTCTCTGGTGCGCTACGCGGGCAATTACAGTCAATACCGTGCAGAGAAACAGCACGCGCTTGAGATCCAGAAGAAGGCGTGGGAACGCCAGCAGGAGGAGATTAAGCGTTTAGATGAGGTCATTGAGCGCTTCCGCCATAAGCCGACAAAGGCTTCGTTTGCGCGCGCAAAAAAGAAACAGCTTGAGCGCATGGAGCGCGTCAGTGAGCCAAATCCGGAGGAGATGAGAGTTCATTTCGGGGAGATCAGTCCCCTGATTCTCGGGAGCAAGTGGGTGTTTACTGCGGAGCATCTGAAAATCGGATATGAGAAACCGATTCTCGAACTGTCTCTGAGAATCCGCAGAGGACAGAAAATCGGTCTGATCGGTCCAAATGGAGCAGGAAAGACTACATTTTTAAAGACGGTTGCCGGATTGCTTCCGCAGATTGCGGGCGAGGGCGGTCCGGGAAATCAGGTGACAATCGGATATTTTGATCAGCATACCGCAGAATTTACCTCGGATAAGACGGTGTTGGAGCATTTTCATGAGCTATTTCCGGCGATGACAGAGAAGGATGCGAGAAGTGTGCTCGGAGCTTACCTGTTTCGAGGAAAGGAGGCGGGACGCAAGGTATCGGAACTTTCCGGCGGAGAGCGTTCCCGCCTTGTTCTCGCAGAGCTCTTGCAGAGCCGTCCGAATTTCCTTGTGCTCGATGAGCCGACGAATCATATGGATATCCCGGCAAAAGAAGTTCTTGAGACCGCATTTCAGGCCTACACGGGGACGATTCTTTTTGTCTCTCATGATCGATATTTTATCCGTCAGGTCGCAGACGCGATGCTGATTTTTGACGGCAGGAGCGCAATGTATCATCCGTTTGGATATGAACATTATCTCGAGCGCTGTCGCAAGGAGGCGGAGGGAGTTTCGGTTGCAGAGCAGGTTCGGGCAGAGGATATGGCGCTGATTGAGGGGATGCGTGCGGTTCCGAAGGCAGAGCGTCATCGACTTCGCGAGATTTCGACGGAGGAGGCATATCTTGACTGGAAGCTCCGTCTTGTGTGTGAAAAAATGGAGCCGGCAGGGGAACGTTATGCAATGCTTGAGGAGCGTGTGAGAGATGCAGAGCAGGCGATTTGTGAATCCGAGGAATACTGGAAAGAACTGCTTGGAGAACCTTCGCCTCTTGATAACCCAGAATCCAATGAATCAAAATTTGGTGAACCAGAATCCGGTGAGCCAAAATTCGGTGAACCAGAATCAGAATGGGTTGGCGAGACGCCAGAGTCTCCGGTTTCTCTTAAAACCTTAGATGGTCTGCGCAGTGAGTGCGATGAGGCATGGAAGCTCTGGCATGAACTCTGCCTAGAATGGATGGAAATGTGGGAAGAGGGAAATGAGTAGAGTAGAGCACAGCACAGAGAGAATTAGTTGCGTAAAAAATGTTGTTACCGTTTGTGTAATGCACGAACGGTAACGAAAACGCCGACTTTGAGAAAAAAGATGGATTTTGGCTCTTTACTTTTTAAATAAAAATGGATACAATATAATGTATGATTAATATTTGCATGATCACGGGATGTTGAGTGAACGAGAGAATTAGAAAATCAGAAAAGTAAAAAAGTAAAAAAGTAAAGAAACAGAGAAGTAGAGAGAAAAAGAAAAATCGGGATGCATGGAGGGGAGAGCAGCAAAATGGCTTCCGTGCAGGAACGGCGTGGAGGAGAAGAATTGTGGAGTATGTCGGAGTAAAGAAAAAACAGGGAAGCATCGTGGAAGTGCTCAAGGATGCCATTCTTTCCGGGGACATTCCGAATGGCACGGAGATGACGCAGAATGAACTTGCGCAGAGTCTTGGTGTATCGCGGATGCCTGTCAGGGAGGCATTGATTTTGCTCGAATATCAGGGACTGATCGATCGTCTTCCGAACAATCATGTGAGAGTGAGCCAGCTGACGGACGAGTTCTTTTATCATGTGTTCCGTCACACTGCCCTTTTGGAGGCGGAAGCGCTCAGAGAGTGGCAGAATCCGGAGGAACTTCCGCAACAGGAGATGGAATTCCATCGGGAGATCTGGAAAAATCACCGTTACAGCTTTTCCAAGAAGTCGTTGGAGACGCTGATTGAGATCTACACGGCATTTGTTGTGAACAGCGGAACGTGTATGGAGAGTGAGCGGAAGCTGATGATGGCGAGAGCACTGTGGAAATCCGGAAAACAGGAAGAAGGCGAGAAGGAACTTTTGGGGTATTTTGAGATGCTTGCGGATGCAATGATTCGCATGAGAAAAGAGAGAGGGGACGGAACATGTTAGGATTAAAACCAATTCAGCTTCTTCCGGCGAGGGAGCGAGTGGCTTCTGCGCTGAGAAAAGCGATTATTTCAAAGCAGATTTCAGAGGGAGAGGTGCTTGCACTCGAGACGACGGCGCAGGAGCTTGGCGTCTCCGTGACACCGGTGCGTGAGGCATTTCAGATCCTCTCGAGAGATGGACTGATCGATTTAAAGCAGAATAAGGGAGCCGTTGTGCTTGGAATCAATGAGACGACGATCCGGGAACACTATCAGGTGCGTGCGGCGCTTGAGAGTGAGGCATGTGCACTCTGCTGTGAGATGGGAGCAGATCTCGATGCAATCCACAACTGTGTTGAGTCTGCACAGGAGGCTCTCGATCAGGATGATTCGGGAAGCTATTCCAATTACAACCAGTCGTTCCACTATGAGATCTGGAAGGCATCGGGCAATGAAAAACTGAAAAAAATGCTGTCTGAGTTGTGGAATGGTCTGTCGATGGGTGTGAAATCGACGGCTCAGGAGTATGCGGTCAAGTCCCTGACGGAGCACAAGGAGATTCTGGAAGCACTCGAGAAGCGAGATGCGGATCAGGCGAGAAAACGGATGCACCGCCACATCATCCGAAGCATGGAGGATGTGCTGACGCGCTACCGTTAAGGAAGCCTCAAAGCCTCAAAGATTCAAAGCCTCAAAGTCTCAAAGATTCAAAAATTCAAAGATTCAAAATCCTTGTGCAGGATGCATAAAAATAAAACGCAAAAAATAAACACAATGCTGAAAACATCAATGACCTATTGACAAATTCGGCATTGTGTTTTATTATGAACATACGAAATGGATACGTTATTAAATATTAGAAATCAAAGATCACGAAAAACGTTTAACATCTGCGAGTTGGCAAGTCATCCAGCGAACCAACGAGTAAACGAACGAATAAGCCCACCGATCAGGAAGACAAATGAGAATGAAGCATCGGAAACGTTGTAAGAGAGCGTGACAGGGGGGAGTACTGACTCGGAAGGCGATCGGAGAGAGTATGTATTTGAGGGGTATCCACGAAATCGGCGCCGAAATATCAAAAAGAAACCCGAGAGATGCGTGTATGCATGGGGAAAAGCAGGAGGAGTTTATGAGTCCATCAACCATTACTATTTTATTTCTTCTGTTTGCGATCGTGATGTTCGTGACAGAGAAGATCCCGCTGGGTGTGACTTCGATGATCGTCTGTATCGGACTTGTCGTCACAAAGGTACTGGATGTAAAGACAGCTTTTGCAGGATTTATTGACAGCAACGTAATTTTGTTCGTCGCAATGTTTATTGTCGGCGGAGCATTTTTTGAGACCGGAATGGCAAATGAGATCGGCGGAATCGTGACAAAGTTCGCGAAGACCGAGAGAATGCTGATTATCGCGATCATGGTGATCGTGGGCGTGATGAGTGGAGTTCTTTCCAACACCGGTACCGCAGCCGTTTTGATTCCGGTTGTAATCGGAATTGCAGCAAAGTCCGGATATTCCCGTTCCAGACTGCTGATGCCTCTGGTATTTGCGGCAGCGATGGGTGGAAACCTTTCCCTGATCGGTGCGCCGGGCAACCTGATTGCACAGAGTGCGCTTCAGGAACAGCTCGGAATGTCCTTTGGATTCTTTGAGTATGCGATTGTCGGAGTTCCGATCCTGATCTGTGGAATTCTTTTCTATGCAACGATTGGATACCGTCTGCTCCCGAACCGCGAGCCGAAAGACGATGGAGCTTTTGATCAGACTCAGGATTTCAGCAACGTTCCGCAGTGGAAGAAAGTTCTCTCCCTCGTGATCCTTGTGCTGACGCTGGCAGCGATGGTTCTCGAGGACAAGATCGGTATCAAGCTGTGCATCTCCGGATGTATCGGTGCTCTGGCTCTGATTCTGACCGGTGTTATCTCTGAGAAGAATGCGCTCAAGTCGATTGACTTAAAGACGATTTTCCTCTTTGGTGGTACGCTTTCCCTTGCATCTGCACTTTCCAAGACAGGAGCAGGAGAGCAGATTGCAGACCTTGTAATCAACGCCCTCGGTGAGAATCCGTCCCCGTATGTGCTGACCTTCGTTGTCTTCATGCTGTGCTGTGTGCTGACGAACTTCATGTCCAACACGGCGACGACCGCTCTGATGGTTCCGATCTGTCTGTCTGTTGCTCAGGGAATGGGAGCTGACCCGAGAGCCGTTCTGATGGCATGTGTTATCGGTGGTTCCTGTGCATACGCAACCCCGATCGGAATGCCGGCAAATACGATGGTAATCGGTGCAGGCGGATATACATTCATGGACTATGTGAAGTCCGGTGCTCCGTTGATTGTGATTGCGACGATTGTCAGCATGATCATTCTTCCGATCGCGTTCCCGTTCTTCCCGTAAAGAGAGAAGACGAGCCAGGGGATGTCCTTGAACCCCTATTTGGAGACATAGTGTGTTATTGTATACACTTTGCTGTTGGGCAATGCGTGAACAGTAACACACTGCGAAATAAGCATAATAAAACGTATTTTGTGTACAAAAATATGTAAAAAAATTACAAAAAAACACTTGACAAACGACACAAAACGATTTATTATGAAGATACGAAATGGATACATTATTAAATATCAGAAACAACAAATCAAAACAACACAAAAATCAAAAACAAAAAAACATTCACATGAAGAAACAGGAGGTTATGAGATGAGCAAGAAAGAACAGGTTGAACAGCTTACCACGTATATGGCGCATTTTGTAGACCATATCGGTAAGAAACTGCCGGATGACATCATCGCAAAGCTCGATGAGCTGGCAGAGAAAGAGGATAGCCCGCTGTCCAAGGTTATCTACGCAACAATGAAGAAGAACCAGGATCTGGCTGTAAAGCTGAATCGCCCGAGCTGTCAGGATACCGGAGTTCTTCAGTTCTGGGTAAAGTGCGGTACCCAGTTCCCGCTGATCGGTGAGCTTGAGGGTCTTCTGAAAGAGGCTGTTGTGAAGGCAACCTTCGAGGCTCCGCTGAGACACAACAGTGTTGAGACTTTCGATGAGTACAACACCGGTAAGAACGTCGGCAAGGGAACCCCGACCGTATTCTGGGACATCGTTCCGGACAGCGACAAGTGCGAGATCTACGCATACATGGCAGGTGGCGGTTGCACCCTTCCGGGTAAGGCAATGGTTCTGATGCCGGGCGCTGGATACGAGGGTGTTACCCAGTTCGTTATGGATGTTATGACTTCTTACGGTCTGAATGCTTGCCCGCCACTTCTGGTTGGTGTAGGTGTTGCAACTTCTGTTGAGACCGCTGCACTGCTTTCCAAGAAAGCTCTGATGCGTCCGTTAGGAAGCCACAACGAGAACGAGCGTGCCGCTTACATGGAGAAACTTCTCGAGGACGGCATCAACTCCATCGGCCTTGGACCGCAGGGTATGGGCGGAAAGTACTCCGTAATGGGCGTACATATTGAGAATACCGCACGTCATCCTTCTACGATCGGTGTTGCAGTAAACGTTGGATGCTGGTCTCACCGTCGCGGACACATTATTTTCGATAAGGATCTGAACTATACCATTACTACACATTCGGGGGTAACATTATAATGATCGAGATTAGAGATGGAAAGAAAATTCTGGTAACACCGGTAAGTGATGAAGATTTAAAGGATATCCATATTGGAGATATCGTATACCTGACAGGTAGCATGACAACCTGCCGTGACGTAGCACATCGTCGTCTTGTAGAGGAGCATCGCCCGCTTCCGGTAGATGTTCGCAACAACGCAATTTTCCACGCTGGCCCGATCATCCGTCCGCTGGAGAATGACAAGTTCGAGATGGTTTCCGTAGGACCGACCACTTCCATGCGTATGGAGAAGTTCGAGAAAGAGTTCGTAGAGCAGACCGGAGTAAAGGTCATCATCGGTAAGGGCGGTATGGGCCCGAACACCGAGTATGCCTGCAAGAACTTCAAGGCAATCCACTGTGTATTCCCGGCTGGAAACGCAGTAGTAGCTGCTACCGAGGTTGAGGAGATCGTTCGTGCCGAGTGGCGTGATCTGGGTATGCCGGAGACGCTGTGGAACTGCCGAGTTAAGGAGTTCGGTCCGCTGATCGTCTCCATCGATGCAGATGGTCGCAACATGTTCGAGGAGAACAAGGTGATCTTCAACGAGCGCAAGGACAAAGCAGTAGAAGAGATCTGCAAGCACGTTGGATTTATCAAATAAGACCAAGTTTTAAGTTGACCCAACAAACTGCCTGATGAATGTTAAAAAAATCAACTGCAAAACATACAGAATCGGAACGTGATTGAATCTTCGATTCTGGAATAAAAAGGATTTCCGGCACTTCTGCCTTCTTCCAATTTCTGCCAAAACTGGAGGGAGACGCGCTGGAGATCCTTTTTTATTTTGGCTCTCTGTCAATCGTTGGGGTGGGATTGACAGAGGGGATCGAAATGCGTATAATCAGTTCTAAAAAGAATAGTTCTAAAAGAAACTATTTAAAAACGATAGAAACGATACAAAGAAAGATAGAAAGGAGGATCGCATCACCCAACATGGATCATAACAGAGATTTGAAAAATCATGGAAATTACTGCATGGTGATGCGCGGGACATTTAAACTTCAGGAACTCTATCAGGAACCGGTTCGCAGGGAGTATGGCTTGTCAAAAGTGGAGATTGTAATTGTCAATTTCCTCTACAACAATCCACAGCACGACACGGCAAGTGAGATTGTTCGGATGAGAATGCTCCAGCGCGGAAATGTCTCTCAGGGAGTGGAAGCCCTGATTCAGAAAGGATTTCTCAAGCGGACGGAAGACCCGAAAGATCGGAGACGGATTCATCTGTCGCTGACCGAGAGGGCGACTCCGCTCGTCACGGCGGTTGAGGTCCAGCAGGAGAAGATGCTTGCACAGATTTTTGCAGGCTTCGATGAAAATGAAAAACATCTCTATCAGGAGATGAACCGGAGAATCGAGGAGAACATTCTAAAGGGGCTTGGAGCGAATCCGCAGAGGGATGGAAGCGGTAAAGAGAGTGAAGAGAGTGAAGCAAGTAGAGTCTGTGGGACTTGTGGAAGAGATGGAGAATGTGGGGAGGACAAAGATGCAGAATGACAAAAGTTTTCTTGGAAAAGAGCCGGTCGGGAGACTTCTTTTTCGGTTGGCGATCCCGACGGTGATGGCGCAGATCATCAATATGCTCTACAACGTCGTGGACCGAATTTATATCGGACACATTCCGGAGAGCGGGGCACTTGCACTGACTGGTGTCGGCGTTTGCATGCCGATCATCATGGTTGTGTCGGCGTTTGCATCGATGGTCGGATCGGGCGGTGCGCCGAGGGCGACGATTGCGATGGGAAAGAATGAAGAGGATCAGGCGGAACAGATACTCGGAAACTGTGTGACGCTTCAGCTGATTATTTCCGTAGTGTTGACAACGATTTTGTTGGCATTTGGACGGCGGATTCTGCTGGCATTTGGCGCGAGTGAGAATACGATCGAATATGCCTGCGCATATTTGAATATCTATGCGATCGGAACGATCTTTGTACAGTTGACGCTCGGCATGAACACGTTTATCACGGCACAGGGATTTGCCAAGACCGGAATGCTTTCTGTGCTGATCGGTGCAGTTGCCAATATTGTGCTTGACCCGATTTTTATTTTTAAATTTGGGATGGGAGTGCGCGGAGCCGGTCTTGCGACCGTGATCTCTCAGGCATTGTCGTGTACCTGGGTGATGTCGTTTCTTCTTGGAAAAAAGACGTATTTGAAAATCAAAAAAGAAAATATGAGACTGAAAAAAAACGTTGTGGTGCCGACGGTGATGCTCGGCCTGGCGGGATTTATCATGCAGTCGAGTGAGAGTATCATTTCAGTCTGCTTCAACTCCTCCCTGCTTCGCTACGGTGGAGATCTCGCTGTCGGAGCGATGACGATTCTCACGAGTGTGATGCAGTTTGCGATGCTTCCTCTTCAGGGACTCGGACAGGGCGCACAGCCGATCATCAGTTACAACTACGGTGCACACAATGCAGAGCGTGTGAAGAAGACATTCGGACTTCTCGTGAAAGTCAATCTCTGTTACTCGGTCCTTCTGTGGCTTGGTGTTCAGCTGTTTCCGGGAGCATTTGTGTCGATGTTCACCTCAGATGCACAGTTGCTGACATTTGGAAAAACAGCCCTGCGCATCTATATGGCAGTGATGTTTGTGTTCGGAATTCAGGTTGCCTGCCAGCTCACATTCAGCGCACTCGGAAATGCGAAAGCCTCGATCATGGTGGCAGTCATGCGAAAATTTATTCTGCTGATTCCGCTGATCTACATCCTTCCGCATCTGTTTGCAAACAATGCGCTGATGGCAGTTTATCTTGCAGAGCCGGTCGCAGATACACTGTCCGTGATTTTTGCAAGCACCCTGTTTGCGTTCCAGTTTAAGAAAGCGGTGAGGGAGATGGAAGGAAAATAAAAAATCCGTTCCTATTCTTCGGTATAAGAAGGAAATAGGAACGGATAAAAGTAGGCAGTGGTGATCGGATGATCACGTAAGTTTAATTACCTGCGGTGACTACCGTCGATGAGGTTGTAGAACTCGTGTCCGTTGCCGGTGCGCTCTGGGAGACATTCTCAGGTGTCGGGGAGGTCAGACTTCCACTTCCTGCCTGAACAACACCCGGACCGCCGGTCTGGGAAGAAGCGCCGACCGTAGGTGTCGCGGAGACGGAGTAATTTTGACTGCCTGCCGGTCCGACAACGGAACTGCCAGAGCTGTTTCCGGTTCCAACCTGACCGATGTAGTTCTTAAAGGCGAGCTCGACGCAGACATTTCCGGAAATTCCGTTTACGGATGCAGTTTCAGTCGGTTGCCAGATTGTGCGGTTCGCAAACTGATTGTTTGTCGAGCCGTAGCGTGCAAGCCAGATGTCATAAGGAATCTGGGAGGTGTCCATCTCGGTGCTCAGCTTGTTGAAGTCGCTGTACACGATCGGGGTGTAGCCATTGTCTGCGATCACCTGACAGAATGCGTTGATGACATCGGTCAGCTCCTGAACCGACAGTGTGAGGATGTAGGGGGATTCGATGTCGACGGCGATCGGGAAGTTTACGTTGTAGTTTCTTGCAGTGTCGACAGCGAACTGACCGGCTTTTTTTGCCTCCTCGACGGTCTTGGTCTGGAGATAGATGTAAGGAGCGGTCTTGATGCCCTGAGCGCTCGCCTGACGCATATTCTGGTCGAAGGTTTCATCCATCGTGATCTGACCTTCGTAGCCGTAGGAGACCATGCGGACAAAAGCAAAGGAGACGTCATCGCTCGCAACCTTTGCCCAGTCGATGTTTCCCTGCCATTTGGAGACGCTGATTCCGCGCATCAGAACGCCGTCAATCGGGTTCCCCGATGCGTCGACATACTGCCCGTTGATCTTGTGCCATGCCTGATCCGCAGTAAAGGATGAGGCGGAGGAAGAGCCGGTAGCAGGGCTGACGTTTGACGGGGAAGCGAGGGAAGCACCGCTTCCTGCGACGATAGTTCCGGCGTAAGAGGAGAAAACAGGCTGTGCACACAGACAGAGACTGAGGCAAGCGACTGCAAATTTTTTTATGTACATGTGAGTTACCACCTTTCGTAAGATGGTAACAGTATACCTCTTTTTTGAGGGAACTGCGTTTACAATTCCATTACATCTATTACAATTTTATAAAATTTTCTTTTTGCAAATCGCATATCCTGCAAAATTTTTCATTCAAAAAAATTGGATTACAATCCGATTCAAGTCTCCGCGAGCGTCGACTTGGCGCGTGATTTTAATTCCATCTTAAAACATCTCGGGAGTCTCAAAAATCACGATTCGCTCTCGCAAGTTATGCCCCTCAAACAGATCCTGACAGTCAATCTCATCATAAAATTCCAGTTCGCTTACGGTCATCAGGTAGGCGAGGTATTCGTCCTGTGGGTAGTAAAAGAAGAGCTTGATGTTTCGTGGATTTTCGTAGTAGGAGTCGAGGACTCTCGCGAGAACGCTCTTTAAAATCTCAACGGAAAATGGATTAAAAAAGAAAATTCGGTTGATTTCGGGAGCGACCGGATACTGTTCGGCATTTGCGAGCACGAATTCCGTCCGGGCGCCTGAGACTGCGCTCTCTTTATTTTTGTGTGCTTCCGCATAGATCCGCTCATCGTACTCGATTCCGATTGCCCGGCATCTGGTCTGGTAGGCGAGAAAGAAATCGACCCGCCCTTTTCCGCATCCGTAGTCGAGCAGAACATGATTTTTGCGGATTTCTCCGCTGTTTGCGAGCCGTTCAAGGACGGAGTAGGGTGTCGGTTCGTAGGGGTAGCAGTACTGATCTGCGTTTGAGTCATCGCGTCCGGAAGTGCGGATTTTCAGAAGTTTGTCCCATTTGTTTTCCTGATCTTGTGTCTGAGCCATAAGTAAAAAGTCCTCATATTTCTGCAAATTTTCTTATTTTTTCTTAATCTTTCTTTTTTATCATAAGATAAATCTTCCGGATTTTCAAATTTTATTCATCTCCGTTCTGGTCTTCTTTCGCACAAAGCCGTATAAATTCACCGGAAAATGTCCATCCTTACATTCAGAGTTGCTGTTTGGACTTGGGATTCACACTCCCTATCAAATCTGCGGAGGTAAAGGATATGCCTGTCTATAAGGTGGAAATTTGTGGCGTGAACACATCAAAGCTCCCGTTGCTCACAAATGAGGAGAAGGATGCTCTTTTTATGCGGATCGCAAAGGGGGACAAGAGTGCCAGAGAGCAGTATATCAAGGGAAATCTGCGTTTGGTCCTGAGTGTCATTCAGCGTTTTGCCGGCAGTCAGGAAAATATTGATGATCTGTTTCAGATCGGCTGTATTGGATTAATCAAGGCGATTGACAATTTTGATCTCTCCCAGAATGTGAGATTTTCAACGTATGCGGTGCCGATGATTCTCGGGGAGGTGCGCCGTTATTTGAGGGACAACAATTCGATTCGCGTCAGTCGTTCCCTGCGGGATATTGCATACAAAGCAATCTATGCCCGAGAAGCACTGACGCGCCGTCTCTCAAGAGAACCTTCGATCTCAGAGATCGCAGAGGAGATCGGGATGAGCAAGGAGGAAGTCACCTATGCGCTTGACGCAATTCAAAGTCCGGTCAGCCTTTACGAGCCGATCTACACGGATGGCGGAGATCCGCTCTATGTGATGGATCAGATCAGTGACAAGAAACATTTGGAGGAAAACTGGGTCGAGGATCTCTCTCTTCGGGAGGCGATGAAACATTTGCCGGGGCGCGAGCGACACATCATCGATATGCGTTTTTTTGAGGGAAAGACCCAGACCGAGGTCGCGGAGGAGATCCATATCAGTCAGGCGCAGGTGTCGAGATTGGAAAAGAGTGCACTCAGGACGATGAAAAATTATTTGAGTTGAGGAAATCATTTACAAATCACTTGCCCTGCGTTATACTAGATGAAAACAGAGAATTTTATACATTAAAGTGCTAGAGTGAAATGAAAAATACAAAGATACAAAAGAACTGAGAAAGGCAGGAAAGAAATATGTTAAAACAGGTGTCTGTTTTTGGCGAGAATTCAAAGGGAACCTTGCAGAAAATCACCAGTATTTTGGCGGAGGCTGAAATTAATATCTGGGGGTCTGTCACAAATGACAGTGCGGAGTTTGGAATCATCCGCATGGTTGTCTCTGACCCGGAAAAGGCACAGGAGAAGCTCACAGAGGCAGGTTATATGTGCCGTCTGAGTAATGTACTCGGCGTTGAGGTGGCAGATGAGGTTGGAAACTTGAATCGCCTCCTGCTTGCGCTCTCTGAGAGTAACATCAGCATCAATTACATGTACCTCTCGTTCAACAGGGATTCCGGAAAGCCGGTTATGGTTTTCAATACGGATGGAATCTGGGAAGTTCAGGAATGTCTGAAATCTAAGGGATATAATCTGATCTAGGGAGAAAGAAAAAGATCGATGGTTCATCGTTTTGCTTAAAGCTCTCACGAGTCTGTGGTGTTGAGACATCATGGATTTGTGAGAGCTTTTTTGTGCAATACAATAAATGAACAAATGAATTGAGAAAAGCAATGCGCGAAAAACCATGCAATGAGATTTGAAATCATCGGCAATCGGTCAGATGAAATGGATCAACAGCATATAAAAAATGGTTCCTCCGGCGATCGAGAGAAGCATCTGGCGTTTCCAGAGATGAATGATTGTCGTCGCAATGATGGCGAGAAACTCCGGTGCTCCGTGTGTGCCGTGAAGAACATCAACGTTTTTCAGACAGTATACGACGAGCATGCCAAAGACTGCTGAGGGAAGATATTTCCCGATATACTGGATAAATGCGGGTGTCTCGCGTTTCTCTGAGAAGATAAAAAATGGGAGAAAGCGGGTTGTCATTGTCGCAAGGACACATAAACCGATGGTGATGATTTGCTGTGGAATGGTCATGGGATAAACCTCCTGTCTACTTACTTGATAGTTGGTCTTGTTTGGCTGAAATTTTTGCTTTTTGTCGTAAATTCTTTTATCTTGTTTTTCCTGTTGCAGTTTCTTTTATTGTGTTTTCTTTTAGAGTCGTTTCTTTGTTTGTAATTTCATTGTCCATGCGCTCAATCGGTTTGCGGAACACGGCGAGCAGAATGATGATCGTGATCATCGTCGGAACCATGAAGGTGTTCGCTCCAAAACCGAAAAGGCAAAGGGCGGAGACGGTGAGGCCGATGATTGCGGAAATGTGATTTTTTTCCTTGAGCCACTGCTCCAAAAAGATCACGACGAACATCGAGGTCATGACGAAGTTAATTCCGGCAGTGTCAAAGGTCAGCAGGGAGCCGATCAGTCCGCCAAGCGTAGCTCCGAGAACCCAGTAAATCTGATTCAGGAGGGTGACGAAAAAGAAAAACCATCCCCGATCGACGCCCTCCGGAATCTCCGCGGAACAGTTGATTGAGAACGTCTCATCGCACATTCCAAAAATCAGATAAAATTTTTTCCACCCGAGTCCCTTAAATTTTTCAAGCATTGAGAGACCGTAAAAGAGGTGACGAGCCTGAATCAGCAGTGCCATGATGAAGACCTGAACCGGGGCGAAGGGGCTTAAGAGCATTTCAACTGTGACAAACTCAAGAGAACCTCCGTAGATCAGCATGCTCATCATGAGCGGATAAAAGAAAGAAAAGCCGGAAGCGTTCATATAGATGCCGTATGCCATACCGAGAAAGCAGAACCCGGTAAAGATCGGAATCGTTTTTGGGAACGCTGTCTTGAAAGCCAGTCGTTTCATGGGAAATAACTCCTTTGTGTAAAATTTTGTGACAGGTTGCTTTTGTATGTTTCAAGGGTTTATTATACTACCTGAAAATTTTGTTTGTAAACAGGAAACCGAATAAAACAAGAGCGAGCAGTTACAAAAATGTGCCTTCTGTACATTTGATCGGAGATGGTTTAAGATGAAAATGCGGAAACAGAAAAAGCAGAAAGCATTGAAAAAGCAGAAAACAGAAAAACCAAAATAGATAAAGCAAAACCAAAACAGACAAAGTAAAACGGAAAAAGCAAAAACCATAGACCAATCAAACAATTATAGAAAAAGTAAAAAACACAGAGAAAGCAAAGAACACAGACAAAACAAAAAATACAGAGAAACAAAGAATGCAGAGAGCAGAAAATAACAGAGAGAATACAGAACAGGAGAATGACAGAATGAATCAGAGTGAGCGACGGCAATATTTAATCAGAGAACTTTTGGCGGAGAATGTTCAGTACCAGAAAATCCGGATTCCGGGGGAAGCGGGAGGTCAGAGAGAACTTCTGCGCGGATTGATGAATGTGCGCCGTCCGATGGCGTGTTCCCCGGAGTTTTTAAAAATTCAGGACGAGTATCTTCAGGAGAGAGCGAGACAGAAGGGAATCGTGGAGCTTGATGAGATCGAGGAGGTTGAGCCGGGAATCTTTTTGTGGAGGGGAGACATTACCCGCCTTCATTGTGATGCGATTGTGAATGCGGCAAACAGTGGAATGACCGGGTGCTATGTCCCGAATCACGCCTGCATTGATAACTGTATTCATACCTTTGCGGGGATTCAGCTTCGCCTTGACTGTGAAAAGATTATGGAAGAGCAGGGGCACGAGGAGCCGACGGGACAGGCGAAGATCACGCCAGCCTACAATCTGCCGTGTAAATATGTAATCCATACAGTTGGTCCGATTGTGCAGGGCGGATTGCAAAGAAAACATGAAGAGCTTTTGGAGTCTTGCTATCGCTCCTGTCTGGAACTTGCAGAGGAGTATCAGTTAAAGAGCATTGCTTTTTGCTGTATTTCTACGGGAGTCTTTATGTTCCCAAATGAGCGTGCAGGAGAGATTGCGGTCGAGACCGTGCGGAAGTTTCGTGAGGAGACTAAGAGCGAGATAAAAGTTATTTTCAATGTATTTAAAGAGGAGGACGAGAGGATTTACAGAAAGTTTTTGAATTAAAAAAGGACAGATAAGGACAGATTTTGTAGTTGTCAGAATTGACAGAATCCTCAGAAAAGCGTATAATTATTCATATATTTATATTGGGCAAAGCAATCGAAAGGTTGTGACGCAAAGCTATAGGGCCTGTGAAATGGTAGCCAGTTGCACAAAATCGAAATATGCAGGGGACACCATAATTTTTTATGGTGTTTTTTCATTTTTTGAGGATGTTTTAGGGGAGAAACTCTGTCCGAGGGGACAGGGGGACTCTGCGTTTTCAGAAAACAATCAAATAAGACAGAATAAAGAAGACAGAATATCGAAAACGGCAAGGCGACGATCATTTTCACAGGACAAAAGATACTAGGGAAAAGGGAGTATGTGAAAGTGAGCAGAGACTATCCAAAACAATCCCGTTTTGAAAAATTATATGGAATTGCCCTGAGCAGGCAGGTGAAGACGGAAATTCTCATTATGCTGATGTCGGCAGAGTTGATTTTGGCGTTTTCGTATTTGGGATTTATCATCATCCCGCCCGTATCTCTTACGACCATGCATATTCTTGTGATTGTTGCGACGATGATACTCGGAACGAAGGAGGGAATTGCGGTAGCAATGATTTTTGCCCTGACTTCAATGTGGAAGGCAACGGTCACGGGAATCCAGTATGGAGATCTCATCTTTTCTCCGTTTCGCAGTGGAGAACCTATGCGATCCCTGATTTTGACGACGGCAAGGCTCTGGTTTGCGCTGATTACCGGTTGGATGTTTGCGTTCTATTTCCGAAAGGAGAGAAAACATGTCTATGTGGGGATTGCGCTGATCACGATGTTTTCCACCTGGCTTCACGGCAGTATCGCAATGGCATTTATGGCAGGACTTTTTCCCGAGTGTGGGGTGACGGTCAATCAGATTTTGACGAGTTGGCTTTCGACCAATAAGTTAATTCTCTATACCTGCACGATGTGTATGGTCTGTCTGCTTCACTATTATTTGTCTCGAGGGCACTGGAGAAAGGAACTTGAGGTGCTCAGCCGTTCGGAGCGGACAGAGATGAAGCTCCATATGGGATATTAGTATGGGGTAGCGGTAACAGGGCTGATCATCTGCGGAATGCTTCTGTTTCATCTGATGTCTCGGATGGAGCTTGTGCTCAGACAGAAGAATTATATTGCGACATTTGAGTGGAATTCAAAGGAAACGCAGATTCTTCTTCAGTTTTTCTGCGCCTTTCTCGGCGTGCTGATCCTGATATACATCACTGTGCGCTGGATTGGGGAGTATCGCGCTTTGCAGGGAATCCGTGTCCAGAAAGAGACGGATATGGAGAAACGCTTGATGGCGGAGAAAGAGTTGAATCAGCGCCTGTATGAGCAGAATGCGGTGTTAGAGCACCAGAAAACGCTGTTGAAAGAGGCGGTGGAACGGGCAGAGCGCGCAAATGAGGAGAGCCGGAAATCTGCGGAAGCGAAGACAAACTTCCTGTCGAGAATGACGCATGATATCCGAACTCCACTTAATGGAATCATCGGTCTGCTCCGCATTTCAGAGAGACATCCGGATGACATCGAACTGCTTCGGACAAATCGGGAAAAGATGATGATCTCTGCAAATCATTTGCTTTCCCTGATCAACGATATGCTTCAGATGAGCAAGCTTGAAGATGGAAATGTTGTTCTTGCACATGAGGTGATTAATCTTGAAGAACTCTCCTCAGATATCCTGACGATTATCAGTTAGAGAGCTGCCGAGGAGGGAATCACAATTCGATTTGACTGTGAACCGGGAAGTCTTCAGGAGCCATACATTTACGGAAGTTCGCTTCACATTCGCCAGCTTTTCTTAAATATCTATGGCAACTGCATCAAGTATAATCGTGTCGGCGGAAGCGTTTCTACTCAGCTTGACTGTCTGGGAGTATCGGGGAACACGGTGACTTATCGATGGGTGATCTCCGACACTGGAATCGGTATGAGCAAAGATTTCCTCAAACACATCTTTGAGCCGTTTTCGCAGGAGCGCACAGACGCGAGAAGCGTCTACAATGGAACCGGACTTGGCATGTCGATTGTGAAGGCACTTGTCGATAAGATGAACGGCACAATCAAGGTCGACAGCAGGGAGGGCGAGGGATCGGTATTTACGATCACAATTCCATTTGAGATCGCAGAGGCGGAAGAAACGAAAGCTCTTATGGAAAATGGAAACGCACGGGAAATTCAGGGAGAGGCGAGCATTCGCGGTCTGCATCTGCTCCTTGCGGAGGACAACCTGCTGAATGCAGAGATTGCGGAGACGCTTCTCGGTGATGCCGGGGCGACGATCACGATTGTCCATGATGGAAAACAGGCGATTCAGGAGTTTGCCGATCATCCGAAAGGGACGTTTGATGCGATTCTGATGGACATTATGATGCCTGTGGTGGATGGAATTTCTGCGACGAAGGAAATCCGAAAGATGGATCGCGAAGATGCGAAACAGATTCCGATTATTGCGATGACGGCAAACGCGTTTGAGGAAGATGCGAAGAAATGCATGGAGGCAAATATGAATGCACATCTCTCAAAACCGCTTCAGATGGACAAGGTGATTGCGACAATCGCCAAGTACTGTGGAAGAGAAGCCTCAGCATGATAAAATAGGCTGGATTGGTGTCGCCAACAAGAAAATAAAAGTAAGAAAAAGCCCGTTTTGCACAAAGTTTGATTGGAGTCAGACAGGTGCAAAGCGGGTGTTTTACATGGAGGAAAATGATGAATCGAACAGAACTTTTCGCACTTGTGGAAAAAAACTATCATGTAGAGCCGGACTATCCGTGGCGGGATACGAATGCAGTGCTTCGCCATCGCGACACGAAGAAATGGTTTGGGGTAGTCCTGAGTGTGGCGGGAGAGAAAATCGGCTTGGCGGGGCAGGAAGGTGTAGATCTTTTGAATATCAAGTGTGATCCGATTCTGATTGGCTCGCTGGTCACGCAGGAGGGATTTTTCCCTGCTTATCATATGAACAAGGAGAACTGGATCAGCATTCTTCTGAGTGAGGAATCGGAGGAAATCTTTAACCAGCAGATAGAAAATCTTCTGGATCTGAGCTATGAGTTGACAATCGAAAAAAAGAAGACGAAGAAAACGAACACGAAGAAAACGAACACAAAGAAAAAGAAAGCGGAGTAAAGAGGGGGCGTACCACTACATACCACAAACGAAAGCGAAAAAACCCGCTTTTAAATTTTGCGAAGAAGTGTATAATGGAATCAGCGCTGAAGTTTCCGGACATAATTTCCGAACAGGATTTCCGTGCAGAATGACCGGACGGAATGGAAAGGATAAATTGGATTTTATGAAAAGAACGTATTTGATTGACAGTGAAAATATCAATGATGTATGGGTGGAAATCCTGGATGCCCTTGAAAGCGGGGACTGCATCATGGTGTTTTTCACAGATAAAAGCGCACACATGGGATATGACCGAATTGTCCGCCTGATGGAGCTGGAAAAAGGAACGGTGAGATGGATTCGCTGTTTTGGCGGTCAGAATGCTCTCGATTTTCAGCTGGTCACCGAGCTTGGTCATCAGATTTGTCAGGATCAGGAACGCGAGTATGTGATTGTCTCAAACGATACCGGATACGATTCGGTTGTTCGCTACTGGCAACAGAGAGGATGCAGTGTCAGCCGGATCAAAGGAATTGAGTGCACAAAACTTGCGAGCAGGATGAAGAAACAGCGCCAGGAAGAACCTTGTATTTCGATTTTTTCGAAAAAGAAATCTGCGGAGGAAATGACCTCGGAATCGGTGGTTTCAGAATCGGTGTCTCTGGAAAAAGCAACTTCTGAAAAAGCGATCTCCGAAAAAATAGTTTCAATCGTTTCGGAGCAGAACGTTTTTGAAAACGCGGTTTCTGAAAATGGATTTTCTAAGGATCAAACTTCGAAGGATCAAATTTCCGAGAGCGAAGAGATCGCAGAGATGGCAGGTTCAAGCTCCGAGGAAAAGCAGAGCGAGCAGGCTCAGCCTACTCAGACGAACACCCAGGAAGATACTCAGGAAAGCGTCCAGAAAAATGTTCAGAAAGGTGCTCAGAAGAGTGCAGTGGCAGATTTTGTGAAGGAGATTGTGGACGAGGCGAAGAAGTCAGTTTCTGCTTCCGTTGAGATCGGAAACGAAGAAAAATCGGAGAATCCGGAATCTGAGTCAGATGCCTGCGATGGCGCAGAATCAGAGAAACCGAACCGGAGAAAGAGAAGACGGGGAAAGTCCTCAGCCATGCTTGCAAAAACGCTTTTTGACAAGGTGGCAACGCCTGAGCGCAAGGCACAGGTGGAATCGCTGACAGATACCGCAAAGACGGCTCTGGGAGCGGTTTTAGAGACGGCATCTGAGATGATTGCAGAGCAGATCGCGGAGAAGAATTCCGAAAAAAATACGGAGAAAAATGCCGAGAAAAACGCTGGGAAAAAGACCGAGAAAAAAGCGGAGAAGAGCGCAGGAAAGAACGTAGAAAAGAACGTAGAAAAGAACATTGATAAGGTTGAGAAGACTGAGAAAAAAGCAGAAAAGAATGCCGGAAAAAATTCAGAGAGACATACCGAGAAACTTGCAGAGGCAAAATCAGAATCTGCACTGGAATGTGCTGTGACAAAACCGGATTCTGAGGAAACTCCAAAGAAAACGGAAAAGAAAACAGCAAATAAAACAGAGGAATTCGAGACCGAGTATCCGGAACTTGAGGATGAGAGGGATCTAAACTATGATCCGGACGAGGATCAGGATGAAGGTTCCGAGGAAGAGCCAAATGAAGATCGAAATGATGGTCAGAATGAGGCGCAAAAATTATGCAGTGCTGATGCAGAGAATCTGTCAGAGAATCCGGCACAGAATTCTGTGCAGAAAGATGTTCAGGAAAAAGATTCCGAGAACAGGAAGAATGCAGAGAATTTAGAAAATGCAAAAAATCCAGAGAACTCAGAAAAGCCGGAGAAGCTAGAAGAATCGGAAGAGTCAGAAGAGACAGAGGCGCAGAGAATGGCATCATACACGCCGTGTCAGCGTTCAGTTCTCAGAATTTTCCGCGCGAGCGGAAGCACAGATCCGCACCAGGATCTCAAGTTTTTCATGGATCTTTGCGGGACGGTGAAACTTTCCAATATGTCGATGGTTCACAATATGCTTGAGTATCAGTTTGGTCAGGCAGTGGGAAACAGTCTCTACCGCTATCTCAAGGAAAATCCAGAGTGTAAGGAAGAACTTTCTGCCGGATACAGCAACCGCAGAAAGCAGAGGGAGAGAGAGTATCTTGACCTGATTTTAAAGAGAAATCGGATTGAAATTTCGGAAGAGGCGACGGAGACGATCTGGAAGATTTTAAGCGGACTTCCGCGCAAGAATCTCAGCGGAATTCACACGGCTCTGGTGAAAAAATTCGGTCAGGAAATCGGAAGCGGTTACTATGCGGTGCTCCGCAACCATGTGAAAATTATTCGCAATCTGTAAGGGACAGAGAAGAATCGTCAGGAAGCAAAGGACGAGAAAACGAAAAACCGAAAAACCAAAAAATCAAAAATCAGAGATCAGGAATCGAAAAAGAAAAAACAACAGTAAAGTAAAATTAAAAAGCCAAATTAAAAAGTAAAATCAAGAAGTGAAAACCAGAAAACTGGAAATGAGGAAATGCCATGGAGATGCAACTTGCGAGACTGATGGATGCGATGATCGGTTATGATCATGGGGATGCAAAGAGAATCCAGCATTTTGTGAAAGTGCACGATTTTGCAACCGCGATCGGAAAGTTAGAAGGACTTGATGAGGAGACGCAGTTTATTTTGGAGAGTGCGTCAATTCTGCATGATATTGGCATTCATATCAGTGAACAGAAATATGGTTCAAGCAGTGGAAAATATCAGGAGTTGGAGGGTCCGGCAGAAGCCGAGAAACTCATGCGGGAGGTTGGCGGTTACACGGAGAGTCAGATGGATCGGATCAAGTATCTGATCGGTCATCACCACACCTACCATGAGATCAACGGAATGGATTATCAGATCCTAGTAGAAGCGGATTTCCTTGTGAATCTTTATGAGGACGGGGAGTCAAAGGAGACGGCAGAGGCAGTACGCAGTCGGATTTTCCGCACAAAGACGGGAATCCGTTTTCTGTCGCAGATGTTCGGAATTTGATGGATTTGGTTCGGATTTGAGAAAATAAAATATGTCCGCTTTAGCGCAAGATGGGCGATTGGCATGATGAAGAAACGTTCGCATGCCAGTCGCCTGTTTTTTTGTGTGGAGAGAAATTAAACCACAGGTTCAATGACAGGTTGCGCTTTTTGCATTATAATAAAAGAACAATGACAGCGGAAAGTAAGAGTAGATTGTCTGAGAAAAAAATGATAAAATAAAGTCGTGTTTGTGGGTGGGAAAGAATACGGAGGAGAAGCTATGGAACCGATTTATATGTCGATTCAGCAGGAAGAAACGGGAAACCGAATCAGAGCCCTTCTGAAAAAGAATGGCTATACGGTAAAGGACATCCAGGGCGCCATGGGATTTGAAAATCCGCAGGCGATTTATAAATGGCTGTCCGGAAAAACACTGCCGAGTCTTGACAATCTCTTGATTTTGAGCCGAGTACTGCACACCACTATGGAAGATATCCTCGTCATTGACGGGGATATTTCTTTTTACTCTGTAAATGTATATCATCATGCATATCGCGGAGGGATCAGTGAGATGCCTATCGGTTTATTGAGGGCTAAAAGTGCATCACTGAGGCGTTTGCTTATTTATTTTGAATATCTTCAGACACATCGTGAACCACACTATCAGGGGGAAGGGAGACAGAATACATATGATAAAGAACTTTTGGCAGTTTGAGTCTTTTTCGCCGTTTTCGCTCTCGTACATGTATATCGATTACAAAGAATATCTTGCGGATGCCCTGTTCGCTCAGGAAAAATTAAAGTGGAAAATTACACATGAGATGGATCGAGAAGATTTGCCGTACTGTGTGATTTTCTGTAAAATCCGTAAGCGGGATCAGAAACGATTTGTGCAGGTGATGGAAAAACTTGCAAACAAAGCTCTGCTTTGCGTTGGCGGGGAGTATGAGAAATATTGCAAAGAGATGGATGCGATGATTTCTGAGGGAAAGGCAGAAGAATGCGAAAGTGCTGTGAAGATGTGAGCAGTTGAAAGAAGATGTGAAAAGTAAATCGAGAAAATTGAATCGAAAAAATTGAATTGGGAAGATCAAAAGTCAGAGCAAGTCCGAAAACGAGAAAGAACAAGAGTAAAAAACAGAAATCAGGCAATTAAACAAAAAACAGAGAAAGACGAGAGGGGAAATCGGCATGGGAGCAGAGAAGAAAAAGTATGTCTCACTGGATAAGAGAAGCAAGCGCGAACAGAAAGAATATTATTCGAGCATGAGGTGCGGGTGGAACGGTTTGAATCCGGCGACGAGAACGATGCCGAATGGAAAGGCATATCAGAGAAACAAGGCAAAACGAGAAGAGCAAAGACTCAGCAGAGAATTTCGAGGAGGAAGTTCTGCTGAGTCTTTTTCTTTATTTTTACAGATCGTTACTTTTAGAGGTCGAGATTTATCTTAATAAAAGATGATTCATCTACTGGATGTTTAAGGCATTCAGAATTTCCTCGCAGATTTCCTCTGCGCTCTTGCCATCTGTGGCGACGGTGATGTCTGCGACAGATTCGTAGCGACTGCGCCGTTTTTCCATCAGATTGCGGATGTAGTCTACATTCATGTTGTTGTTTAAGATCGGGCGGTCGGTGTTGTCTTTCACGCGCTCATAGACGGTCTCCGGGGTTGCGGTCAGGAGTACAATGCGTCCGCACTGCTTCATGATTTGGGTGTTCTCCTCGCGCATCACGGCACCGCCTCCGCAGGAGACGATCATCGGAGAGCACTGAGAAAGATCCTTTAAAAGAGTGGTTTCGAGATCGCGGAAATAAGCCTCTCCGTGTTTGGCAAAAATATCCGGAATCGACATGCCCTCTTCCCTTGCGATTGTCTCGTCCATCTCCATCTGGTCAACAGGAAGCATTTTTTTGAGCTGGGTTGCGATCGTGCTTTTTCCAGCACCCATAAATCCGATCAGGAAGATATGGGAATTCAGTTTGAGATTGTTGCTGTATTTCATCATAAAAATGATCCTTTCTTACTTTCGTAAAATAATGGTTTGCTTGCTATTCCCTCGGGTCTCGTCATAAAAACGTGATTGGAGAAGGAATCGCGAATGAATGTTAATTGAAATTATTATAACAGGCGCAGAATGGAATAACAAGTTGCAGTTTGTGCAACGTATGATGTGTAATACATGAGTTACTGGAAAGGAACGGGAATTTTTCAAACTTAAAATTTTATAGGATACTGTGGGAACTTCAGAAAAGAGTAGCAATATAAAAAACAATATGCTATAATAAGTAGTATTGAAAACCAGATATTGAGGGGAAATGTTTCGAGAGGAGAATTTTGAGACTATGAGTTATAAAGTGACAGGAGACAGCTGTCTCGATTTGACAAAGGAGATGAAGCAGAATCCGCACTTTCAGATGGTTCCGCTGACGCTTCAGGTGGATGATCATATGGTGATTGATGATGAGACGTTTGATCAGAAGGCGTTCATCAAGATGGTGAAGGAGAGTCCGAACTGTCCGAAGACCGCATGTCCGTCGCCGGAGGCGTTTAAGAATTCTTATGAAGGAGATGCAGAGGATGTCTATGCAATCCTCCTGTCAAGTCATTTAAGTGGATGTTACAACAGTGCTACGGTCGGAAAAGACATGTACGAGGAAGAGCACGGTGCAGATCATAAAAATATTCTCGTGCTGGATTCCGAGTCTGCGTCTGCGGGAGAATTGAATCTTGCGCTCTATGTTCGTGATATGTATGAGCAGGGAATGAAATTCCCGGAGATTTCCAAGAAACTCGTGGAGCTTCGCGATCGCCAGAAGACGTATTTCGTGATCGACTCCTTAGAGCCACTGCGCAAGAATGGTCGTCTGACTGGACTTCAGGCATTCTTTGCGACTGCACTGAACATCAAGCCGGTTATGGGTGCCGATCACGGTACGATCATCAAACTGGAGCAGGCAAGAGGAATCAATAAGGCATTCTCGAGAATGTGCGAGATTGCAGTGCGTGAGGCGGAGAATCCGTCCGAGCGTCGTGCGGTGATCGCTCACTGCAACTGCCCGGATCGTGCTGAGTATGTGAAAAATGAGCTGATGAAGCGAGCTACATTCAAGGAGATCGTGATCACAGAGACGGCTGGAGTTGCAACCGTTTATGCCGGAGATGGCGGTATCGTGCTCGCAGTTGTATAACTTAAATCAAATCACGCGCCAAGTCTTGGCGAGCGTTGACTTGAACTTAAGGACTTAAACTCAGCGTAACTTAGCGTGGATGCGCTGTCGTTCGTGCACAGCCCTGATAAATATTTCGTTCTTTGAAGCGTCTGGTGAGCGTGTTGAGCACCAGGCGCTTATTTGCGCTCCAGAGTGGGGCGACGAGAAGACTCTTAGGGCCATCTCCGGTGAGGCGGTGAATCGTGATCTCGGGTGGGAGAATGCTCACACAGTCGATAACAAGGTCGAGATATTCCTCCATCGAGAAGACGGGAAATGGGTGATTTTCATAAAACGTGCAGAGATCCGTGCCCCGCAAGACATGGAGAAGCTGGAGTTTGATTCCCTGAATGTCCTGTTTGCCGAGCCAGGAGACGGTCTCAAGCATGTCCTCACGGCTCTCTCCGGGGAGTCCGAGGATCACGTGGACGATGACTTCAAGACCGCGGGCGCGGAGGCATTGAAGCGCGTCCTCAAAGCAGGAGAGCGGATAACCGCGCCGAATAAAGTTGGCGCTTTTTTCGTGGATCGTCTGAAGCCCAAGCTCAATCCAGACTGGCTTGATCTGATTTAATTCCTCGCAGAGGTCGAGAACCTCGTCAGAGAGACAGTCGGGGCGGGTTCCGATCGCAATCGCCTTGACGAGAGGGTGGGAGATTGCCGAGGAGAAGAGGGCACGCAGGTAGGAAACCGGGGCGTAAGTGTTTGTGTAGGACTGAAAATAGGCGAGATAGGCCTCCGGAGACTTTCCCATCTTGTGACTGATGCGCGTGATTGCCTCTTCAATCTGTGTGTGGACAGCGGAGGAGATCGCGGAATTCGCGCTTAAATTTGCGTCTGAGCGTATGTTTGAACTTATTGAAGTTGTGCCTGAATCTGCATCTGCATCTAAATTTGTATTTGAATTTATATTTAAATTTATATTTGAATCTGGGGTGAAATCCGATTTTAAATCAAGTCTTAATCTGGTTGCAAAATCTCCGGAGCCACCTTCACTGCAAAAGATGCATCCGCGGGTTTCGAGTGTGCCATCGCGGTTTGGGCAGGTCATTCCGCCGTCGAGGGCGATTTTGTATACTTTTGTTCCAAAGCGTTTCTTTAATTCCCAGTCGAGGGAGTGATAAGGTTTTCCGTTCCAGTCCATAGTCTATGATTGACCTCTCATTTCTTCCAAATTTTTTCTAAAATCTTTAATTGTTATTTTAATCATTATTTTTTTGAATTCGTTAGTTTCTATGGTGTTCATTATAGATCATCATAATCGGAAAGCAGAAAATCTTCAAGCAAAGGATTTTAGTTGAATTTTTTGCTGTCGTACAAAAATGTATCAATTTCAAAGAATATCGTATTGTTACCGCTTCGCGAAATGTGATATACTTTTAGCGTCTTCCGGAGGAGAGAATCCGACCGGTTCAGACATTTAAAAGAAATGGGGCTTATTGGATTACATAAAAATTGGAGGAGAAGGATATGAGATCAGAAGAAACCTTGCAGTTACTCGAGTCTGAGGGAGCAAAACATCTGATGAGACAGCTTTACGGGGAGAAGGCGGAGGAGAACACCAACCGCTATCGTCACGTTGTGCAGAAGTTTCACGATACATTCGGCGATCAGGAGATGATGCTGTTCAGCTCTCCGGGAAGAACGGAGATCAGCGGAAATCACACCGACCACAATCACGGAAAAGTGCTTGCAGGAAGCATTAATCTGGACTGTGTGGCAGTCGGCGCGATCAACCACTCTTCCAAGGTAAATATCATCAGCGAGACATTCAATCAGAATTTTACGATTGATCTGAATGAACTGGCACCGAGCCAGAAGAAGGCGGGAACGGTCGATCTGATCAAGGGACTGCTCAAGGGATTTGAGGAGAGCGGATACAAGATTGGCGGTTTTGATGCCTACATCACGAGCAATGTCATCAGCTCTGCGGGTGTGAGCTCATCTGCATCGTTTGAGATGCTTCTGTGTTCGATGATCAATCGTTTCTTCAATGAGGGACGGATGGACACCGTTGCCTATGCCCATATCGGAAAATATGCAGAGAACGTATACTGGGACAAAGCTTCCGGACTGCTTGACCAGATGGCATGTGCAGTCGGTGGCCTGATCACGATCGATTTCTTAAATCCGAACGAGCCGAAGGTGGAGAAGATCGATTTTGATTTTGCATCTCAGGATCACAGCCTGATTATCGTGCAGACCGGACGCGGACATGCCGATCTGAGTGCAGATTATTCGGCAGTACCGGCGGAGATGAAGAAGGTTGCGGAGTATTTTGGAAAAGAGGTTTGCGCACAGATTACGGAGGAGCAGTTGATTGAGAATTTGAAGGAGGTCCGCAAATACGCCGGAGATCGTTCTGTCCTCAGAGCCCTTCATTTCTTTGAGGAGAACAAGCGTGTCGAGGCAGAGGTCAAGGCTCTGAAAGAGGGACGCTTTGAGGACTTCTTAGAGAATGTGACGGCTTCCGGAAATTCTTCCTGGAAATGGCTTCAGAACTGCTACACCAACACCAACTATCAGGAACAGGGAATTTCGGTTGCCCTTGCCCTGACAGAATTGTTTATAGAGGAGAAGAAGCGGGGAGCCTGCCGTATTCACGGTGGCGGATTCGCAGGAGTTATCATGGCAATGTTGCCGAATGATCTTGTGGACGAGTATGTGGCTTTCATTGAAAAAGCACTCGGTGAGGGAAGTGCATACCGGATGACAATCCGTCCTTACGGGGCAATCTGCGTCAATGACGAGATTTGATGAAACTGAAAAAATATTTACATCTTTTATGTTACCTGGCTCTGATCCTGATTTGTGCCGGGGTGGTCTATCTGCTGGGAGAACTTGGAGGCAGCCATTCCGGGACAGGAAAGGAGACGGAGCACTCTGCACAGACTCCGGAGGAATCGACGGAAGACACTGAAGCAGGGGAGACTTCACAGCCGGAGACGGAGGAATCTTCTGAGGGATTCTCAGAGGGATCAGACGACTCCGAGACCGAAAATGGGGAAGCCGGGCAGGAGGAATCCTATGAAGCCTGGCTTTCTGATGTTTTAAAACGCAACCTGCAAAAAGGCAGTACCGGAGGGAAAAAGCGCGGGACGGGAACTAAGAATGGCAAGGCAGAGACTTCAGAGAGCGAAGGTGAGGAGACTACGGAGGAGTATGTTCCGCCGACAATCATGGTTGTCTCGGATCTTCACTATATGAGTGGGACGACGCACGATGACGGGACGGCTTTTTGGAAGATGGTTGCAAATGACGACGGAAAGACGAGCCAGTACAGCGATTTTCTGATGGATGCGCTTGCCGATACGGTTCTTGAAAAGATGCCGTCCGCCCTTGTGCTGACCGGGGATATTACGCTGAACGGGGAGCGGGAAAACCATGAAAAGCTCGCAGAGCGCCTCCGCGCGATTCAGGATGCCGGGATTCCGGTTGTCGTGATCCCGGGAAACCATGACATCAGCAACAAGAATTCTGCAACCTACTTTGGCATTGAAAAAGAGGAGGCAGAATACCTACACTCGGGGGAGGAATTCTATGAGATCTACCATGAATTTGGATTTGATCAGTCCCCGAACCGGGATCCGAGTTCGCTCAGTTATGTCTATCCGGTGGATGCAGAGCACTGGCTTTTGATGCTCGATTCTTGCCAGTATGAGAATGGAAATAAGGTTGGAGGTCGGATTCGACCCGAGACGCTGACCTGGCTTGGCGTGCATCTTCGCGTCGCGCAGGAGCATGGGATCGAGGTGCTTCCGATGGCACATCACAACCTGCTCTCCGAGAGCCGGATGTACACCTCCGAGTGTACGCTTGAGAATACGTATGATACCGTAAATCTGCTTGAGTCCTATCAGGTTCCGCTCTACATCAGCGGTCACCTTCACGCGGAGCGAATCAAGAAGCACAAGCCGGAACCCGGAACCTCCGCCGACGATTATGGAGTGTCGGAGATCGTGATGCCTCCGTTTTCGATTCCCGCGTGCCAGTACGGAGTCTTAAGCTGGGATACCGAGGGTGGCATGCACTTTGAGACGGAGAAGCTCGACGTCGAGGCATACGCGAGAAAAGTCGGAAGCACCGATGAACACCTTCTGAATTTCTCGACGTGGTCACCGAAGTTTGTGAAGGAGATCATAAAAAACCAGGTGATGAAGACGATCACACTCGTGCCGGATGATCTGAAGGAGGAGATGGCGGGACTCTACGCCGATCTCTACTATGATTACTGTTGTGGCAACCAGATGAGCTGGGAGCCGGTGCGGGCGACAGCGGGATATAAGCTGTGGCAGAGAGTGTTGCCGGACAATGTGTACACAAAGAGAATCGCGCAGATGATCGAGGATGTGCGGGAGGATCTGCACACCTGGGATTCACCGGCGTCCAAATAAAATTTCGTTAGGATTTCACATGGTTCACCAGAATTCTTGCTGGATTTTTTCAAATACTAATCCAGTAGGAATCCTGTACCCTGCCCAATCAGAAGAATGTTTGCTATTTCCATACAAATGCGATATAGTGAGCACGGGATGAAGGAGTCATAATAAAACTGTCATAATAAAACTGCAAAAGCATAAGGCAGTGATTTATTGATTCCAGATTTGAGAAAATATGGGTAGCAAAGGCGCTACAAAAATTCACAGACAGAATGAGATAGGATGTAGAAATATCGTTTTGGATGTGTTTTTTTGCGCCTTTCAAGGAGAGATTATGGCAACACAGGATATTCAAAACATCAAAAATCCATTTTTAAAAGTGCTCGCGGAATATGGAATGATCACGGTCAGCATCTGGATCATGGTGGTCGGAATTTATTTCTTCAAGTTTCCGAATAACTTTGCATTCGGCGGTGTGACCGGATTTTCCTCGATTGTCGGAAAGGTGACCCCGATCAGTGCGAGTGACTTTACGTTTGTGGCAAACACGGCTCTGCTTGTTCTGGGATTTATTTTTCTCGGCACCGATGTCGGAATCAAGACGGTTTACTCGAGTATGCTGATGTCGTTCAGCCTTTCGGCACTTGAGCGAATCTGTCCGCTCTCGGCACCGCTGACCGACCAGCCGATGCTCGAGCTTGTCTTTGCGATCTTTCTGCCGGCGGTCGGCTCTGCGATCCTCTTTAACATCGGAGCATCGAGCGGAGGAACGGACATCATTGCGATGATCCTGAAAGCACACTCGAGTCTGAACATTGGCACGGCGCTTCTGTGCGTCGATGTGGCTTCGGTGCTGATGTCATTTTTCGTCTTTGGACCGACGACGGGACTTTATTCTTCGCTTGGTCTTATGGCGAAATCGCTGGTGATTGATGAGGTGATTGAGAACATCAACCTCTGCAAATGTTTTACGATCATCTGTGACGATCCGGACCCGATCTGCGAGTATATCATCCACGATTTGAACCGCAGTGCGACGACGTACAAGGCGCAGGGGGCATTCACTCATCACAACAAGACTGTGATTTTGACGACGGTCAAGCGCGGACAGGCAGTGTGGCTTCGCAACTATGTCCGAAAGAAAGAGCCGAGTGCATTTATTCTGATCTCAAATTCGAGTGAAATCATCGGAAAAGGATTTCTTCAGAGCTGATCAAAGTGCGGATTTAAAAGTCGATTCAAAAGTTGATTTAAAAGTTGATTCAAAAGCTGAGTAAAACCTGACTTAAACGCGGATCATGCGTTTGAGATGAGAAAAATCGGCAAAATCCATATGCCGTTACAAAGGATAGCGGTACACGCCTCCTTATCCTTCTGCATATAGTGAAGGTATCAAAGATCGGACGTTATCTGACCGGGAGGGCTCTATGGATCAGTTTCAGGAAGAATATATCAGACAGGAACAACTACACAGAAGAAGGGTGAAAGTGATACGGCGGATGTTGCTCGTTCTGCTCCTCGCCCTGTGGGAACTCTGTACGAGACTGAATATCATCGATGGATTTATTTTCAGCTCTCCGTCCAGAGTTCTTTTTTGTCTCGCCGGAATGGTTCGGGATGGGAGTATCTGGGAGCATCTCGGAATTACGCTGTTTGAGACGATTGTGAGTTTTTTGCTTGTGACGGGAATTGGAATCTTTATGGCGGTGCTTCTTTGGTCAAGCCGGACGCTCGCGGAGATTCTCGAGCCGTATCTGGTGATGCTCAACAGCCTGCCAAAATCGGCTCTGGCACCGATGCTGATCGTCTGGCTCGGAAGCCATGTCCACACGATCGTTGTCGCAGCGATCTCCGTCGCCGTCTTCGGATCGATTATGACGCTTCACGCGGGATTTCAGGAGACGGACCCGGATAAGATTCGCCTGATTCGCTCCCTCGGCGGGGGAAAGAAGGAAGTGCTCACGAAAGTCCTGCTTCCCGGGGCAGTTCCGCTGATTGTCAGCAACATGAAAGTCAATGTCGGACTCTGTCTCGTTGGCGTGATTATCGGAGAGTTTCTCTCGGCAAAACGGGGACTCGGCTATCTGATTATTTACAGCAGTCAGACGTTCCAGCTTGACATCCTGATGATGAGCATTCTGATCCTCTGCGTGGTCTGTGCCCTGCTCTACACGGGAATTTCGTTCCTAAAACATCTCGCAGAGTTCGACAGAAATACTGAAAAAGAAAACTTGTTATAAGAAAATCGATTGTGCGTATGAATGATTTTGGGCGCGTTTGTCGAATCCTGCGCTGAAAAGAAATTGCGTTGAGACAAAGGCAGAGGCTATAATACATTTTATTACAGGATGATTACAGGAAAAGGAAGAGGAGGAATGAAAAATGACAGATTTTCGCGTGGTAATTGCAGAAGATAATCCGCAGATGATGGCACTGATTCAGCAGATGCTGGAGGATGAAAAAGGATTTTGCGTAGTTGGAAAAGCAGAAAATGGAGAAGATGCATGTGAGATGATTCGGAAAACCGACCCTGACCTGGTATTGTTAGATGTAATCATGCCAAAACTGGATGGAATTTCCGTGATGGAAAAAATCAGGAAGGAGCGGGCGGGAAAACAGCTCCCAGCTTTTATCATGGTGACCGCAGCCGGAAGTGAGCGCGTTGCACAGGAGGCATTTCAGCTAGGTGCAAGTTATTATATTATGAAACCGTTTGAGAAAACCATTTTGATGGATAAAATCAAGAGAGTTTGTCGGAGTGTCATCGCTGTCGAACCTCAGCAGGAACAGAAACGCGTTGTCCCTTATTCCGATCCCGGAGAGTACATCAAGCAGAATCTGGAAAACGATGTGACACAGCTTCTTCATGAGATTGGAATTCCGGCGCATATCAAGGGATACCAGTATTTGAGAGATGCAATCTCGATCTCAGTAGAGGAGAAGGATATGCTCGTCTCTGTGACGAAGGTTCTGTATCCGACGATCGCAAAGCGTCACAATACGACTTCAAGCCGTGTCGAGAGGGCAATCCGCCATGCGATAGAGGTCGCCTGGAGTCGCGGAAGACTTGACACTCTGCACAAATTGTTCGGATATACGGTCAGCACAGGAAAGGGAAAACCGACGAACTCAGAATTTATTGCCCTGGTTTCCGACAAAATCCGTTTAGACTACAAGAGACTGGCATAAATTTGGAATGTTTAGAAAAATAAAGCAAGATTTTACTTTCTAAATTGCCACAAATATTGTATACTTGAAGATACGAGGTTATCGTTTTCGTGTGTCAGGGATTGCAGTTCAGATAAGTTTTCGATGGGATCTGAGTGCGTGAGAAACGCGAAGCATCTATGATGGAGCGTGAGCGGTAGCGAGATGAGAATCCGCGAGGGGAGCGGGTACGGTAGAGGAGGGGGATTCGATGAAAAATATTTTATTTGTGGCATCGGAAGCAGTTCCATTTATTAAGACGGGAGGTCTGGCGGACGTTGTCGGTTCACTTCCAAAGTGTTTTGACAAGCAGTACTACGATGTGAGGGTGATGATTCCGAAGTACCTGTGTATCCCGGAAAAATGGCGCAACAACATGACCTATGTCAATCATTTTTATATGGATTATCTCGGTCAGAGCCGTTATGTCGGAATTTTGCAGTATGTGTATGATGGAATTACTTATTATTTCATTGATAATGAGTCCTATTTCGGTGGTCCGAAGCCTTATGGAGACTGGCTTTACGATGATGAGAAGTTCTGCTTTTTCTGTAATGCAGCACTCTCAGCACTGCCGGTGATCGGATTCAAACCGGATGTAGTTCATTGCCACGACTGGCAGACCGGTCTGATTCCGGTTTACTTAAAAGATCGTTTCCGCGGAGGCGAGTTCTTCCAGAACATCAAGTCCGTCATCACGATTCACAACCTGAAGTTCCAGGGCGTTTGGGATGTGAAGACGATTCAGAGATTTTCGATGCTTCCGGATTATTACTTTACGCCGGATAAGCTCGAGGCATACAAGGATGGAAACCTCTTAAAGGGTGGAATCGTGTTTGCTGACGCGATCACAACCGTAAGCCCGACGTATGCGGAGGAGATCAAGATGCCGTTCTACGGTGAGGGTCTTGACGGTCTGATGCGTGCACGTGCGAATGATCTGCGCGGAATCTTAAACGGCATCGACTACGATGAGTTCAATCCGGAGACGGATTCCCTGATCGCTCAGAGCTACAATGCAAAGAATTTCCGCAAAGAGAAGGTAAAGAACAAGCGTGCCCTTCAGGAGCAGTTAGGACTTCCGGTTGATGAGAAGAAGTTCACCGTCGGCATCGTTTCCCGTCTGACGGATCAGAAGGGTCTTGATCTGATTCAGTGTGTGATGGATGAGCTGTGCAGTGATGACATGCAGTTGATCGTTCTTGGAACCGGAGATGAGCAGTATGAGAACATGTTCCGTCATTATGACTGGAAGTACCATGATCGCGTTTCCGCTCAGATCTATTACTCCAATGAGCTGTCCCACAAGATCTATGCAGGCTGTGATGCATTCCTGATGCCGTCCCTGTTTGAGCCGTGCGGACTGAGCCAGCTGATGGCCCTGCGCTATGGTACTGTTCCGATCGTTCGTGAGACCGGCGGACTCAAGGATACCGTAGAGCCGTACAACGAGTACGAGAGCAGAGGAACCGGTTTCTCCTTCTCGAACTACAATGCGCATGAGATGCTTGACACGGTTCGCTATGCAAAACACATCTACTACGACAAGAAGAGAGAGTGGAACAAGATTATTGACCGTGCGATGAGCGCAGACTTCTCCTGGCATGCTTCCGCAATGAAGTATCAGGAGCTTTACGACTGGCTGATCGGATATTAAAGATCTGAGTGATAAAAATTTGAATCATAAGAATCTGAGTCATAAAAGAAATAAGTAAGGCTTGAGTAAAGATCTGTGGTCATCTGATGTGAGATGAAATTTCTGATGTGAGATGGAAATAAGGTGAGAAATTTGATCAGAAGACAGGATTTGCTGACTGCCGAGGAACGGCGTCAGTTGAAAGAATGGCTGGAAGATACCGGCTGGACCGCTCTCGGGCGGTATGCGGGGGATGAGGAATATTTGAGCTGTGTGATGGACATTCTGGAGCATCCGGTGTTTCAGTCGATGGAACATTACATTCAGCACGGTCAGACGACGTGCCGGGATCACTGCATCCGGGTGTCGTATCTGACTTACCGCATATGCAAGCGGATGGGATGGAACAGCCGGGAGTCGGCGAGAGCCGGTCTCCTTCACGATCTGTTTCTCTATGACTGGCATACTCACGGAAAGATGACCGGAGAGCGCTTTCACGGTTTCACCCATCCGAGAACTGCGATGAACAATGCAGAAAAGTATTTTGAGGTGACGGAGGATCAGAAAAATATGATTCTCCGCCACATGTGGCCGTTGACTCCGATTCCACCGGCGACGAAGGAAGGCATGGCACTCTGTCTTGCGGACAAGGCGTGCAGTCTTGCGGAAGTCGGGGACGGAATCAGAGAGAACCAGTGGGTTTGCCGGCTGGCTCACGTTCTGCACGTTGCAGGATAAGAACAGAACCGATTAGCAAATTGGTAGAGAGTCAGCGAAGAAAACGAACGATAACGGCATCCGGATGGGAGTAGAAAAACATGACATTCTGGGAAAGTTTGTGTAGCAATGAGGTACTCGTCAGCGCGCTGACCGGTTGGGTAGTCGCGCAGGTGCTCAAGACGATCATTGATTTTTCAATCAACAAGAGTTTTACACCGGAGAGACTTGTGGGATCGGGCGGAATGCCGAGTTCCCACTCCGCGACAGTCTGTGGACTGACAACGTCCGCGGGACTGTGCTACGGGGTGAGCTCGTTTGAGTTTGCGATCTCCTTTGTATTGTCGGCGGTTGTGATGTATGACGCAATCGGAGTTCGGCAGGAGACCGGAAAACAGGCGAAACTTCTGAATCTGATCATGGAGCAGGATTTCTTCAAGCTCGACAATGAGCATATTCAGAAAAGACTCAAAGAGTTTGTCGGACATACCCCGCTTCAGGTTCTCGCTGGCGCAGTGCTTGGAATCTTGCTGGCACTCTGGATACATTCGCTGTATTAAGGTGTTATGAAAGTGGGATAAAAGCGGTGTTGGACTGCGAAGCGGTATGAAACGGTATGGAAATTGGAAATGAAAATCGAGATTGCGATTTCGAGTTGTTCAAAAAGAAAAGGAATCAAAGAGGGGCTGGTCCCCGGCAAGAGATAGGAGTTTGCCGGAGATCAGCCTCTTTTTAGATGGTTTTTGAGTTCTTGAGTTTCTGTGTTTGTGCGTGTATACGTTTAAACGTAAATGTTTATGCGTTCTCTTTTGCAGTGTTGTTCTTCTCGTAGAGAATCAGAAGTCCCTTTAAGAGAAGGGCATCGTCGTAGACGATCTTGTGACGGCAGAGTGGAACAACGAAGCGGGAGAGACCGCCGGTTGCAACGATGGAAGGAGTCGTTCCGAGCTCTTCCTGCATGCGGTCGATGATTCCGTCGATCATGCCGGCATTGCCGTACATGATTCCGCTTCTCATGCAGTCGATCGTGTTCTTGCCAATGACACTTTTTGGAATGTCAAGGCTGATCGACGGGAGCTGGGCAGTCTTACTGCTCAGGGAGTCGAGGGAGACGCGAAGACCCGGGAGGATCACACCGCCGATGTAGTTGCCGGACTGATCGACAACGGAGAGTGTCGTCGCCGTTCCCATGTCGATGACGATGATCGGGCACGGATAGTCGTGGATGGCGGCAACTGCGTCGACGATCATATCACTGCCGACGGTTTTCGGGTTGTCCATCAGGATGTTCATTCCGGTCTTGATGCCTGCACCGACGAGCATCGGGTGATAGCCGAGGATCTTTTTCACAGCGGAGGAGATCACGGCGTTTAAAGGCGGGACAACGGAGGAGAGGATTGCTCCCTCGATCTGTGACGGCTCGATGTGATGAATCTCGAGAATGTTTTTGATGTTGATCGCATACTCGGTGCCCGTCTTGTCGTGGCTTGTCGTCACGCGCTCCACAAAATAGGTCTGTTTGTCGTCGATACAGCCGATGACGATGTTTGTATTACCCATATCGATTGCTAATATCATATAAAAACTCCTTTAAAATTGAATTCGTATCTGTTCTGTCTGTTTCCACGATAGTATTCTGTCATGATGGTATCCCGTTGTACTGGTATCCGGTCATGTACAGTAACACCTTAACGTTACTGTTCACGCGCACGTGCCCAGTAACGGAATTTGCCGTGGCTTCGCATTTAAATACGGCAAATTCCCGCTACCACCACGTTATCTTACGGCACTTTCGGTTCCAAAAGTGCCTACCTCTGTACAGTAACACCTTAACACATAATGGAAGGAAACTCAAATGGAATCCCTTTCAATGAAGAAAAAAATATGGTACAATGATTACCAAATTGGTCAAAATTAGTTTGTTTTATGAAAAATTATGAGAAATACCGAAGAACGTTATCGCTGTGAAAAGTGATAGAAAAATCGATAGAAAAGTCGATCGAGAATCGGCAGGGAGGAAAATCATGCTTCAGGGAAAGACTGTGGTAATTGGCGTGACGGGCGGAATCGCCGCCTACAAGATCGCCAGTCTTGTCAGCATGTTGAAGAAACAGCATGCAAACGTGCGTGTCATTATGACGGAGAATGCGACGAATTTTATTACACCGGTGACATTTGAATCGCTGACCGGAACGAAATGTCTGGTCGATACGTTTGACCGGAATTTTGAGTTTCAGGTGGAGCATGTCTCGCTCGCAAAACAGGCGGATATCTTCATGATCGCTCCGGCGACGGCGAACGTGATCGCAAAGGTGGCGCACGGTCTTGCGGATGATATGCTGACGACGACGTTTCTTGCCTGCAAGAAGCCGAAGTACATCGTCCCGGCGATGAACACGCAGATGTACGAGAACCCGATCACGCAGGACAATCTTGAGATTTGCCGAAAATACGGAATGCATGTGATTGAGCCGGCGAGCGGATACCTCGCCTGCGGGGACACCGGAGCCGGAAAGATGCCGGAGCCGGAGACTCTGTTTCAGTATATTCTTCAGGAGATCGCGTTCCCGAAAGATCTTGCCGGAAAGAAGATTCTTGTGACCGCAGGTCCGACACAGGAGGCGATCGATCCGGTTCGCTACATCACGAACCACTCGACCGGAAAGATGGGATATGCGATTGCGCGCGCAGGTGCGCGAAGAGGCGCCGAAGTGACGCTTGTTTCCGGTCCGGTGAACCAGAAAGTTCCGCTTGGTGTAACACTCGTCCCGGTTGTGAGTGCTCGGGATATGTTTGAGGCGGTGACGTCTCGAAGCGCTGAACAGGATGCAATCATCAAGTCGGCAGCGGTTGCCGATTACCGTCCGGCGGTTGTCGGAACAGAGAAGACGAAGAAGAGCGACGGGGATATGAGCATTGCGCTTGAGCGAACCGATGACATCCTCTCATGGCTTGGCAACCATCGCAGAGAGGGACAGTTCTTGTGCGGATTCTCGATGGAGACCCAGAATATGCTTGAAAACTCAAAGGCAAAACTCGAGAAGAAGCATGTCGACATGATTGTCGCAAACAATTTGAAGACTGCCGGAGCCGGATTTGGAACGGACACGAATGTTGTGACGCTGATCACAAAGGACGGAGCGGAAGAACTCGAAAAGATGTCGAAGGATCAGGTCGCCCATGTGCTTCTCGACCGGATTTTCCGGAAATAGTTTTTTTGCGTGTCGGGGCACATTCTTTTTGGTTGTCAAAACGGAATTTCTCTGATAAAATTAAAGGTTGAGACAAAATAACAATAAGAAGAGCAATAAAAATAGCAACAAGAATAGCAACACGAAACGATTCAAAACAATCATACGAAGAGAGTAAAAGAGTAAGTAAAAGAGTAATTGGAGGAAAGACGCTTGTCAAATATAGCAGAAGAAATTAAGAAACGAAGAACCTTTGCGATTATTTCCCACCCGGATGCAGGTAAGACGACCTTGACCGAGAAGTTCCTGCTCTACGGAGGAGCAATCAATCTGGCTGGTACCGTAAAGGGAAGAAAGGCTGCAAAGCATGCAGTTTCGGACTGGATGGAGATCGAGAAGGAGAGAGGAATTTCCGTTACCTCCTCCGTTATGCAGTTTGAGTACGACGGATATTGCATCAACATTCTGGATACCCCGGGACATCAGGACTTCTCGGAGGATACTTATCGTACCCTGATGGCAGCGGACAGTGCCGTGATGGTCATCGACGGATCAAAGGGTGTCGAGGCGCAGACGATCAAGCTGTTCAAGGTCTGTGTGATGAGAAAGATCCCGATCTTCACCTTCATCAACAAGATGGACCGTGAGGCGAGAGATCCGTTTGAGCTGATGGACGAGATCGAGAACGTGCTCGGAATCCGTACCTGCCCGATCAACTGGCCGATCGGCTGTGGAAAGAACTTCAAGGGTGTGTACGACCGTCACGACAAGACGATCACGACGTTCACCGCAGCGATGGGTGGACAGAAGGAGGTTGCAACCCAGACGTTTGATGTCGAGGGCGCAGATGTGGATTCTGTGATCGGAGCAGACTATCACCAGCAACTTCTCGACGAGATCGAGCTTCTCGACGGAGCGGCAGATGAGTTCGATATGGATCGTGTCAGCCGTGGAAACCTCTCCCCGGTCTTCTTCGGATCGGCGCTGACAAACTTCGGTGTGGAGACATTCTTAAAGCACTTCCTCAAGATGACGACGTCCCCGCTTCCGAGAAGAACAACAACCGGAATCATTGATCCGTTTGAGGAGAAGTTCTCCGCGTTCGTCTTCAAGATTCAGGCAAACATGAATAAGGCACACCGCGACCGTATCGCATTCATGAGAATCGTATCCGGCAAGTTTGAGGCTGGAATGGAAGTCAACCACGTTCAGGGCGGAAAGAAGCTGAGACTGACTCAGCCACAGCAGATGATGGCTCAGGACAGAAAGATTGTCGATGAGGCTTATGCCGGAGATATCATCGGTGTCTTCGATCCGGGTATTTTCTCAATCGGTGATACGCTCTGCCTGTCGAATGAGAAGTTCCAGTTTGAGGGCATCCCGACATTCGCACCGGAGCATTTCGCTCGTGTGCGCCAGATCGACACGATGAAGCGTAAGCAGTTCTTGAAGGGTGTTTCCCAGATTGCACAGGAAGGTGCGATCCAGATCTTCCAGGAGTTCAACACCGGTATGGAGGAGATCATCGTCGGCGTAGTCGGAGAGCTTCAGTTTGAGGTCCTGACCTATCGTCTGGAAAATGAGTACAACGTAGAGGTTAAGCTCGAGAAACTGCCTTACGAGTACATCCGCTGGATTGAGAACAAGGAAGAGATCGATGTTGCCCGCATTCAGGGTACTTCCGACATGAAGCGCATCAAGGATCTCAAGGACAACCCGCTTCTGCTGTTCGTCAACAGCTGGAGTGTCGGCATGGTTGAGGAGAGAAATCCGGGTCTGAAACTCAGTGAGTTCGGACGGGACTAATAACCCGCTTAACAAAACAATAAATAGATAAACAACAAATACAAATAAATATAAGAGAAGAGAGGAGAATGTGTCATGAGCAAGATTGATGTAGTAAGAAAAGCAATGGTAGAGGCAATGAAGGCAAAAGATAAGGCGAGAAAGGATTCCCTTTCCATGCTTCTGTCCGCATTGAAGAACGCGGAGATCGACAAGCGTGAACCGCTTACCGAAGAGGAAGAGAATGCGATCGTGAAGAAAGAGATCCGTCAGACTCAGGAGACTTACGATCTTGCTCCGGCAGACCGCACAGACATCAAGGAAGAGGCTCTGGCAAGAATGACCGTTTACAAGGAGTTCGCTCCGGAGGATATGAGCGCAGAGCAGATCGCAGAGGTCATCAAGGGCGTTCTCGCAGAGCTTGGCATTGAGAAGCCTACCGGTGCAGACAAAGGCAAGATCATGAAGGTTCTGATGCCGAAGGTAAAGGGCAAGGCAGATGGCAAGCTCGTCAACCAGACCCTGTCTGAGATGATGAAATAAAGAATCTGAGCAGTAAGAAAAACAGGAATTAGAATTAGAAATAGAAATTAGAAAAATTAGAAATAGAAACTTAGAAACAGGAATCAGAAAAGAGAAGAAGAGAAGCGTGCAAAGAAATTTGCAGAAAGTGAGCGACATCATGTACAAGGACAAAATTGACAAATATATTGAAGCACACAAACAGGAGATGATTGAGGATATCTTTGAACTCTGCCGAATCAACAGCGAGAAGATGCCGGCTGAGGAGGATATGCCGTTCGGACCGGGACCGGCAGAGTGCCTTGACACGGCTCTGGACATGGCAGAGGGATACGGATTTGAGACCCTCGATTATGATGGTTATGTTGGCTGTGTGGATATGAGCGAGGAACTGCCGAGACACCTCGACATTCTGGCGCATCTGGATGTTGTTCCGGCAGGCGAGGGCTGGACCGTAACTCAGCCGTTTGATCCGATCGAGAAGGACGGACGCCTGTACGGACGCGGAACCGCAGACGACAAGGGACCGGCAGTCGCAGCTCTCTACGCAATGCGTGCAGTCAAGGAACTCGGAATCCCGTTAAAGAAGAATGTCCGCCTGATTCTCGGCACGGATGAGGAGTGCGGAAGCTCCGACATCAAGCACTATTACAGCACGGAGGAGGAAGCACCGATGACATTCTCTCCGGATGCCTCCTACCCGCTTGTAAATGTCGAGAAAGGACGTTTCCCGGGTCATTTCACGAAGGAATTTGAGGCATCCGAGGCCCTGCCGAAGATCGTGAAGATCAATGCCGGAACGAAGATCAACGTTGTTCCGGGCAAGGCAAAAGCTGTTGTAAAGGGAATCGAGAAATCTGTTCTTGAGAGCGCAGAGGCAGAGACGACTCAGGCAATCGGCGTGAAGTTTGAGAATGACTGGAACGGAGATGAGGCAGAGATCACCGCTGTCGGTGCAGGTGCTCACGCTTCCACTCCGGAAGATGGAAACAATGCGCTGACCGGTCTTGTGAACCTGCTGTGCCGTCTGCCGTTTGCACAGAGTGCTCAGCTTGACTCCCTGAAGGGAATTGCAGAGCTCTTCCCGCACGGCGATATGAACGGAACAACAATCGGAGTTGATATGCAGGATGAGATTTCCGGACGCATCACGCTCTCTCTCAATATGCTGACTGTGACCGATACGACGATTGACGCTGAGGTCGATGGAAGAATCCCGGTTTGCGGAACCGATGAGAACGTGCTGGAAGTTGTCAGAAAGAGACTTGGCGAGCATGGATTTACCCTGCACAACAAGGCACTGATCGCTCCGCACTATGTGAGCGAGGATTCCGATTTTGTTCGGACTCTGCTCAAGGCCTATGAGGCATATACCGGTGAGAAGGGAACCTGCCAGTCGATGGGTGGCGGTACTTACGTTCATCACTTAAAGAACGGTGTCGCTTTCGGCGCTTCGATGCCGGGGGTAGACAACCGCATGCACGGAGCAGATGAGTTCGCAAATATCTATGATCTTGTGACAAGTGCGAAGATCTTTGCTCTGGCGATTGTGGAGCTCTGTGGCTGATCGTTGACGAATCGAGAGGATCTCTGAGGAATATTTGACGGATCATTCATGAATATTCATCGGGTATTTATCAGAGATTCTTCGCTTCGGAAAGGAGGAGCGATGATTCGGAGAGTTTGTCCGATCTGTGATCAGGTCATGACAGGGAGACATTACTGTCGGGTCTGTCACAGCTGGGTGCGTCATCCAAGAATTCAGGATGTGACGTACTATCTGAATGAACGCCATCCGCAGAATGAAACCTCTTGCAGTTACCATGACCATGATTCCTATCAGGATTCGGTACATAGGCAGGGGGAGTATTCCGCCAGTCCTAAGACAAAGAAGGGCGGAAAAAAGGATGGCAAAAAGGATAGTAAAACGAATAGTAAAACAAAGACAGAGAAGACGATGACTGTCTCGACAGTGAAAACTCTGTCTCAGACAGGCAAGAAAAACAGCCAGAAATCCTCAAAAAATGGCTCTTCTCTGAGTGGAAACAGTGGAAATTACCGCGGTGGAAACGACTGGGAGGAGACATTTGGAACCCGGACAGACAACTCAAAGAAGGAGGGGAAGGGGAGCGCGATCGGAGCCTTTTCTCTCTTCCTGATTTTGATTGTGGTCTGGAGACTGTTTCTTGCAATCTGGAGTATCGTTCAGGCATTTTTGATCTGGTAGATCTGGATTTAATAAGGTCTGGGAAATGAAATGATGGCAAGTCATAAGGAATATATACATGCGCTTTGCAGGCGTCGAGGAAAATAGTTCTGGGTCCTGATCTTACGGGTGGGGGCTTTGTGGGATCGGGAAGCAGAACAGAGAGACGAGGAAAGAAAATAACATGAAAATCAGAGATATTCTGGCAGAGGGCAAACCAACTCTGTCATTTGAGGTATTTCCGCCGAAGACGGAAGATAAATTTGATTCTGTGGAGAAGGCTGCACTCGAGATTGCAGAGCTGAATCCGGCGTTCATGAGCGTTACCTACGGTGCAGGTGGTGGAACAAGTGATTACACCGTGGACATTGCGTCTGCAATTCAGGCACATGGTGTGACTCCGCTTGCTCATCTGACCTGCGTTTCTTCCACGCGGGAGAAGGTTCATTCCGTCCTTGGAAAGCTCAAGGAGCACGGAATTGAGAATGTGCTTGCACTCCGCGGAGATATTCCGAAGGACGGAAAGGTGGAGCACGATTATCAGTATGCTTCCCAGCTGATCCGCGAGATCAAGGAATCCGGTGATTTCTGCATCGGTGCGGCCTGCTATCCGGAAGGTCATGTCGAGTCTGCAAACAAGTCCGAGGATATTCAGCATCTGAAGGAGAAAGTTGAGGCAGGTTGTGACTTTGTGACGACCCAGATGTTCTTTGACAACAACATCCTCTACAATTATCTCTACCGCATCCGCGAGAAGGGAATCACGGTTCCGGTGATCGCAGGCATCATGCCGGTGACAAATGCGGCTCAGATTAAGAGAATTCTCTCGATGTCCGGAACGTATATGCCGACCCGCTTCAAGGCGATTGTGGACCGTTTTGGTGACAATCCGTCTGCGATGAAGCAGGCAGGAATCGCGTATGCGACCGAGCAGATCATTGACCTTCTTGCAAACCATGTTAACGGCATTCATGTCTATTCGATGAATAAGCCGGATGTGGCACGGCAGATTCAGGCGAGTCTGTCTGAGATCCTGAAATAGGATCAGAGACAATGGAGTGGAATGAGCGGGAGATCCTGCGCTATCTGGGGCATCGGGGACAGGAGATTCCGGAAAATGTAGAAGAATTGATCAAAGAATGTGAGCGGGAGCTGGAGCAGATGGCGTCTCCCCGGGCAATGTGGAAGGAGTATCCGCTCTCGATTCAGGATCACGTCCTGGATATGGGATTTTTACAGACGAGAAGCAAGAGTCTGGAGCGAAATCTCAGGGACTGTGAGAGAGTCATTCTGTTTGCGGCGACACTTGGAAGCAAGGTGGATGTCCTTCTGCACCGCTATAATATGATTCAGATGAGCAAGGCAGTCGTGATGCAGGCGGCGTCAGTCGCGATGCTTGAGACGTTTTGCGACGAAAAAAATCAGGAATTAAAGAATTCTTACGAGGCGAAGGGCTGGTATCTTCGCCCGCGTTTCAGCCCCGGATACGGGGATTTTCCGCTTGAGTGCCAGCGCGAGATCGCACCGGCGCTTGAGATGGGAAAGCGAATCGGAATCAATCTGACAGATACGCTTCTGATGATGCCGTCAAAATCCGTGACGGCGGTGATCGGGGCGAGCCGTCTGCCTAGAAACTGTACCGTACAGGGCTGTGAGGTCTGTGCGAAGCGGGACTGTGCATATCGCAGATAACATGTCGCAGATCAACGGGATGTGGGATGCGAGTGTCGACTTGAACTTAATGAGAGAAGGGAAAACAGAGCGCATGGATATTTTACAGGAGATACAGAAGCGGGTTTGCTTCTTTGACGGTGGAATGGGAAGCCTGCTTCAGGCAGCGGGACTGAAACCGGGAGAACTTCCGGGAATCTGGAACATCACACATCCGGAGGAGCTGGTGAAGATTCACCGCGCCTATCTGGATGCAGGTGCAGACATTATGACGACAAACACGTTCGGTGTCGATGCACTCAAATACAATGAGAATACGGAGTATCAGCTTGATCCGGTCATCACTTCGGCTGTTCGCAATGCAAAGAAAGCGGTGGAACTGAGCGGAAGAGATGCCTGTGTCGCCCTCGATATGGGACCGACCGGAAAACTACTCAAACCGCTTGGCGACCTCGCATTTGAGGACGCGTATGAGCTTTACAGCCAGGTCGTTCGGATCGGTGCGCGTGAGGGCGTGGATCTCGTGATCATTGAGACGATGAGCGACAGCTATGAGACGAAGGCGGCTGTTCTTGCGGCAAAGGAGAACTGTGATCTCCCGGTGTTTGTGACGGTGACATTTGATGAGAAGGGAAAACTGCTGACAGGCGGAACTCCGGCTTCGATCGTCGCAATGCTCGAGGGACTCGGCGTTGACGCAATCGGTATGAACTGTGGACTCGGTCCGATCCAGATGAAGGAAATCTTAAAAGATATGCTCGCAGTCACCTCGGTTCCGGTCATCGTCAATCCGAATGCCGGTCTTCCGAGAAGTGAGAACGGCGAGACCGTCTATGACATCAATGCGGAGCAGTTTGCGGACGCCCTCTCTGAGATCGTCGACATGGGTGCGCGCGTTGTCGGTGGTTGTTGTGGAACGACCCCGGAACACATTCGCCGGGTTGTCGAGCTGTGCAAGGACAAGACTCCGGTTCCGGTTGTAAAAAAGCACCGCAGTGTGATCTCCTCGTTTTGCAAGGCAGTTGAGATCGGAAAGAGCCCGGTGCTGATCGGAGAGCGCATCAACCCGACCGGAAAGTCGAAGTTCAAGCAGGCGCTCCGCGACCACAACCTCGAGTACATTTTGCGCGAGGGTGTGACCCAGCAGGATCACGGTGCCCATGTGCTCGATGTCAATGTCGGTCTTCCGGAGATCGATGAGAAGGCGATGCTTGTCGAGGTGGTTCGCGAGCTTCAGAGCATTGTCGAGCTTCCGCTTCAGATGGATACAACAAATGTCGAGGCGATGGAGGCGGCACTTCGCGTCTACAACGGAAAGGCGCTGATCAACTCCGTAAACGGAAAGCAGGAGTCGATGCATGCGATCTTCCCGCTTGTGAAGAAGTACGGCGGTGTGGTTGTTGCCCTTGCGCTCGATGAGAGCGGAATCCCGGAGACGGCGGAGGGTCGAATTCAGGTCGCAAAGAAGATCTACAAGACGGCTGCGGAGTACGGAATTGAGCCGGAGGACATCATCATTGATGCGCTGTGTCTGACCGTCAGCTCCGACAGTCAGGGCGCAATCACGACGCTTGAGACTCTGCGCCGTGTCCGCGATGAGCTTCACGGTTATACGGTGCTCGGTGTCTCAAACATCTCATTCGGTCTCCCGCAGAGAGAGATCATCAACTCAGCCTTCTTCACGATGGCAATGCAGAATGGACTTTCTGCGGCGATCATCAACCCGAATTCTGAGGCGATGATGCGCGCGTATTACAGCTTCAAGGCCCTGATGGATCTCGACCCGCAGTGCGGAGAGTACATCAGCATTTATGGCAACCAGCCGGCAGTCAGCCTCGGTCAGAGTGTTGTCCGTTCCTCGGATGGCAAGACGGCAAAGAGCGGAGCGGATGGATCTGGAAATGCCGGTGGTTCCGGCGATTTAGAGGAAGTTCTCGGAAACAGCATCATCCGCGGACTCAGAGATCAGGCGGGCGTGGCAGTCAAGGAGCTTCTTGAGACGAAAGATCCGCTCGATGTCATCAACGGATGCATGATTCCGGCGCTTGATGTGGTCGGTAAGGGATTTGAGAAGGGAACACTTTTCCTGCCTCAGCTTCTGATGAGTGCGGAGGCCGCAAAGACCGCATTTGAGGTTATCAAGGACAAGATGGCAAAGAGCGGACAACAGCAGGAGAAGAAGGGAACGATCATCCTTGCAACCGTAAAGGGCGATATTCACGACATCGGAAAGAACATCGTCAAGGTACTGCTCGAGAATTACAGCTACGATGTCCTCGATCTCGGAAAGGATGTTCCGCCGGAGCTGATCGTGGAGACGGCGGTGGAGAAGCATGTGATGCTTGTTGGACTCAGCGCGCTGATGACGACGACGGTTCCGAGCATGGAGGAGACGATCCGCCAGCTTCGCGTTTCTGCTCCGTGGGCGAAAGTCATGGTCGGTGGAGCTGTCCTGACTCAGGAGTATGCAGACACGATGGGGGCAGACCAGTACTGCCGGGACGCAATGGCTTCGGTCAACTACGCGGAGAGTGTGTTTGGAATCAACTAAAACTCAGAGTGGGTATTTCCCCTCCTATTCCAGTAAAATTGTTTATGGAAATCATGGGGAGATTCAGAGAGAAATTCAGAAAGAAATTCATTCCTGAAAATCCATGAGATGAGAGAGAAAAGAGAAAAAGAGATGGAAAGACAGAAAAGAGCGATCGGATCTGTTTTTCTATCTCTTTTTGTTTTATGGAAAAGTTTTTCTTTGAGCTCGTTTCTTTGATTTGAAAGGGGGGGAAGGAATCGCTTCGTGCAAAGGTGGTGGAATTTTCTAAAGGGAAACTCAAGAATTTCGTTAGGATTTTCGGCTTGTAATTCCTGATTTCTTTCGGTAGAATAGAGCTAGGCTGAATCTGGAATTCTCTCGGAAAAGGAGAGAATTTTATGAATCAAAAAGAATCAAAACCGATGGGAGTATCTGGAATCTTAAAGTGGGTGGTTCTGGCAGTGTTTCTGCTCGTCGCAGGATGTCTGTTCAGTTGTGGGGCATCGGAGGTGTCGATGGAGATCGCGTTGTCCTCGACGGACTCGCCGGATGATGAGACGGCGGAGAATGAGCAGAACCGGGGAGGAGAATCCCTCACGGAAGCGAAGCAGAAAGCGGAAAGCGAAACGCTCACGAAAGCCGGGGAAGAAAATCCGGCAAAAGATGCGACTGCGACTGCAACCGGGGAGAATGAGAATGCGTCGAGAGATGCACCGGAAACTGCATTGAAAACGGTATCAGAAACTGCGATCGAAGAGGCAAAATCAGAGTGTTTTGTCTATGTGTGTGGCGAGGTGGAAAGTCCGGGAGTCTACTGCATGGAGGAGGGACAGCGGATCTTCGAGGCGGTCGAGCAGGCGGGCGGTTTTACCGATGAGGCAGTGCGGGAGTATCTGAATCTGGCAGATGAGATCTGCGACGGGATGAAGATTTTTGTCCCGAGCAGGGAACAGGTGCAGTCCAGACAGATCCCACCGGAGGGGCTTATTTCCTACGGCTCCGGTGATGGAGGGGGAGCAAATGCTGGAAACGCCGGAAGTGCTGTCGGTGTCGGAAAGACGGGATCAGGCTCGGCGTCAACTTCAGCAAAGGTCAATCTCAACACCGCATCAAAGGAAGAACTGATGACGCTCAAAGGGATCGGCTCGGCGCGGGCGGAGGATATCATCCGTTACCGCGAGAAACACGGCGGATTCCAGAAGATTGAGGAGATCAAGAAAGTCTCCGGCATCAAGGAGACAACCTTTGAAAAGATCAGAGATCAGATCACCGTCTGAGGAATACACTGCGTTTCCGTCGACTGGAATTTTGAGAAATAGACAGAGATTCGATCATCGAAAGAAACGATAGGAAATGAATGATCGGAATCGTTGATTTGTTGATTTAGAGATTTAGAAAGTGAATGAAGAGCAAGAGTAGAGGAAATTATTATGGCAAAGATCTTGGTAGTGGATGATGAAAAACTGATTGTGAAAGGAATCCGTTTCAGTCTGGAGCATGAGGGCTGGGAAGTGGATTGTGCTTACGATGGGGAAGAGGCGATCAATCTGGCAAAGCAGACCGAATACGATGTGGTTCTGCTCGATGTGATGCTTCCAAAGTTTGATGGATTTGAGGTGTGTCAGGCGATTCGGGAGTTCTCGGAGATGCCGATCATCATGCTGACTGCCAAGGGCGGAGACATGGATAAGATCCTCGGCTTAGAGTATGGCGCGGATGATTATATCACAAAGCCGTTCAACATTCTCGAGGTGAAGGCGCGCATCAAGGCGATCATGCGCCGAAATGCGAAGAAGACGCGAGTGGCAAGCGAGCCGGAGAATAAGATGATCAGTGCCGGCGATCTGAAACTCGACCGGGAGGGACGCAGAGTCTTTATCGGGGAGAAGGAGATCAATCTGACTGCGAAGGAGTTTGACCTCCTCGAACTTCTCGTGTGCAATCCGAACAAGGTGTACAGCAGAGAGAACCTGCTTGCTCTTGTGTGGGGAAACAAGGCGTCCGAGTCGGGCGATGTGAGAACCGTGGATGTTCATGTGCGCCGTCTGAGAGAGAAGATCGAGCCGAGCCCGAGCGATCCGAGATATGTGCACACAAAATGGGGCGTGGGATACTATTTCCGCGCCTAGCCTCCCCATTTTCGTTACTGTTCACGCGCACGTGCCCAGTAACGGAATTTGCCGTGGCTTCGCATTTAAATACGGCAAATTCCCGCTACCACCGCGTTATCTTACGGCACTTTCGTTTCCAAAAGTGCCTACCTCTGAACAGTAACCAATTTTCCCATCGAACGAAAATCTGACATGGGCATAGGACAAACGTAGAATAATAGGGTGTGAGAAACACAGAGGGGGAATCCACTCTGTGTTTATAAATCTGAGAAAGAAGGGACTCCTGAGATGGCAGAGAAAGGGCATAGATGGAGAAGATTAGATAATACCGCGAAGATTTTTCCGGTGATTGCGAACGAGGGAATGAGCCAGGTGTTTCGCATTTCCGCAGTCTTGAAGGAGGAGGTTCAGCCAGAGCTTCTTCAAAAGGCGTTGGAGGATATTCTTCCTCATATTCGGGAGTTTCGCGTCAAACTGCGCCGGGGACTTTTCTGGTATTATTTTGAGGAGAATGACCGGATTCCGCAGGTACAGCGCGAGAGCACATACCCGTGTCGCTATTTAGATCCGCATGGGAGTCAGCGCTTTCTGTTTCGCGTGACGTATTTTAAATGCAGAATCAATCTGGAGGTCTTTCATGCGCTGACGGATGGACTCGGATGTGCGAGATTCTTGAGAAGTCTGGTGGCGCGCTATCTCGAGCTTGTCAAGGAGGAGCCGGGAGTCTGGATGCCGGAGGATGAGGAAAAGCCGGATGAGCAGATTTTTGAGACTGTGGACAGCTATCTGGAAAATTACCGTGAGATGGAGCATCGAAGTTACAGCTCGAAGCCGGCATTTCGGATGGAGGGACATTTTCTTCCGCTCGGAAGTGGTCAGGTGCTCCACGGTTATCTGAAGGTTGCAGAGGTCAAGGCGGTGGCAAAGAAGCATGGCGTGACGGTGACGAAGTATCTTGCGTCCGCTCTGATCTGGTCAATCTGGCAGGAGTACCTTGAGGGAAAAGCAGATCGAAGACCGGTGGTTTTGAATATTCCGATCAATTTGAGGGCATTTTTTCAATCAGATACGATGGCGAACTTTTTTGCGGTCAGCAGTATCGGCTGGCTGTTTCGCGATCCCGAGATGACGTTTGATGAACTTGTTCAGAAGATCAGCCGTCAGATGGATCGGAAGATCACGAAAGAGCGTCTTGAGGAGAGCATTTCTTATAATGTCTCAAACGAGAAGAAATGGTATCTGCGGATCATTCCGCTTGTGATCAAACGCCTTGCGCTTGGATTTATTTTCAGTCTCAAGGATCGGGCGTACACGATGACGCTCTCGAACATCGGACCGATTCGGATGGACCTTGAGTTTTCCGAGTTCGCCGATGATGTGGAGCGTTTTCAGGTTATGATCGGAGTTTCAAGAAAACAGCCGTGTAAGTGCAGTGTCTGTGCATACGGGGATGAGATGACGGTGACGTTCACCTCGGTGTTTGCGGACAGCCGGATTCAGAAGCGTTTCTTCCGGAAAATGAAGGAGGATGGAATCTCTGTGCGCCTTGAGGGAAATGAACTCAGCGGGGCGAGAAAGCGGGACAATTATCCGCGAATTCGCCGAGTCTGGGTGATCCAGAAGGGCGGAGAGAAGCGCGCAACGCGGATGGCAAAGAAAGTCGGACATACCGGGGAGCATGTCGCAAAGGGGCTTTGGGATTATCTCAGAGGAAAAGAAAACTGGAAGGAAGAGCTTCGCCGTAGATTCCATGTTTAGAAAAAATGTGGATGTTTAAACATTTTGATTAAACGTTTCGGCAGGATTTGAGAGAGCAGAGAAGAGAGACAGAGACAGCATGAGAGAAGAACGAGTGAGCCTGCGCGGGAAACTGGTGCGGGATATGATGAAAAATATGATGGATTCCGCAATGGGACACAAGTTTCAGACCGGTGAGTATCGGATGAATCCCGTAGAGCCGGCGTGGATCTGCCCGCCGGAGTACGAGTATGAGATCGTGGAGATGGAAAATTTCCAGATGGAATATCTGCGCCCGACGGGAATCTGCACCGGTCGCGTCGTGCTCCAGCTTCACGGGGGCGGTTACATCGGACCGATGAAAAATATTTATCGCGATTTTGCCGTGCAGTATTCCCAGCGGAGCATGGGAGCAGATGTGTTGACGATCGATTACCGCGTTGCTCCGAAGCATCCGTTTCCCTGTGCGCTTGAGGATGCCGTGACGGCGTACCAGTGGTTGATGAAGGAGAAGAATTACCGAGCGAGAGACATTGTAATTGCCGGGGATTCCGCGGGCGGAGGACTTGCGCTCGCGCTTGTGATGTATCTGCGCGATCATGCACTTTCCTTGCCTGCCGGTGTTCTCGTGATGTCGCCGTGGGCAGATTTGACTTGCAGTGGGGAGAGCCATGAGACGAATTTCCACAGAGATCCGCAGTTTGGCGGAACGACCGACAACATGTTGCACGACAGCAGTTACATCGGGGATGCTGATCCGCGAGATCCGTATCTCTCCCCGATGTTTGGAGATTTTGCGGACTTTCCGCCGACGCTGATTCAGGTCGGAAGCGAGGAAGTTCTGCTGAGTGATTCGCTGACAGTCGCCCAGAAACTCAGGGAGGCACACAGAAAGCTTCGGATCTCTGTCTATGACGGAATGTTTCATGTATTCCAGATGGCGCTTCGCCTGATCCCGGAAAGCCGTGAGGCGTGGGAGGAGGCAGGGCGATTTTTGGAGATCGTTTACGGAGTTGAGAGAACGGAAGAGGGACGAAAGGTGCGGTTGGTGCGTTCCAACCGCAGACGGAAAAAGAGATGAAGATTACAGTAATTGCAGTTGGAAAAATCAAGGAAAAATTCTTCTCGGATGCGATTGCAGAATACCAGAAACGACTGAGTCGTTACTGCAAACTTGAGATTGTTCAGGTCGCAGATGAGAAGACACCGGATAAGGCGAGTGATCTGCAAAATGAGCAGATCAAGAAGAAGGAGGGGGAGCGGATTCTGGCACACGTCAAGGACGGTGCCTATGTGATTGCACTTGCGATCAACGGAAAAATGCTCAGCTCTGAACAGCTCTCGGCAGAACTCGAGCGTCTTGGAAATCAGGGTCAGAGCCAGATTGTGATGATCATCGGTGGCTCGCTCGGTCTCTCGAAAGAGGTGCTCGACCGCGCAGATTACAAGCTGAGCTTCTCGCCGATGACATTTCCGCACCAGCTGATGCGTGTGGTGCTCTTAGAGCAGGTGTATCGCGGATTTAAGATCATGGCGGGAGAACCGTATCACAAGTAAACCGTACCACAAGTAGAGCTTGCAGCGTCTGGGAGATGGTTTTCTGCTGCACCGACCGCAGTGAAACGGAGAAGAACAGTGATTTTGATAGGAAGATGTCAGCAGGGTTGACTAAAGTCACACCCCAAGTCTCCGCGCAGGAATAAAATGTCAGAAAGATGAAAGATTTTCATCACAAATACTTTGTAATTTTGTGGTATGATGAAAGAAATACAAAAGTAAAAAGTAGAATGATAGAATTTGAATAAAACTGGATCGAAGCTGGAGGAGGAATTTGTGATGATCAAAATGAAAGCTCTGGGAAAACGATTGGTGATGGCAGTCGCTGTGGGAGTCTTGTCCGTGGCGATGGGTGTGAGCGTATTTGCAGCAACGCGTCTCGACAAGGTCAGCGATGCGTACTGGGATGATACGAACATCACGGTGGCGCGCTGGGATGAGGTTGAGGATGCCACCCAGTATGAGATTTATCTCTACCGCAACGAGAGCAAGGTCGGTGAGGCGAAGACGAAGAAGACGTATCTGAATCTGGAAAAGAAGATGACAAGCGCCGGGGAGTACACGTTTAAGGTTCGTGCGCTCGGCAAGGGAAGATCGACCGCAAATGGATACTGGTCAGCTGAGTCGGATGTGACCTACATCAGCGAGGATTACGCGGAGCTGATCAAGAATGGCGGACACATCGATACCGAACATTCCGGTCCGGGAGCGAAGATCGATGAGAGTACTGGTCAGACCACATCGACCTCAAGCCAGACAGGAGTCGTGCTGAGCGCAGGCTGGCAACAGGATGCGAATGGCTGGTGGTATCGCAATTCTGATGGCATTTATCCGTCAAATGGCTGGTGGCAGGACCCATCTACGAACGTCTGGTACTATCTGGATGCACAGGGATATATGAAGACCGGATGGATCGATGACAACGGCAAGAGATATTACTGTGATCTGTCTTCTGGTGCAATGCTGACTGGGGAGCAGACGATCGACGGAACAACGTTTGTGTTTGATGAGTCTGGTGTGCTTCTGGAAACCTCAACCATTCAATAACTGAGTGATTCGTGTGATAAGTAAAATATAGGGTAGTATAATAGGTGCAAGGTGTAACGAAATATCTTTACACTTCAAAGCTGGATACTGCCACGGGTGCATTTTTCTCACATCAGGATCCGGCAATGGTGGAATGGTTTGTAAAAATGGTTGAAGAACGCAAATCACAGCACGACAGCAGCAAAGAAAAAAAGAACTGGTAAAGCAACTTCTTGACAGTTCCATTATCTGATGCTATTATAGTACGAGATTCGGACTTTACGGGGAGAATATGATAATGGACACAATTAAGGAGCAGATTGATACATTTGTGACAGAATGGCAGGCAATCACAATGGCATACAGTGATTATGCCAGATCCATAGGAATTAATTATACAAGTTTACAGGTATTAAAATATATAAC
>NZ_JBNMIQ010000015.1:0-72678 GCF_050873365.1 Brotaphodocola sp. | reverse complement strand
ATTGGTCGGTAAATGAGGGAGGCTTATTTGGCATGCCCAAAAACAGGATGTATCAGAGCTGTATATAAAAATGGCTCTGATGTCAGGAATGGAGTAGGATTCTCATGAATCCCACCCCAACTATTGACATAGAGCCGAAAGTTTGTAATCCCCCACTTATAGAGGAGGAGACATCCGCTCTGATTGATACGAAATTTTCCGTTCAGGTAATTTCCCCGTGTACAGGAACAAAAAAGGGAGAGAAAACTTGATGGTCTTCTCTCCCTCATCCCAAATCTGCGACTGTTGTACATTTGTATATAAGAAGCATTCTGCTCTTATCACTCAAATGCCAAGGTTTCACAGTCCCAGCCTTTTATGGGTATCTATTAACTTTTAAACTTCTTTTTACAGACAGCTTGCGTATGCAGCCTTTGCACCCTCGGTGCGGATCATCTTCAGGTCTGCAACAACCTTCTCCTCAAGACCTGCGATCTTGGTCAGATCCTGATCCCACATCTGCTCGTTGGTCAGAACAGCGTGTACCAGCTCCTCTGCGGAGTCGTTCTTGTGTGCATAGTAGAACTCCAGAGCCCATCTGTCATCGCTTACGGTGTACTCGTTGCCTGCCGGACGCTTGCAAACCAGACCAGCGTCGGTCAGAGCCTGAATATCATTGCTGTAGAATGCAATGTAAGCAGCCAGAGACATAGTCAGGCACTCCGGAAGCTGTCCCTTCTCCTCGATGTAGCCCAGGAAGGACGGCATGTTTCTTGCTTTCCACTTGGAGGTGGAGTTCAGGGAAATGCTCATCAGCTCGTGGTTTACGAACGGGTTGTTGAAACGATCCTCAACTGCTGCTGCGAACTTCTTCAGATCATCCTTGTCCAGCGGAAGGGTCGGGATAACCTCATCATACAGCATCTTGTTCATGAAGCCCTTGATGGTCTCGTCATGCATGCAGTCACGAACGATGTTCTCGCCTGCCAGGTAAGCACCCAGAACAAATCCGGTGTGTGCACCGTTTAAGATACGAACTTTTCTCTTCTTGTACGGGCTCATATCCGGGGTAACGAATACCTTGTCCAGAAGACCAGCCTTCTTGAACGGAAGTACATCGTTGAGCTTCTCATCGCCCTCGATTACCCAAACACCGAATACCTCACCAACATCGGTCAGCGGATCTTCGTAGCCGTTCTTCTCATCCAGTGCCTTTACTTCCTCCTGGTCACGAATACGACCCGGAACGATACGGTCTACCAGAGAACCACAGAAGGTGCAATCCTCGTTTACATACTTCTTGAATGCATCCTCAAGACCCCACTGCTCAATGTACTGGTTTACGCACTTTAACAGCTCTTTACCGTTGTTGTCGATCAGCTCACATGCCAGCATGATGATGCCCGGCTTGCCTGCCTGATAACGATGATACAGAACCTGGGTCAGCTTTGCCGGGAAGCTGGACGGCGGGCAGTCATCCTTCTGGCAAGACGGATCATACTGGATACCAGCCTCGGTGGTGTTGGAAACGATGATCTCAAGATCGTCGCTTGCTGCAACTTCCATCATCTTCTCGTAATCAGCCTTCTCATACGGATTCAGGCAGTTTGCAACGCTGGAAATCACGCGCTTGTCATCTACCTTCTTACCGTTCTCGCTTCCGCGCAGATACAGGGTGTACAGACCCTCCTGCTCGTTGATCATCTTTGCCAGACCCGGAGCAATCGGCTGTACCAGACAACACTTTCCGTTCCATCCAGCCTTCTCATTTGCAAGATCGAACCAGTAATCTACGAATGCACGAAGGAAGTTTCCCTCACCAAACTGCATAACCTTTACCGGAGCATCCTCCAGAATGTAGCCATCGTAACCGGATTTCTTTAATACATCATAATTCAGAAGTGCCATCGCTATTTTTCTCCTTTCTATTGACCGCGTCTCATTGTTACTGTATCATTCAGAATTTTCCATTCAGAAAATTCTTACCTGTGAACTGTAACGTCCCATCCGCTGACGTCTGTGTACGTTTTTCATTTCTGAGCCCTATTCTACCACACTTTTTTCAATTTGGGAATACCAAATTGTAAATACTTTCATAAAAATTTTTCCTTTGTTTTTAGGGGATATGATTGTCTGATTTGTGTCAAAATTGTAAACGCTTTCATTTATATAGAAATCTCAATAATTTTGCTGACTTCTCCCGTTTTTTCGTAGTATAATAAATTCAGAAATACTAATCACACCTTTAAGTTTCTCCCACTTGAGCGACAAACTTTCAAACCTGCGCTCCATATTAAGCATATTAAGTCAAATGCAAACTATCTTATCAGGAGGATAAACCTATGATTCGTCATATCTTATTTTGGAAATTTACCGATCAGGTAAAAGCTGAACACCGCGAGGCAGAGGCTCTCGCCTTTCTTCAAAACTCTGTTGCAACAATGGATGGACACATTGACGGACTTCTGCGCGCAGAGATCGGCATAAACACCGCCGGCGGAGACTATGATCTCGTCTTCTACTCCGAGCTTGCAGACGAGTCCGCCTTAAAAGCCTTCCAAAACCACCCGCTCCACGTCGCCCACAGAGAACGTTGCAAAGACATCGTGACGGATCGACTCTGCGGAGATTTGGAGTGCTAAAGCATTATCAATTTTCATCAAAGGCTTAATTATTCCACATCATAATACGGGCTGTCTCACATCCCAAAACAACAATATGGCTGAATTCTGTATTTGAATTATTTTCCTATACAAAATCCAGCCATATCTTTTCACTATTTAATCTTCGATATAAAATCCCATCTTTTAACTATTTATTATTGTTCTATTACCTTTTCCAATTCCAACAGAGTATTTCTGTTAGCAATCTCATACTCATTGAAAACACTGTCTCCCATTTTATCAAACTCTTCCGGTGTATATAACGGCGTATACCAGGACTTAGACTGAAAATATTCATTTAATTTTTCATTCTTAAATATTCGTCCATGTCTTGCATATATCTCATTCCGAGCAATATAAACCTGGTCAGCTGACATACTCCTAAGATCTTCTCCATTATAATACTTGGTCGCACATTCTGGAAGAATATAATCGTCTGTCAATGATCCAAAAACAGGCTTGCTTTCATCTGTATCCGCATCCGTTTCTTCCATGCTTTCTGTCTCAGTATTTACTACCTCAGTTTCTTCTGCACTTTCACTTTCAGCACCTGTTTCTTCTATTGTTGTTTCTTCTGTATCCTCACTCTCCTCCATCGAATTATCTGCTACCAAACTCTCTTCCACTTTACTTTCTTCTAAAAGAGTTGTCTCTTTTCCATTTTTCTCTAAATCATATTCCTTCTTAAAAAATAATACTCCACCAACAACCACACATACGCACACAACACCGGCTACCACAATACCAGCTCGAATTTTTGAAGATTTTCCCTTTTTTCCTAATCGATCCGCATGATTTTCTTTTGGCTGATCGCTTCTTTTATTCGTCGGTTCAATCCCAGTTCCTGTACCACAGTAAGGACAAAATTTTGCTCTATCATCAATCTGCTTTCCACATTTTCCGCAAAACATTTCTTAATTCCCTTTACCTTTTCATATTCATATTGTTATGTAATCTAATTTACCTTTGCCCCACAAGATGTGCAAAACACATCTCCCTCTTCCAATGATGCTCCACAGGAAGGACAGAATTTTCCGCCAGCACTGGATAATACAATCTGTTCCAGTTTAGACCCGCACTTATTGCAAAAAGCACTGTCTAACGTAATAATCTGGTGGCAATATTCACACTTCCGAAGTCCCTGCGCTGCCAGTTTATTACGCTCCAGAGTTTCTCGTTCTTCTTCTAACTTTTTTATAGAACAAATAGCTTCCTTATATTCCTGTTCACAATCTTCCCTATGTGCTTCAAGATAAGTCCGCCCAATCGATATTAAAAGCTCTTTAATTTTGTTATCTGTCTCCAAAATCTGACTGTCAAATTTTGCCGTAGACACATTTGTTCCTATCTTCTGTATATTTCCTTGAAACGAATCTAAAAATCCCATGATGTTTTCTCCTATTCGATACCGAAATAAGCTCTTATAAGCTGTCTATCTACATAGTCAACTTCCCAACACTTTTTCTTTTTATTATAGATAAACTCTACGGTTCCTGTATAACTTTCTCTTTCATCTGTTGTCTCTGCCTTTTCAACAAATTTCTTCAAAACAAAGGACACATCTCCCGTACCAATATCTATAAGTTTTGATACTTCACTTCCAGCAGTAACTAGCTTTGCAATATTGCGTATACTCATACTGTCTTCTACTATATTGCGATTCACTGCATTAAGATCCAAATGTTCAACCGTGACATCCGCTTTGATTTTCTTTCCTTTTCTCACCTGATTCACAATCCGAAAATCGGAATACTCTGTTATTGCTCGGACTAAGGACTTTTGATTCTCCGTATCTTGTGAAAAATATTCGGTTATATCTTCCCTCAAATAATTAATCTTTTTCTCTGCTTCTGAAGATCTTAAAGAGATTCCAAATCGTGAAAGCATTGAATCAAGCTGACTCGTAATCTGGCTTGTCAAATCATCGATCTCATATGCCAAACATTCTTGATACAAGCCTTGATTGTTCTGATATCTGGTACTGTCTTCCAAATACGCTTCCATTACCGCAGTGGAATCAATCGGTGCAAATACCGGTTTCAATAACCGACTAAAAAATATCAGCCCCAGAATGACCACAACACAGGCTATCACACCTGAAATCTTTTTTGAAACTACAAGATTACCCATTTTAGGAAACTCTAATGATTTCATAACATCCATTCCGCCTAAAGTTTCCTTAACGTTCTTTTCGCGAACAGACATTTTTGCTCCACACTTTGAGCAAAATGTACTTCCATCTTTTATTTCACTTCCACATTTCGGACAATACATTCGTTCTCTTCCTCTTTTATCTTCTCCATCTCGGACAGTATTAGTTCATTGTAAGCGCGCTCATGTAAAAAAATCTTTGTATATATTATTTGATTTTTTTCCATTATCTCTACTATCTTTCTCATCCTACAGTGCTCTAATTATGTTTTGTTTTTAATACATATCATCAATCATGCGATGATGTTCACAAATCTTATCTATAAGATATAAACTAAAATCTTCAACTTTGTTTCTTTTCAAACTTACTATTCCTCTTATATTTTTATCTATATACTCCTTGTTTTCCCCATCATATCTTTCTAATATTCCATTTCCATCAGAGTTCTCAATAATTAAAATATCCCCAGACTTCATGCTTTCCCATTGCCAAACTTCTCCATCACAAACATCCGTGATATTTCCATCTAAATATTGCCTTAAAAATCTTCCATATAAAAATAAAACAGCTCCCGAATCCATCAATGCTATCCAAGAACCTCTAGCATTTTCAGGCAATAACATTCTCTCATCTTTATTCGATTGTAAATATACCCCCTTTTTCCCGTTATATATAATATATTTTCCATCATCAGAAATTTCAAACGAAGAATAGTTATTATCAACATCTAAAATTGTATCTTTAACTTTATCTTTTACAATCCATGTCAACTCAGCATTATCATTCAGCAACTCCAAAACATCTTCTGAACTCTCTATTTGAGATAACTTTAGTGACTTATATTCAATATTAGTTGCCATGACTGCCACTGCTGGAACGTTATTTGCTACCTTTATATCGCTAATATCACTAATATAATTTTTTGCCACTACTATTTCTTTATTTCCATCAAAATAACATATTGAAACATAAAAAAAATGATACGATTCTAATTCTTGCCGAAGCTCCGCTTTTGATATTTTGTCATTACTCATATCATCATCGATAAAATCCATACAAGACGCAGCTTCTATTTTAAAATAATACCTTTTTCCATCCTCATAGTTACTCATTAATTTTAAAGTATTTCCCTTTGTAATCTCTCCATCTTTATAAGAATAAACATAAAAAGCATCTATCCCATCATCCAGAAACTCCATTTCTGAAAGATCCGAATTCCACGCATACGGTATTCCTAAATTTTCCATAAGATCGTTTCGTCTATTGTTCCTTACATCATAAAGAAAAACATACCTCGTACTATCATCTTCATTCGGTTGCACAATCAAAAACTTATTCAGATCTTCAGATGCTATAAATCGTGATTTTGAATTTAAATCAATTAACTGCTCTTTTTTATTTTTCTTCAGCTTATATTTATATAAAGAACCATTGTTTTTTATATAAGCAACTTCCGATCCATCCGCATTAATTGCATACTCACAGATATTTGTATCAATTAAGACTTCTTTATTATCTTTTCCTTTAAGGTTTCGATACAATAAGGATTTATCTTCTGTGTAAAACACTTTACTTCCGTCTTCATTTAATATAGGTGCAGAAAATATAGCATCTGTATAATACACATCTTTTTCATTGTATCCTGCCTGTCCATGTTCACGCGTATTGGCATTATAGTAGTACCATTCATTTCCATTCTTCTTGTAATAATACGCATCTACTGTTTCTGGATGAGTTTTTGTCTTAATGACCACGCCCCCAATCACTACTACAACTGCCACAGCCACTGTCGTACAAGCAATTACTATTTTCTTAAACACATTATTCTTCTTTTTCTCTTCACTCTTTTTTTGCAGTTCTGCGCCACATTTCGGACAGACCAATGCATCTGGCTCTAATTTTTCTCCACAATTTCTACAAAACTTCACTTGTGCTTCTTCTAACTTTCCCCCACATTCCGCACAAAATGTCATTTCATCCCCGTATTCTTTTCCGCACCTTGAACATTTTTTCATCCTCTATCCTCCCCAAAATATATCTATTTTTTCCATTTTACCCCCCCCCGAGCTAAAAATGTCAAGTTTAATATTTCTTATCTGGAACATTATAGTTTTATCATTCCGCTTCGCAATTTTCATAATCCCAGATTTAAAACATGTCCTATCTTTTTCTATATAAAAAAGCCGACGAAAATCTTCTTTGAATAAATTTCAACTAGACTTTCATCGGCTTTTTATTATCTTAATTAATTGCTTTTTAACTAAGATCTTTTCCTGTTCCTAATTAATAAAACAACCCACCATGTTTTTTTCATCAATCACTTACAAAATCTCAATCAATGCCTTCACATCTTCCATCCTTGTCGCCCAGCTTGTCGCAAAGCGCACAACCGTGTGAGTCTCATCCATCTTCTCCCAGAAGCTGAATGCCACTTCCTTTTCCAGACGCTCTTTTTGCTGATCTTCCAGAATTACAAAAATCTGATTTGTCGGAGAGTCTACATAAAACTGATAGCCCCGCTCCCTCAATGCCTGCTTGAGCACCTCCGCCGTCTGGATCGCATTCCCACTGATCTTTAAATAGAGGTCATCGGTGAACAGCGTATCAAACTGAATTCCGAGAAGACGACCCTTTGCAAGTAAAGCACCCTGCTGTTTCACCATCGTGATAAAATGTTTCGGCGCACCATTCGGGAAGACAACGGCTTCTCCACAGAGTGCTCCGACCTTTGTTCCTCCTATATAAAAGACATCCACAAGATGTGCAATATCCGCAAGCGTGAGGTCAGTTCCCTTGCTCACAAGTCCATATCCGAGTCTTGCGCCATCCAAAAACAGCGGAATCTCAAAAGATTTGCAGACCTCAGAAATCGCTTTCAGCTCCGCCTTTGTATATAAAGTGCCATACTCCGTCGGATGAGAGAGATAGACCATTCCCGGAAATACCATGTGATCATGGTTTCCGTCCTGATAGAACGTCTCCAAATACTGTCTAAGTACTTCCGCGTCCATCTTTCCATCTTTCTCCGGAATCTCAAGGACCTTATGGCCGGTGTACTCGATCGCTCCCGCCTCGTGAATGCTCACATGACCTGTTTTCACCGCAACAACACCCTCATATCTTCTGAGCATCGATCCGATCACGACCGCATTCGTCTGCGTTCCCCCAACAAGAAACGTAACATCCGCATTCGGACACTCACACGCCCTGCGAATCTTCTCTTTTGCTGACTCGCAATACGGGTCCATCCCGTATCCGTCAAGTTTTTCCATATTTGTCTCTACCAGACGTTTTAAAATCTCCTTGTGAGCACCCTCACAGTAGTCATTTACAAAGTATAACATATCTTATCTATCCGTTTTCCCTTCTATTATCTATCATCAGAGCTTTTCAGGACTCTGAATCATTCTCCACAATTTTTAGAATAACGATTACTATATAAGCATCCAAATTTCCATAATGCCAAATGATTTTTAAACCAACTATTGATATAAAAGTATTCGAACTTTGCACAGGCGCAGGGGCGGAGAAGTACAGGCAAACCCGTGTGAGACGTCAGTGCTTAGATCGCGTATTCTGCGATCTTACGCACTGCTACGTCGAACCCGGAGCGAGAGCGCGTTTGCATGACTTACTCCGCGCTCTGCGCTGTATCCCCCAGCAACCACTTTACCCCTTCTTCACATACTTCGCCAGCGCCGTAATCAGCTTCTCAATCTCAAGCGGTTTCGCAATATGTTCATCCATCCCGGCTTCCCGGCACCGCACAATATCCTCAACAAACGCATTTGCCGTCATCGCAATGATCGGCGTATGAATCCCCGCCTTCTTCTCAAGCTTTCTAATCTCCCTCGACGCCTCATACCCGTTCATCACCGGCATCATCACATCCATCAGAATCGCATCGTACTTTCCAGTCTTTCCTCTTCGCCACTTCTCTGCCTCTGCTCTTCCAATGCTCTTGCGAATAACCTCAACCGCTTCCGCTCCATTCCAGACGCTGTCGATCTCAGCTCCCGCCTCGGTGAGCATAAATCTCGCGATCTCCTGATTGAGTTCATTGTCCTCCACAAGCAAGAGCTTCTTTCCGCGAATTCCATCATCCACCTGCTCTCCCGCCTGTTTCTGTTCTTCCCCTCCATTCGGATCAAGCACAAACGGAATCCTAACATCAAATGCACTTCCCATATGTTTGCGACTGTGCACCTCAATCGTACCGCCCATCTTTTCCGTGAGCTTCTTCACGATCGCCATTCCAAGTCCAGTTCCCGCATGAGTCCGCTCTCCTCCCCCATCATTCTCCTGCGTGAACGGCTCAAACATCTTCTGCTGGAATTCCTCGCTCATCCCGATTCCGGTATCCTCGATCAGAAATCTGACCCAAATCTTTTTACTCTTCTTATTTTCCTCGCTCTTCGCATTTCCAAGAGCTCTGCGCCTCTCACTATTTGCAAACTCAGCTCGTGCAAATTCCTCTCGCTTTTCTTGCTCTCCACCTTCCGGACTGTCCACAGATTTGCTCCCTGTGAATTCATCTTTAGTAGCTTTCGCAGACTCCCTGCTCTCCACATCCCCTGTGAATTCACATTTCGCAAACTCAACCTGCGCAAGCTCCTCCATCGCGATAAAAATCTGACCGCCGATGCGATTGTATTTCACTGAATTTGAGAGAATATTCGTCAGAATCCGGTTCACATACGTTGCACTTCCGATGACATCCGCATTTCTGAGCCCTTCCGGCGTGCGATTCACAATCTTCACCTCGCGCTTGTGTGCCTGCATCTCAATCAGCTCAAGGCAATGCTTCATCTGCTCATTAAGATTGAACGGTTCCTCAATCAGCTCAACTTCCCCGCTCTCGAGCTTGCTCATATCGAGCACATCATTGACGAGCATCAACAGTTGTTTGACCGCTCCCCTCTCCTTCTCCCGGTTCTCCTTGAGTTTCTCGACATCATCCGGATAGCGGTCAGACATCTCAATCAGACCAAGGATTCCATTGATTGGAGTCCGAATGTCGTGACTCATCCGCGCAAGGAAATCCGACTTCGCCGAATTCGCAAGGTTCGCCTCCCGGTACGCCTCCTCAAGCTCCTTCTTCTGGCACTCAAGTCTGCTGTTCGCCGCCTGCATTTCCTTGTGATAATTCTCGACCTCACGGATCTGCTTGCTGATATCTCGCCCGACGATAATCGCACAGATATGACCGTTCTCCTCCCGCTCCGACATCAGAACCGTCGCGCGAACATATTTATTCTGACGAATGTCCCAGTAATCGTACTCGCTCTTTCGGATTCCCATCTGATAGCACTGGAGCAGATTCGCCGTCGTCGCATCCTCAAGTGCCCGTCCATCCGTGTATACCGACTTTAAAACTGTTTTTACCCGCTCAAGATAATCGTCAAAACGCACAGGCAGACGCATGCCAAGAAGTCGAATCGGATTCTCCCCATTTTTCATTTCAAAGGAATCCTCTAAATATCCACTCGTCAGATCAACCGAAAAACTGTACTCGCAGTCATGAGTGATCGCATCGCGGTACTGCCTGCGCTCCTGACGGTACATCATGTTCATCTGCTCCGAATCATTGATGTCCATGATCAGGCTCTGGATCACCGGATTTCCATCCTTATCCTTTCCCCGCTTTCCAGAGTCAAACACCCACTTCACATTTCCGTCCTTACAGATAACCCGATACTTCATCGAGTAACTATCCTTGCGCTTGAGTTGGTGCGTCAGCGTAAACATTACTTCCGAGCGATCCGGCGGATAGACATTTCCAAGCGCACTTCCCATACAGGAATCAAGAAATTCTTTTACGGTGTAGCCCTGATTTCTCGCAACATTTTGGCTGACATAGGCGATTGAAAACTGCTTGTCCTCCCGGCTGATCATATATCCGCCGTTGATTCCGTTTGCAAAAGTGTCAAGCTGTGCCCGAATCTGCTCATTTGCCTCCTCAAGTTTCTGATTGACTTCCATAATCGCACACTCCGCCTCAAAGAGCTCCTGCATGTTGCAGATCGAGATCAGCCAGATCGGTCTCCCGTCATAACTGGTGTGTTCCATCTTGAAGATGCGCACCCAGAAACGCTCTCCACTCGCCGTGTACATGTGCGTCTCCATCATTCCCGACCACTTTGCAAATTTTTCCTCCGAGAACGTCTCATTGGAACTTGGACAGATGATCCGCATCAGAAGTTTTCCGGTATGCTCCTCAAACTCCTCAATCGACTGATACCCGAGCATCTTGACACTCAGCTCGCTGACCATACAGATCGGAAGACCCTCTTCATAATATCCGCCAATAATTCCCACCCCATGATTTTCCATCAACAGGAGCTGAAATTTCTTTTCCAGATGTTCTGAAAAAATCTGATACTGCTCATTTAAGAACAGCCCCTCTCCGTAGTATATTCTCCGCACAACCTTGTGTCTCCTTTCTAAACAGTCTCGTCCTCAGCCCCCGGTTCAATCCCTGGCTCGACAACCGTCTCTATTTTCATCCCAATTTTCGTTTCCATTTCCATTTCCGACTTAATTCCCGGCTCGATTTTTTCCCCAACTCCTGTCCCTGTTTCCGGCTCGATTTCCGCCCAAACTTTTATCCCAGTTTCCGACTCAATCCCTTCGCCGGACTCTCTCAGAACATTTCTCTGTTTCATTTTTCTAACTACCGTCAGGAACTTTGCAAGGTCAAGCGGTTTGGAGATATGTTCATTCATCCCCGCCTCCCGGCTTCTGCGAATATCCTCAAGAAATGCGTTTGCCGTCATCGCAATGATCGGAACACTCGAGGCATCCGGGCGATCCATCTCGCGAATCTTCTTTGAGGCCTCGAGTCCATTCATCACCGGCATCATGATGTCCATCAGAATAATCTCATACGTTCCCGGCTTTGACTCTGCAAACCGCTCCACCGCCTCTTCTCCATTCCATGCCTTATCAACGATTGCTCCCTCCTCCACGAGAAGATACTCCGCAATCTCCATGTTCAGATCGTTGTCCTCGACCAGAAGAATTCTCGTGCCTTCAAGCGAAATCGCCGGCGTCTCACTCTCATCGCCAGCCACTTCGACCTCCTGATCTTTTTCAAAGACAAATCGCAGAAAGAACGTCGTTCCCTCCCCTTTCTTGCTCTCAAACCGGATGCTTCCACCCATGCGCTCAATCAATTCCTTGACGATTGCAAGTCCCAATCCAGTCCCCGCATACGTCGTCCGCGCAGAGTTTTCCTCCTGAACCTCCTGAGCAAACGGATCAAAGACCCGCTTCTGAAACTCCTCGCTCATTCCGATTCCGCTGTCCTGACAGATCCACTCAAAAGTCACAGTCCGCTCATCAGAGTCAATTTCCCGGCAGGAGACGCGGATGCTTCCATGTTCCCGATTGTACTTGACGGCATTTCCCATGATATTCTGGACAATCCGTTTTAAGTGCAGAGGACTTCCGATCACCTTGTTATGGGCGAGTTTCTGATACTCCTCGTAGAAATGAAGCCCTGCCTCCCTCGCCTGCTCCTCCACAACCGTCGTCGCTTCCTCGAGAGTCTGCTGAAGATCAAACGAACGGTTCTCAAGCTCAATCTCACCGGATTCCAGTTTATTCATATCGAGAACTTCATTCACCAGATCAAGCAGGAAATGCGAAACGCTTATAATCTTATTCAGACACTGCTCCTGCTTTTGAGGATCATCGAGGTTGCGCTTTGCGATCGTCGCCATTCCCATCACACCATTGATCGGAGTCCGGATATCATGGCTCATCCGGCGCAGGAAATTCGTCTTTGCCCGATTGGCACGCTCCGCTTCCATCATGCTGTCGTGAAGCTGTCTCTGGTATTCCATCTCCTGCTGTTTCTGTGCGTCGATCGCCGAAACCACATAGAGCACATGAGTGACCCTTCCGTCCTCATTCCGGTTTTTCACGATAAAACGACCGCTGTACCACTTTCCGCTCATTCCCATATACTCCAGAATGATCGTCTCTTCCCGATCCAACCGATCTGCTAGCGTGGCAAGATCAAAAAACCGTCTCACCTGATCCTGAAATTCCGGTGCCACCATCTTCACGATCTGCTCTGCCATCCTCACCGCACTTCCGCTCTGCCCGGTCAGACGATGGATTGTCCCCTTATTCGAGATCTGTTCAATAAAATCATTTTCAAGATCCACCCGGTAAATCAACAGATAAATCTTGCTGATCGCAGAAATAATCTCGTTGCTCATCGACATATTGCGAAGCGCGCGCTCAAGCATCTCCTGATGGTTGCGTTCCTCCCTGACAATGTCATCGATCGGACGAAATCCGATGACGACCTGAAACGTATCATCCGTGTCATCCCCCTCGTGAATGCGGAGCGCCTGTGCCTCAAAATACTCCCTCCCGACGAGGTTTTGTTTTGCGCGGTACCGGTACACAAAACGCTCCTGATGTTCGAGCACCTCCATCAGATGCTTTGCCCCCATCTTCTCCAAAAAATCCGGAGCCAACCGCTGAACAACACAGTAATCGTAGTATTCTTTCACCCGGAGAGAATATCTCTGTTTTCCCTCCTGCATCATATTCTCACTGATTGCCGCGTTCGTCGTCTTCTCCTGCTTGATGATCTCAAGGGTATCGCTTTTCAGATCTACATGATAGACATTAGAAAACTCCCCACACAGGGAGACGAGAATCCTTCTCTCCTTCTCTTCCTCCTCCATCTGAATCTGGAGAAGCTCCTCCTGCGCATCCATGAACATCATGAGAATCGTCACTGTGAGTCCCATATTTGAGCATGGATATTCCGGAAAGACAAGCTGAATCAATGTTCCCCCAACCACCGGAAGTACATAGGTCAGAGCCTGAATCGCCATTTTCTTTTTTGTCTCATTTTTCTGTGTAAAGAAGCGATACACGTTGACCGCCACGGTCCATTCCAGATATCCGCCCGCAAGAATAAAATAGAAGAAATAAAAGAGAGGTCCTCTGCTGTAATTTCCCTGCTCATCCACATGGAAAACCCATCCCGTCCAGAACGAGACAATCAGAGAAAGACTCATCAAAAGTAACGGAACTAACGCCAAAATCCTCCATTTTCGCTCCCGAAACAGTCCTGAGCGATATTTCTTTTCGTTATAATAAAAGAGATAAAATCCGAGAAATCCGAATGAAAAATCAAATGCAGTATTTAAGAAAAATGTTCCGAAACGCCCTGTGCTCGATCCCATCAACACGCAGAGCATATCGGAACCCGCACAGAATACGCATGCCATCAGCATAATCATCATCCGCTTCTGAAGTTTTCCAAATCCGGACATCCTGCTGAGCTTATACACAAGTGCCATATCCATACTTAACAAGAACAGAACAATCACCAGATAGGTACGGTCAAACAATTCCAAATTCATAATCCCTTGCCCCTTTTTCCCTTCGGGTACGCTTGTTTTGCAAACACCCTTCTCCTTCATAGATCAAACGTCATTGAAAAGAGTATACCACATTCTGTCGAATTTTGCGATGAGGTTCCGGTATCCTTTTTCTAATAAAAAAGAATGTGCCTTGGCACATTCTCGCGCCGAGGCGCGGTTGCTTCAGCAACCATCTTCCCCTGCGCCGAGTGCGCATCCTTGCGGAGCATTTTTTGTATGATAGGACGCAATTTCCTATCATACAAAAAAAGCGGTGCCTTCGGATCTCTCCGAAAACACCGCCTTCTCTAATTTCATGAATTTTCATAAATCTTCATGAACTCTTATTTCATCTGGGCTTTCGCCCAAATCTGCGTTCGATTAATCAATATTAATCTGTGTTCGATTACAGGATTGCCTGTACCGGGCACTTCTTTGCGCACTTACCGCAGTTCTTACACTTCGTGTAGTCGATAACTGCCACGTTGTTATCCATATGGATTGCATCAAACGGGCACTCCTTGGTACACAGCGTACATCCGATACATCCTGCGGTACATACCTTCTTGACTGCCGGTCCACGGTCGTGGGAAGCACACTGTACGAGGTGCTTTGCCTTGTACGGAACCAGAGTGATCAGGTTGCGCGGGCAGGCAGCAACACACTTGCCACATGCCATACACTTCTCTTTGTCTACCACTGCGATGCCGTTTACCACATGAATCGCATCAAACTCACATGCCTTCACGCAGGAACCGAAGCCCTCACAGCCGTAAGAACAAGCCTTCGGGCCGCCACCCGGAACAACAGATGCCTCACGGCAATCATGAATTCCTGAGTACTCATACAGAGTCTGTGCCTTGTCGCAAGTTCCCTTACACTTTACAAATGCTACGTTCTTGTCGCCTGCTTCTACGGTTACACCGAGAATCTCAGCAATCTTCTCGCCAACTGCTGCACCACCTACCGGACAGGTATTCGGAGCTGCCTGGCCATTTGCGATTGCCTTTGCCAGAGCGTCACAGCCTGCAAATCCGCATCCGCCACAGTTGTTTCCCGGAAGCTCTCCACGGATTGCGAGCTCTTTTTCATCCACTTCAACTTTAAATTTCTCACCGAACAGCCCCAGACCGATACCAACTACGATACCAGCTGCCGCAACTACTGCTGCCGCGATGACTACTGCCATTATATCCATCCTCGTCTCTCCCTCCTACAATAATCCGGAAAATCCGAAAAATGCGATCGCCATCAGTCCTGCAGTTACAAGAACAATCGGAGATCCCTGGAAACTGTAAGGAATATCATTTCCCTCAATTCTCTCACGGATGCCGGCAAGCAGAACAATCGCAATCGTGTAACCGATTGCAGTTGCCACGCCGTTTACTACGCTCTGTACGAAGCCGTAACCATTCTGTACGTTGGTCAGTGCTACACCGAGAACGGCACAGTTCGTGGTAATCAGCGGAAGGAATACGCCCAGTGCGTTGTAGAGGGACTCCATGCACTTGTGCAGGAACATCTCTACGATCTGTACCAGAGCTGCGATTACAAGGATGAAGACGATCGTCTTCATGTAATCCAGTCCCAGCGGATTTAAAATATAGTTGTAAATCAGACTAGCCACGATGGAAGCGATCGTAATAACGAAGATTACCGCACCGCCCATACCTGCTGCAGTCTCTACCTTACGGGATACACCGACGAAGGAACAGATGCCCAGGAACTGGCTCAGTACAACGTTGCTGACCAGCGCAGAGCTGATCGCAATAACCAGTAATTCTTTCATTTATTTGCCCTCCCCTTCGGTCTTATGCTCGGCGCAGGTCATGCAGTTGCCGGTGCAACCGAAGTTTTCTTTCTCTTCCTTATCTGCAGAACCATTCGTTGCGCACGGTGCTTTCAGCTTGTTCTGAAGAGCGGTCAGCATGGACAGAACGAAGAATGCGCCCGGTGCAAGAATAAAGATAGAGATCGGCTGGAAGGAAGACGGAGTTACCTGAATGCCGAATACAGTTCCGGCACCAAGAACCTCACGGCATGCTCCGATCAGTCCAAGTGCGATTGTGAATCCAAGACCCATTCCAAGTCCATCAAATGCGGACAGGATCGGGGTGTTCTTCATTGCGAAGGACTCGGCACGACCAAGGATGATACAGTTTACAACGATCAGCGGGATGTAAATACCCAGAGCGCTGTACAGGGACGGAAGGAAACCTTCCATCAACATATCTACGATTGTTACGAGTGATGCTACGACTACGATCTCGCCTGGAAGACGAACGCGGTCCGGAATCAGGTGGCGCAGTGCGGAAATCAGAAGGTTTGCACACACAAGCACCGCCGTGGAAGAAAGTCCCATGCCGACACCGTTGATTGCGGAGGTTGTTACCGCCAGAGTCGGGCAAAGACCAAGCATCTGTACGAAAATCGGGTTTTCTTTCCAGATACCATTGTATAAACGTTCTACATATTTGTTCATGATTGCCCCTCCTACTGTGTGATGCAGTTCTCTACGAAGTAGACTGCCGCATTGACTGCACCGGTCGTTGCTTTGGATGTGAAGGTCGCACCACTGATGGCCTGAATCTCCGCATCAGAAGCAGGAGCCGTCTTTGTTACTGAGAATGTTGCTACCGGTTTTCCGTTGAACTGATCCTTGAACTCCGGCTCTTTTGCCTTCATACCAAGACCCGGGGTCTCGCTGATGGACAGGAAACCGATTCCGGTCAGGGTGTTCTCTTTCGTCACACCGACGGAAATCTGAACGGTTCCATTGTAACCGTCGTTAGAAGTAGAGGTAACCAGATAACCAATCACGTTTCCGCTTGCATCGAGTGCCTCCTGTGCACCGTCAACGGATACGTTTCCGAAGTCCTGACCAGAAAGGTCGCAAGCCTCTACGGCTGCCTTCAGATCGTCAGTCTCCTCAAAACTTGCTGCATCCGGATAAACCTCTTTATATGTAGCAGTTGCTGCTGCGAGCTGTGCTGCTGCAATCGGAGCCTTGGTTACCTCATGTACAGCACCTAAGCATACGCCGGCAATCAGGGTAATCGCAAATAAGATGGACGCGTCTTTCATAATTCCTTTCATGACTACTTGCCCTCCTTTTTCGCAAACATTTTTGCCCAACCGCTCTCGCTCTCTCTGCCGAATGCTGCCGGAAGGGTTGCCTTCTCAATAACCGGAACAAGCAGGTTGCTCAGGATGATTGCGTAGGAAACGCCCTCTGCGGAAGCTCCCCACAGACGGAAGATACCGGTCAGAAGACCAAGAACAACGCCGAACACATACTGACCAGCCGGGGTTACCGGGCTTGTCACATAGTCGGTTGCCATGAAGAATGCACCAAAGATCAGACCGCCTCCGCATACTTCACAAGCTACATAATACGGATCATGATTGCCGAAGATGAAGATGAAGACTGCGGTTGTGATGATGTAGGTCAGCGGGATGCGCAGGGAAATTACCTTGCGAACAACCAGATAAGCTGCACCGATCAGAAGAGCGATGACAGAAACCTCACCGATGGTTCCCGGAATCTTACCGATGAACATGGATGCTAAATCCATCGTCTCACCATTTCTCATAGCTGCCAGAGGAGTTGCACCACTCCATCCATCCAGAGTAAAGCTGGACATCTTTCCTGCAAAAGAGATCAGCAGGAAGCATCTTGCTGCCAGTGCCGGGTTCATGAAGTTCTGACCCAGACCACCGTAAAGCTGTTTTACAACGATAATTGCAAATACACCACCGAGTGCCGGAATCCACAGCGGGATTGTTGCCGGCATATTCAGAGCAAGAATCATACCGGTTACGACAGCACTGAAATCAGAGATCGTAATCGGCTTCTTCATGCCTTTCTCATAGACATACTCACTCAGCACGCAGGCTAAAATCGTTACAATCAGAACCAGCAGGGCATGAAGACCAAACTGGAACACGCCGTATGCCGTTGCAGGTAACATCGCAATCGCTACATCCATCATGATGCTACGGGTTGTCTCACTGCTACGCACATGCGGGGACGACGATACGTTAAATAATTTACTCATTTCTTATTCGCCTCCTGCGCTTTCTTTCTGCGGTTAGCCGCAACCGTCTTTCTCATTTCCTTAAATGCCTGAGTAAGCGGTCTCTTGGCAGGACAAATGAAAGTACAGCTTCCGCACTCCATACACTCCATACCATTTATTTTCTCGAATCGGTCACAGTCACCCTTGAGTGCTGCGTCCATCATCATAACCGGAACAATGTGGCTCGGGCATACGCTGATGCACTTACCGCAACGGATACACGGAGTCTCCTGATTTGCCTTGACCTCATCCTTTGTGAAGCAGGTCAGAGCAGAGTTCGTCTTGATGACCGGAACGTCCAGAGTGAACATTGCCATACCCATCATAGGACCACCGGAAATGACCTTCTCCGGCTCCGTCTTGAATCCGCCAGCTGCCTCAACGATCTCCTGCATGTTCGTACCGATCTTGACACGGAAGTTCTGCGGGTTTGCCACAGCATCACCGGTCACAGTAAATGTACGCTCCATCAGCGGAGTCGTCTTGCAGACTGCCTGATAGATTGCGCGCATCGTATCTACGTTGTCCACGATACAACCTGCATCTGCCGGGAGCATGGAAGAATTTACCTTGCGTCCTGTGATTGCATAAATCAGGGAACGCTCACCACCCTGCGGATACTTGGTCTTTAACGGACATACGGAAATACGAGGCTCGTCCTTCACAAGCTCGGTCATCTTCTTGATAGCCTCCGGCTTGTTGTCCTCGATACCGATCACACCTTTTGCCTTCTCAAACAGCTGAAGAACGACTTTCAGTCCTCCGATGACCTGCTCAGGAGCCTCCATCATCAGACGATAGTCGGAAGTCAGATACGGCTCACACTCTGCACCGTTAAGCAGAATGTAATCGATCGCATTCTCATCCTTCGGAGAAAGTTTTACGTTGGTCGGGAAGCCTGCACCGCCCAGACCTACAATTCCCGCTTCCTTTACGATGGTGCGAATATCCTGTTTGGAAAGTGTGGACGGATCACGGTCTGCTCCCAGACCTTCTACCGTGTTGTACTCTCCGTCATTGGTTACCACGATGGAATTCACCATCGCACCACTGGCAACTCTGCGCATCTCCACTGCCTTAACTGTTCCGGAAACTGAACAGATTACATTTGCAGAGATAAATCCACTGGCTTCGCCGATTTTCTGACCCACCAGAACCTGATCGCCCTTTTTTACAAGTGGCGTTGCCGGAGCACCGATGTGCTGAGACATCGGATATACCATATCGCCCTTCGGCATCAGGACCTGAACCGGCTTGCTCTCAGACAGTTCTTTTCCCTCGAAAGGATGAACACCGCCTCTAAATGTAGCCAATCCCATTACCTTTACCCTCTTTCTATACATTTTCGACTTCTATTGACAAATAATCTCGTTTGTCATCTGTATCAGTATAGCACATTTGAGGAAATTAGACAATTTCATCTTTAACATTGTATACAAAAACCACCCCCTGTTTTCCTTGTAAATTCAAGGTTTTGGGCAGTTTTTCCTCCCGATTTTCGTTAAATTTCAAACAGGTTTTTTCCCCTTTCACCCGCACGATTTTTCTGAACCACAGATCTTTTTTCTTCTTTTTCAGCATTTCCCGTTAAATTCTCGTTAATAAATGATAAAAAAATATCATTATTCTTTATTGCACTAAAGTTCTATTAATTTTACTTATAGATCTATTGAATTATTGCAGTTTTTTTATCAGTAAGCGGATTTCAAAATTTCTTTTTATTTTTTTTTGATTTTATGCAATAAAAATGCTCCGTCCTGCATTAACTTAATGAACGGATGAAAAGAGCTTTTGTTTTTGGCAGAGGCGAGGCAGTAACCATTTAGGTATTTTAAATTATATTTTTACGAAATTCCTTAATGCATTACACCCCATCACACACACGCCTTTCCACTGTCAGAGACAAGACTGTTTTCAATCAGAGGAAGCGTCACTGGCGCTTCCCTGATATACAAAAAAATCTCAGGGTATTCGAGAATACTCTGAGAAGGTTGCAACCAATGAGCGGAGGCGTCAAAAGCGCCTCTTTGCTATGTAAAGCGAAATATGCAACACAAAATATGTAAAGTAAAACAGAAGCGTAACTTCCGGAATTTATAGTTCCGAGAGTTACGCTTCTGTTTTTTATATTTTTATTTCTATATGGTATATTTAATAGTATATTTACTCTATCATCAGTCTTTGTCTTTTCTGCCGAAGAGACCCTTCTTGTGCTTCTCCTTCGGCGGTTCTTCTCCGCGCATCAGCGCATCGTAAGTGCGAAGTGCTTCCTTCTGAGCCTCCGTCATGCGATCCGGCACCTGAACAACGAGGGTGACATAGTGATCTCCGCGCAGATTGCGGTTGCGTAAGGACGGAACGCCCTTTCCTTTCAGACGGACTCTCGTATCGGTCTGGGTTCCCGGCTTCACCTCAAACTCAACCTCGCCGTCGACCGTCTTGATGCGGATCGGTCCGCCGAGTGCTGCCGTTGCAAAGGAGATCGGAACGGTTGAGAACAGGCTTGTATCCTGACGCTTGAAGATCGGATGCTGGGAAACCACGATCTCTACGAGCAGATCGCCTCTCTCGCCACCATTCGTTCCCGGCTCGCCACCGCCTGCACAGCGCACGCACTGACCATTGTCGACACCTGCCGGAATCGTAACCTTGAACGTCTTCTTCTTCGTGATGTATCCGGTACCGTAGCAGTCCGGGCACTTCTCCTTGATGACTTTACCCTTACCACCGCACTCCGGACAGGTCTGCACATTCTGCACCTGACCAAAGATCGACTGCTGGGTGTAGAGAATTCTTCCCTTACCACCACATTTCGGACAGGTCTCCGGGGAGGTTCCAGCCTTCGCTCCACTTCCGTGACAGGTTGCACACTCCTCCTTGAAGTTGATCTCCACTTCCTTCTCACAGCCAAAAACAGCTTCCTCGAAGGTAATGCGGACTGCTGTGCGCACATTTGCTCCGCGTGCCGGACCATTGTAGGTGCTTCCGCCACGGCTTCTGCCACCGCCGAAGAAATCTCCGAAGATGTCCCCGAAAATGTCGCCCATGTCGCTGTAATCGAATCCACCGAAACCGCCGGCTCCACCGCCTGCGCCTCCGTCGAATGCGGCATGACCGAACTGGTCATACTGTTTTCTCTTCTGCGGATCACTGAGAACACTGTATGCCTCAGATGCTTCCTTAAATTTCTGTTCAGCCTCTTTATCCCCCGGATTGGCATCCGGATGATACTTCTTGGCAAGCGTGCGATACGCTTTTTTCAGAGTGGCCTCGTCTGCATCTCTTGAAACACCCAAGACCTCATAATAATCTCTCTTATTCTCTGCCATAACCAGGTTCCCTTTCTTCTTCGCGCTGACTGCTCATTCCTGTCCTAAACTTTGATCATTGCCCAGCCCAGACGGTCTACCGGCACATCCCTGCGGAGCATGAAAACAATGCAACGAAATGGCTGTCGCATACCCCGAAGAGTTCCTCTCGGCACCCTCCGGAAATACGCGCCAGCCTATTTTCTATCTTACTTTTTTAATTCAAGTCGACGCTCGCGCTACCGGCTTATGATTAACGTTTATACGTTTTTATTATACTTCCTTGAAGTCGCCGTCGATGACATCATCGCCGTCGTTTCCTGCATTACCTGCATTTGCACCGGTTGCACCGCTCATATCCGGGCCTGCACCCTGAGCACCTGCACCTGCCTGGCTAGCCTCGTAAACCTTAGCGAACAGAGCCTGTGCACTCTTCATCAGCTTCTCCTTGCCAGCCTTGATGTCCTCTACCTGAGCATCGGTCATCTGATCGATCGGTGCGCGGTTGATTGCATCCTTCAGGGCATTCAGATCAGCCTCAACACTTGCCTTGTCGTTTGCGGAGATCTTGTCGCCAACTTCCTCAAGTGCCTTCTCGGTCTGGAATACCATTGCATCTGCATCATTTCTTGCATCGATGCCTTCCTTCTTCTTCTTATCCTGAGCCTCGAACTCAGCAGCTTCCTTGACTGCCTTGTCGATATCGGACTCGGACATGTTAGAACCGGAAGTGATCGTGATGTGCTGTTCCTTACCAGTTCCCAGATCCTTTGCGGATACGTTTACAATACCGTTTGCATCGATATCAAAGGTAACCTCGATCTGCGGAACACCTCTTCTTGCCGGCGGGATACCATCCAGACGGAACTGTCCGAGGGTCTTGTTGTCGCGGGCAAATTCACGCTCACCCTGTACAACGTGGATATCTACTGCGGTCTGGTTATCAGCTGCGGTGGAGAAGATCTGGCTCTTTCTGGTCGGGATCGTGGTGTTACGCTCGATCAGCTTGGTTGCGATGCCTCCCATCGTCTCGATGGACAGAGACAGCGGAGTAACATCCAGCAGAAGTACATCACCTGCGCCTGCATCGCCTGCGAGCTTACCACCCTGGATAGCTGCACCGATTGCAACGCACTCATCCGGGTTCAGAGACTTGCTCGGCTCACTGCCGGTCATCTGCTTTACTTTCTCCTGTGCAGCGATCATTCTGGTGGAACCACCTACCAGAAGTACCTTGCCCAGATCGGAAGTGGTCATACCTGCATCTCTCAGAGCGTTCTGTACCGGAACTGCGGTGCGCTCGATCAGGTCATGAGTCAGCTCGTCAAATTTTGCTCTGGTCAAGTTCATATCCAGATGCTTCGGTCCCTCTGCGGTTGCAGTGATGAACGGAAGGTTGATGTTGGTCGTGGTAGCTGTGGACAGCTCCTTCTTTGCCTTCTCAGCTGCTTCCTTCAATCTCTGCATTGCCATCTTATCGCCAGACAGATCTACGCCCTCAGCCTTCTTGAACTCGTCAACGAGCCACTGAGTAATACGGTTATCGAAATCATCACCGCCCAGGTGAGTATCACCGTTGGTTGCCAGAACCTCGATGACACCATCACCGATCTCGATCAGGGATACATCGAAGGTACCACCACCAAGGTCGTATACCATGATCTTCTGCTCGTTCTCGTTGTCCAGACCATAAGCCAGTGCAGCTGCGGTCGGCTCGTTGATGATACGCTTTACTTCCAGACCTGCGATCTTACCTGCATCCTTGGTTGCCTGACGCTGTGCGTCGTTGAAGTATGCCGGAACCGTGATAACTGCCTCGCTTACCTTCTCGCCCAGATAAGCCTCTGCATCTGCCTTCAGCTTCTGAAGGATCATTGCGGAGATCTCCTGCGGGGTGTAGCTCTTGCCATCGATGGTTACCTTGTAGTCGGTACCCATATGTCTCTTAATAGAAGCGATCGTGCGGTCTGCGTTTGTTACAGCCTGACGCTTTGCCGGCTCACCGACCAGACGCTCACCAGTTTTTGTAAATGCAACAACAGACGGAGTTGTACGAGAACCTTCCTGGTTCGGGATAACAACCGGCTTTCCACCTTCCATAACAGCTACACAGCTGTTCGTAGTACCAAGGTCGATACCAATAATCTTGCTCATAAATTTTTCCTCCTGTTTCATTCAGAGTCTATGTCCTGCCTGATAAAACCAATTCAAACCGAATTCCTTTTAACCAGAATCGCATCAAATCGATTTTTCAGGTACGCATTGCCATTAGTTTGCTACCTGTACCATGCTGTGACGAACAACGGTACCGCGGTATTTGTAACCTTTCTGGAGTTCCTGGGAGATCTCATTCTCTCCGAACTGATCGTCCTCCACATGCATCACGGCGTTGTGAAGATTCGGATCAAACTGCTGACCCTTCGCCTCGATCGCCTCGACGCCTGCATCCTCCAGAGTCTTTACAAACTGCTTGTAAATCTTTTCTATGCCTTCGGCAAAGGATGAACCCTTCTCGTCCTCCGGCACAGCTGCCAAACCTCTCTCGAAGTTGTCGAGCACTGGGAGAATCTTTTCAATGATATCTCTCGCTCCAACCTCATACATCGCAGATTTTTCTTTTTCCGTTCGCTTACGGAAGTTATCAAATTCTGCCATCTGTCTTCTGAGACGGTCCTGAAGCTCTTCTATCTTAGCATCCTTCGGATCTTTCTTTCCGGATGCTTTCTCAGCCTCTGCATCCTGCGCAGTCTGCTCAGCTTCTGCATTTGCCTCTGCCTGAGCGTTCTCAACTGCCTCGTCCTTCACAGCTTCCGCTGTCTCGGACTCAGGAGTGCAGGTCTTGTTCTCATTCTTGCTGTCCTGACTCATGGTTTCTCACCTTTCTTCATTCTTAAAAGTTGCATCCAACTGTTTCATCAGATTTTTCAGGGTTCCAAGAACTCTCTCATAGTCCATTCGCTTCGGACCGATGATTCCGATCGTTCCTCGAATTCCCTCACCCAACTCGTAATTGGCGGTCACCACACTGCAATCTTTCATCGTCTGCAAAGGGGTCTCATTGCCAATGTACACCTGAATGCCATTCTCCCGATTCTCATCTGACTCATTCACGTCATCGATCAGCTCTCTGAGCTTATCTTTCTGTTCTAAGGTACTGATCAGCTGACTTGCTTTCTCTCCGTCGCTGAGCTCCGGGTATTTAAAAATATTGGTCGCACCGCTCGTATAAATCTGAAGATCATCTTCATCCGCCCGGATCGCCATCGCTACCTGCGTCAGCACCTGATCCACAATCTGACTGTACGAGCCAGCCCGTTCTTTCAGACGTGTGATCACATCCAGATTGATCTCCTCAAGGGAGAGACCGTTCAGTGCGCTGTTCAAAAGAATGTTCAGATTCAGCAGTTCTTCCTGACTGATCGCACTCGGCACATCCAACATTGTATTCTTGACCAGATTGCCCTCGACAACCACAACGACGAGAAGTTTGTGCTCATCCATCTGGGAGAGCTGAATAAACTTGAGTTTGTTGCGATGGTACTGAGGTCCGCTGATCATCGCGGCGTAGTTTGTGTTCGCCGCCAGCATCTGTGCGAGACGTTTCAGAACGAGTTCCACTCGGTCCACACGCTGAATCATCAGTTCCTTGACTTCGGTTACTTCCTGTTGTTTCTCCTGCATGATCTGATCCACATAGAAGCGGTATCCCTTATCCGAGGGAATCCGTCCCGCAGAGGTGTGAGGTTGCAGGATGTATCCCATCTCCTCCAGATCAGACATCTCATTGCGGATCGTCGCGGAGCTGAGCTTCAGATCCGTAAACTTGGAAATCGTTCTGGAACCAACCGGCTCCCCTGTCTCCAGGTAAGTCTTGATGATCGCTTTCAGAATTGTAATCTTTCTGTCATCCAGTTCCATTTGACTTCCTCCTTCCGCGTTATTAGCACTCGTTATTGAGGAGTGCTAACATTCTGTGATTAATATACTTTAATGGCACTCGTTTGTCAAGGGGTTTTCTGAAATTTCTTGTGTTTTTCTTCTATATATGTTACATTCTACTGCTTATTAAATATTTTCCTAAACTTCTGATTTGCTTACCAAACACTTTTTAAACACTTTTTTGCTTTATTAAGTGCTCCTCATAGTGTATCCTTTTCTGTTTTGTTAATTTACCAAGCTACTTTCCAAATTTTGATCTGTTTACTACTTTAGATAAAAATAAAACTTAAACAATTCTTCATTTATTTGCTTATCTACGCGCTCCTCACACTGCATCCAATTCCTGAGAACTCGCTCTCGCTCCGATTCCAACGCAACGGTGCATAAGGCTGTAAAAAACACAGCCTAAGCACCGGCGTTTCCAACGGGTTCTCAGGAATTTCCGCAGTCCTCGTCGCGCTTCTACCTTTATAATTCTCCCCTAATATCACTATAAAATAAAGAAAAAGCAAACATTAAATCTTTACTTTACCAAACTCTGTTAAATCTCTCTTCCACATTTTTCCTTGACAAATTCTCAAAAACATGTAAAATAGGTACTCATGGCGCATATATTACAAAATTGTTACATATATTTAAAATGTGTGAATCGTTTATTTATATTTTATTATGTAATTATTCAGCAATGATTACAGCGAATCAGCAAGTTTGCATCCTACCAGATTTGCTAAAAAAACCGTAACAATTTTGTCAACGAAGAAAGGAATGATGAGTTTGAAACGAGTATCCATATGTGCACTGCTTACCTTGATGATTACCCTTTTTGCTGGAACTGCTTTACAGGCATGGGCGAGTGAAAAGGCTGGATATTTTGATGAGATGGACGGAAGTGTGATCGTCGGATGGGGTTGGGATTCTTCCTCTCCAAACACTGCTGTACCTGTTCACATCACTGTTACAAGAAAAGAAGATGGCGAAACAGTTGGAAATTATACACCAACTGCCGGTGTCTACCGCGAAGATTTGGAAGCGGATGGAATCGGAAATGGTCGCCACGGTTTCCGAATCTCAATGGACTGGAACACCCTTCCGGATGGAACCTATGAGATCCGCGGTTGGTCCGGTGACAATGAATTTGCAAATACCCAGACCTACATAAAAGGCGAAAAAGAGGAAGAGACCGCAGAATCAAGCGACTCCTCTGCTGATATCCAGACATCCTCTGCAACACCTGGAATGAGATCTCTTGGATATTTCCGCACAACCGGTTACTGTCCTTGCCGTCAGTGTTCCGAGGGTTGGGGACGCCGTACAAGTACCGGAACAATCGCAACCTCCGGTCGCACCATCGCTGTTGACCCACGCATTATCCCATACGGAAGTAAGGTTATGATCGGCGGAGTCATTTACACAGCTGAAGATCGCGGAGGCGGAGTTCGCGGAAAGCATATCGATATCTTCTACGACAGCCATTCCCAGTCTAAGGCTCATGGTGTCAAACAGCAGGAAGTTTTCCTCTTATATTAATCCTATAAAAAAATATTTTTTCACACAAAAAAGCTCTGAGTTTCCAGACCATTTAAAACAAATCTGAAAACTCAGAGCTTTTTATAATACCTGTTTGTCTAAAACTCAGAGATTCTTAAATATGGATAAACTATTCCATTATCTATCTTTGCGAAGATTTCTGTGCTGTGGCGACGAAAGGCGCGGAAAGTACGTGCAAACCCGTGTGAAGCGTCGGTGTTTAGGTCGCGTACTTTGCGACCTTATGCACCGTTACGCTGAACCCGGAGTGCGAACGAGTTTGCACGACTTATCCCGCCGTCGGAGCCACCCCAAAAGCTACTAAAACCCCCTTAGAATCAAGATCATGGTAATCATCAATAGTTGAACCTTCCCCAAAAGCTACTAAAATCCCTTAGAATCTTAATTTCTTAGGATCTAACATGCTTACAATTAAATAATCTGCCTGCATTCTGCATGTATCTGGAAATAAAAATGCAAATTATCAGAAATGTATCAGAAATGTTGATCTTACTTCTCCGCCAGCTCTTTCTCATAAATCGCAATCACCTGCTTCATCGCATCCGGTCCCGGAGCGCCGATCGTAACACGCTTCTGTACACAAGTCTTCATGCTGATTGCCTCATAAACATCCTGCTCGAATACCGGGCTGATGCTCTTGAACTCCTCAAGGCTCAGATCATCAAGTGCACAGTTCTTCTCGATACACATCAGAACCAGCTGACCTACAATTCCATGAGCATCACGGAACGGAACCCCATGATTTACAAGGTAATCTGCTGCATCCGTCGCATTCGTGAATCCGTGCTTTGCGCTGTCCTCCATACGGTTCTTGTTGAATGTCATTGTGGAAATCATTCCGGTGAACAGAGCCAGACTTCCCTTTACGGTATCAATCGCATCAAACGTCAGCTCCTTATCCTCCTGCATATCCTTATCGTAAGCTAACGGAATTCCCTTCATCACCGTCAGAATCGACATCAGCGCGCCGTACACACGACCAGCCTTTCCGCGAACCAGCTCTGCGATATCCGGATTCTTCTTCTGTGGCATGATACTGCTTCCGGTGCTGTACGCATCATCGATCTCAACAAAACGATACTCATTGCTGTTCCAGATGATGATCTCCTCACAGAAACGGCTCAGATGCATCGCGATCGTGGAGAGTGCAGAGAGAAGCTCAATTACATAATCACGATCAGAAACAGAATCCATACTGTTTAAGGTCGGACCATCAAAACCGAGAAGCTGTGCGGTGTACTCACGATCCAGCGGATACGTTGTTCCTGCCAGTGCTCCAGAACCGAGCGGGCAGTAATTCATACGCTTGCGAATATCATGCAGACGACCGCGGTCACGGCGGAACATCTCAAAATATGCTCCCATATGGTGAGCCAGCGTCACCGGCTGTGCCTTCTGAAGGTGAGTAAATCCCGGCATCCAGGTCTCCAGATTCTCTTTCATAATCTTTAAGAGCTCCTCAAGAAGCGTCTTTACCAGACCATCGATCTCATCAATCTCATCACGACAGTAGAGCTTCATATCCAGTGCAACCTGGTCGTTACGGCTACGTCCGGTGTGCAGGCGCTTTCCTGCCTCTCCGATGCGCTCCGTCAAATTTGCCTCAACGAAAGAGTGAATATCCTCATGCTCCTTCGTAAATACCAGCTTCCCAGACTCAAGATCTGCAAGAATTCCTTTGAGTCCCTCAATGATCGCCTTCTTGTCGTCCTCAGAGACAACACCCTGCTTTGCCAGCATCGTCACATGGGCAATGCTTCCCTCGATATCCTGATGATAAAACTTCTGGTCAAATGACAGAGATTCATTAAAATTGTGTACCAGCTGATTTTCCTCTTTTGTGAAGCGTCCGCCCCATAATTTCATAGTGCTGTTCTCCTTTTCTTCTGTTTTATTTTATACCTTTTAGATCTTTCTATTATTTTCATGATCATCTTCCCCATCACTCTGATTCTGTTGGTTCTGTCCATGTTTTTGCTCATACAGACGGGCATTTCGAAACAGACGCGCCGTTCCAAAAATAATCAGCAAAATCACAATGCTTCCGACTGTAATCCATGCACCAGGCATCAGACCTTCCGGGAAATATTTCATGGAAATCGTGTGTTCACCCGGAGTCAGATCGACTCCGATAAAAGCATCCAGCACTTTCTCTGCTGTCTGCTCCTCTCCATCTACAAAAATCTTCCATCCCTTGTCATACGGAATGGTCGTCATCATCACTCCTGAATCCTTGCAGGTGATCGTTCCCTCAAGCGTACTGTCTGTCCAGCTTGTCAATGTCCACGGCTGTTCAGACAATCGATCATAGACGGACCTAAGTCCCTGCTCCGAGAATCGATAGACACTCGCATCGAGCGGTTCGCTCGTCTCCTCCGCCGTCAGGACAACCTCCTCGCCGGCAACACACCAGCCCAGCTCCAGAAGATACCCGCGATCCGTGTTCGTGAATATCCGGCTTCCATTCCAGGTGTCTACTGAAACTTTTTCCACCTTCTTATTTCTGACATAGGCATAATACAATCCACTCTGTTCCGGAGTGAAACTCATCGAAACTCCGTCATCCGCGACATCCATCATCATCTCGAGCACCTGGTCGGCTCCGATCGCATCCGCAAGACTGTTCTGGACATCCGCCGGCTTGCTGTTGTCAATCTCCCATTTCAGGAAGAAATCGCGATCCACGAGGAATCCGAGTGGAAGTGTATACTTATTTTCATACAGCCAGGTCTCACTTTCCTGTGCAAGAAACGTCTGAAGTCCCGAATCCGCTTGTTCCTGCGGATAAAGCCCGTATTTCACAGAAAACAGAGAGTCGATTAGCGGGGTGCTTCCCGTAATGCTGTATGCATTCGTTGAACTCTCACATCCCAGTTTCTTGAAAAGTTTTGAGAGATCGGCGCTCGCAGTCGATGAGAACAGTGATACAGACGGGAAATGCATCCAGGCACCATCGTTTTTTGTCTTTCCCTTATCCTTCTTTATTCGGAAAAATGTCTCATTCGGCTGAACCGTCGAGACAAGATTCTCCACTGCCGAGTTATCTTTCGTGTACTCTGTCCGGCTCGTCGTCGTCACACTCGTGACTGCCGTGTTGACAGCTGACTCAATCGTCACAACAGCAAGCGTATAAAATAGGATGATACAGCGCCATCTCGGCTTTTTCTTATACCACGCAATTCCCGCAAGGTAAAGTGCTAAAAACAAAATTGCGACGTAGAAAACCGCAAAATGAAACTGTTCATTGTTCTCAAGCAGTTTCTGTGCCATCAGCACAAAGGCAACCGCATATCCAAATGACCGCACAACCTGTTTCCACGGTGTCTGCTCCAGATGAATATAAGCCTCATAACAGATCAAAAGCACAAGCCAGATATAAATGTAAGACTGGCGACACGGAAGACTGTTCGGATAGTGAAATCCATGCCAGATATAGTTGAGCACATTGATCGAAAAGCTCGCGAGAAAGAGCAGAAGGAGAACACAGGATACCACTTTTTCCTTCGGACGGATCTGCCGACAGCCCAGATAGAGGAAAAACAGCATGATCACAGCGACTCCGCAGTAAATGTTTGGCCAGTGATCCAGCCCGATCTCCGTCTCGACATTTCCAATGTGACGCGCAAGCATATCAAAGATCGAAAAATACTGCGTGAAAGTCTGCGGAAACGTCGAACTTCCCGACGCCGTCGATTGCAGAGCAAAAATCTCGGGCAGAAGAACGACTGCCGACAGACCTCCCGCCAAAAGCGAGTAGCCCGCAAACTGAAACAGACGTCCGACAAATTTTTCGAGTGTCATCTCCTGCTCCAGAATCAAAAGCGCAATCATATAGAAGACGAGGAACATGCAGGTCATGATCGAGATATAATAATTGGAAAGGATCGAAAATCCAAGCAAAAGGCAGTACGCCATTCCCTTTCCCTCTTTGACCAGATGCTCGAGCGCCAACATAATCAATGGGAAGACCACGATGCAGTCAAGCCACATGATGTTCCAGCTGTATGCCGCCATATATCCCGACAACGCATAGAAAATGCCAAAAAATACGATTCCAAAGTCCTGCGTCTTGCAGTGGTGTCTCAGATAATACGCCATGCTCCAACCGCAGAGTCCGATTTTTACGACAATTGAGATTGTCATAAATTCAATCACATACTTTGCCGGGCAGAGAAGAATCAGCCAGTTCAGCGGACTCGCCAGATAGTAGGCAAACAGTGCCGCGAAATTGACTCCCATTCCAACATCCCAACTGTACAGCAGGCTTCCACCGTGCGTCAGCTTATAGCGAAATTCCGAGAAAAACGGTGCATACTGATGATACATATCCGTCCTGAGAAACGATTCCTCCCCAAACGGGAAAATTCCTCTCTGAATAAAAATCAGCACCATGACAATCACCGGAATGAGAAAGGACATCAACAGCGCATACCGGGGACTTACCATCTTCAGATTCGGAAATACTTCTGATTCATATTCATATCCCTCATACTCACCCTGTGACTGCCTCCATCTCGAACTCTGATTCTGGTTTTCAGCCTCGTTCGAATTGCATCTTCGATTGTAATCCTCCCGATCTTGTTCCTCAAGATCATTTTCGAGATCCTCAATCAGCGCCCGCTCCGCCTTCTTTGTCTCCTCTTCCTGACGGCGTGCGCGAATTTTCGCAGTCAAACTGCTCTCACTCGTCTCCCAACCGTCCCGCCAGACTGGATGACGGTCTTTTTTTGTCTCATTTTGCATAAATCAATCCCCTGATGTATTCGCAGTCGTGTTATTTCCTTTTTAATTTAATTTAATCATTTCTTTAATTAAATAATTATTTTCTTTTAAATATGAAGAGTTTGCTCAATACATAATTCAAAACCAAAGAAATCACTGACACTGCAATTTTACAAATAAAATCATGCGAAATTTTCAACCCACTGACCATGACGATCATTGCGACCAGTGTAAACAGCCCGGTTGCCATCCGGCAGATCACGAAAGAAGAAAATTCCCTCCACACCTTGCCCGGGTGAAGATCCCAGCTGTTGAAGACAAACAGCTTATTTGTGACAAAGGCAAACAGCACTGCCATCGCCCAGGAAGCGATTGTCGCCAAGCGATAATCCATCCCCGCTCTTCTCATTACCCAGTAGCTGATCCAGTCCGTCAGGGTTGTCAGCACGCCAAAGATCAGGTAGGAAACCGTTTCCCGGTTCACAAACTTCTTCCATAAACGTTCCGCCATTTTTTCTCCCCGATTCATTTCCTGATACACTCGTTCGACCTCTCAAACTTGTTTTTATCGGAAATTCTGATAATTTCTGATGATAGGTCTCACTTTATTTGAGTCTATGCTCACCCGAAAAACAGATTCTTTCCCGAGCGCGCATATAGAGTCATTATAGGACAGAGAACAAAAAATGTAAAGGCGTGATAAATCTCTCTTTTAAAAAGAGGAGTTCCCACAGAACAATGAGATTTTCCTCTGTTCCATGACAACTCCTCTTCTGTCACCGTCTTATTTCCGTAACCTTTTTTCTTTTATGCTTCTGCCTTGCTCTCTGCCGGAGCTACTGCCTTTTCAGACTTCTCCTTGTCTGCAAGCAGTTTGTCGATGCTGACAATCTTTACGCAGAGTGCAAACAGCTCCATCGCTACGATCAGATCACCTAACGGCGGATAGGAAGGAGCGATACGGATGTTGCTGTCGTGCGGATCTTTTCCATATGGATAGGTTGCGCCGGCACCGGTCATCACAAGACCTGCCTTCTTACACTTTGCAACAACGTCCTTTGCACAGCCCTCAAGCGTATCGAAGGAGATGAAATAACCACCCTTCGGGGTCGTCCAGCTTCCGATTCCAAGACCGCTCAACTCTCTGTCGAGAATGCTTGTAACTGCCTCAAACTTCGGGCGCAGGATATCAGCATGGCGACGCATATGCTCTACCATTCCGTGAATATCCTTGAAGAAACGCACATGACGAAGCTGATTTACCTTGTCATGACCGATTGTCTGATACTTCAACTGCTTCTGGATATCCTCCAGGTTGTTGCGGGAAGTTGCGATTGCCGCAATACCGGAACCCGGGAAACTGATCTTTGAGGTGGACGAGAACTTGTATACCAGATCCGGATTTCCGGCGCGCTTACACTCTGCCAGAATCTCAATCAGATGATCCTGATCGTGGTCATACAGATGATGGATGCCATACGCATTGTCCCAGTAAATACGGAAATCCGGAGCTGCCGGTTTCAGGCGGGCAAAACGGCGAACCGTCTCATCGGAGTAGCTGTTTCCGGTCGGGTTGGAGTACTTCGGCACGCACCAGATTCCCTTGATGCTGTCATCGGTGGATACAAGTTTCTCAACCATATCCATATCCGGACCATCCTCGTTCATCGGAACGTTGATCATCTCAATTCCGAAATACTCAGTGATTCCGAAATGACGATCATATCCCGGAACCGGGCAAAGGAATTTTACCTTGTCAAGTTTGCACCACGGAGTAGAACCCATTACACCATGTGTCATCGAACGGGATACGGTATCGAACATCACGTTCAGGCTGGAGTTTCCGTAGATAATGATATTGTCCGGAGATACCTCCATCATATCACCAATCAGTTCCTTTACCTCCTTGATGCCGGTAAGAACGCCGTAGTTACGGCAGTCGGTTCCATCTTCACAGGTGAGATCTGAATCGCTGTTAAGCACATTCATCATCTCCATGGAAAGGTCAAGCTGCTCTGCGCTTGGCTTACCGCGGGACATATCAAGCTTTAAGTCTTTTCCCTGGAATTCCTTGTACTGGGCAGAAAGTTTTTTTCTGAGTGCCTGTAATTCTTCCTTGCTCATCTCTGCGTATGACTGCATCTTCTCGTCCTCCTCATCTGGCGGGCCGGGATGCCAGATGAGATCCGGCACCCTCGCCTCTATTGCTTTCTATTTCATTTTACATGAAACTCTAATGACTGACAATCTCGCATTTGTACAAAATTTAACGAAATTTTCACCTTTTCTTTTGACGTTATGCGTTTTTATCATCGGATCCTTCATTTTGCACATTCCGCTTTTGTTTTCCACGCCACGCTCGCTACGCTACATCTATTTACTCTACTTGCTCATCAGCTCGCGCACAAGTGCATTGACGACAGCAGGATCTGCCTTGCCCTTCATCGCACGCATCGTCTGACCGACGATGAATCCCATCGCCTTTTCTTTTCCTGCCTTGAAATCTGCGACAGACTGCGGATTCTTCTCGAGGAGTTCCTCGATCGTCTTTTTCAGAGCGCCCTCATCGTTGACAACCTTGAGTCCGTGTTCCTCGACATAAACTTCCGGATCGACATCCTCGTTGAAGATTGCCTCAAAGACATTTCTTGCAACGGTGCGGTTTACAACATTCTTGTCCACAAGCTCAATCAGCTTTGCAAGATGTGCCGGGGAGAACTTCATCTGATCGGCATCCTTCTCCTGCTCCTTTAAGAGACGCATTGCCTCAGTCATCAACCAGTTCGAGACTTCCTTCGGCTTTCCGGAAAGTTTCACAGTCTCCTCAAAGACATCTGCCATGTGCTTAGAAGCCGTCAGAATCTCAGCATCGTACTGCGGAAGACCAAATTCTTCCTGGTAACGCGCAAGTTTCTCGGTGCGAAGCTCCGGCTGTGCATTGCGCACGCGCTCAAGCCACTCGTCGCTGATGATGACCGGTGTCAGATCCGGGTCCGGGAAGTAACGGTAATCCTGTGCATCCTCCTTCGAACGCATCGCACGGGAGGACTCTTTGTTGTCGTCCCAACGACGAGTCTCCTGAACAACCTTTCCGCCATCCTCAAGAATCTCAATCTGACGCTCCCGCTCTCCCTCAATCGCACGAGCGATCGCCTTGAACGAGTTTAAGTTCTTCATCTCGGTTCTCGTTCCGAACTCCGGTGCTCCGACCTCGCGGACGGAGAGGTTGACATCGGCACGCATCGAGCCCTCCTGAAGCTTACAGTCGGATGCTCCGAGGTACTGGATGATCAGGCGAAGTTTCTCGAGGTAGGCAATGACCTCGTCCGCACTTCTCATATCCGGCTCGGAAACGATCTCGATCAGCGGAACTCCGCTTCGGTTGTAATCGACGAGAGAGCAGTCCTCCCACTCATCGTGAATCAACTTTCCGGCATCCTCCTCCATATGGATCTCATGGATACCGATTTTCTTCTTTCCGCCTGCGGTCTCGATCTCAACCCATCCATCATGACAGATCGGAAGATAGAGCTGGGAAATCTGATAGTTCTGCGGGTTATCCGGGTAGAAATAGTTCTTTCGGTCAAACTTGCAATACTGGTTGATTCCGCAGTTCGTTGCAAGACCAACTGCAAGCGCATACTCAACAACCTGCTTGTTTAAAACCGGCAGAGAACCCGGCATACCGGTGCAGACCGGGCAGGTGTGGGTGTTCGGCGCACCGCCAAACGCTGTGGAACAACCGCAGAAAATTTTGGTTTTGGTCGCCAGCTCTACATGAACCTCAAGACCGATGACCGTCTCATACTGTTTGCTCATCTTATCTCTCCTCCCGTTCTGCCAGTTCTGGCGCCTCATAGCCACCGCGACTGCACTCAAATGCATAACCTGCGCGGATGATGTTTTTCTCCTTGAAGCAATCACCGATCAGCTGAAGTCCGATCGGAAGTCCCTTGGAATCTTTCCCACACGGAACCGTCATTCCCGGGAGACCTGCAAGGTTTACAGAGATTGTGTAGATATCTCCGAGATACATCTGAAGCGGATCGCTCAGGGATTCGCCGAGCTTCGGGGCTGTCGTCGGGGCAGCCGGTCCGAGAATCACATCGTACTTCTCAAACGCCTTGTCAAATGCCTGCTTGATCAGTGCCTTTGTGCGCAGTGCCTTCAGATAATAAGCGTCATAGTAACCGCTCGAGAGAACGAAGGAGCCGAGCATGATACGGCGCTTTACTTCTGCTCCGAATCCCTCGGAACGAGTCTTTTTGTACATATTATGAAGACCTTCGTACTCTTTCGTGCGGTAGCCGTACTTCACACCGTCGAAACGGGAGAGGTTCGAGCTTGCCTCTGCGGACGCGATGACATAATATGCCGGGATCGCATACTCGACAAGGCTCAAGTCAAACTCCTCAACAATCGCACCCTTTGCCTCGAGAACTTTTGATGCATTCAGGATGGCTTCCTTTACCTCCGGGTCAAGACCTTCTCCGAGATAATCTCTCGGAATTCCGATTCTCATCCCCTTCACATCATCGACAAGCGCGGAAGTGAAATCGCAGTCCTCACGCTTCACCGAAGTGCTGTCCTTCGGGTCGTGAGAAGCAATCACTTCAAGAATTGTTGCACAGTCGGTCACATCTTTTGCAACCGGTCCGATCTGATCGAGAGAAGAACCGTAAGCGATCAGACCATATCGGGAAACCGTTCCGTAAGTCGGCTTGATTCCGGTAACACCACAGAATGAACTCGGCTGACGAATCGAACCGCCGGTATCTGAACCAAGTGCGAAGAAGCACTCATTTGCGGAAACTGCTGCACAGGAACCGCCGGAAGAACCTCCCGGAACATGCTCGGTGTTCCACGGGTTTTTCGTCACGCCGTATGCGGAAGTCTCAGTTGTGCTTCCCATTGCAAACTCATCCATGTTCGTCTTTCCAAGAATGATTGCGCCCGCCTTCTGTAAGTTCAAAACTGCCTCAGCAGAGTAGGTCGGAATAAAGTTTCCAAGAATTTTGGAACTGCAAGTCGTCAGCAGATCCTTCGTGCACATATTGTCCTTGATTGCAACCGGCACACCTGCGAGCGGTCCGGTCAGGACTCCATCCTCAATCTTTTTCTGCACTTCCTCTGCCTGCTTGAGTGCGCCCTCCTCATCGACCGTCACGTAACAGTTTAAGGACGGCTCCAATGCCTTGATCTGCTCGAGAACAGCCTTCGTGGCATCCACAGCGGTTACCTCGCCCGCTTTAATCTTTTTGCCGAGCTCAACGGCAGTTAAATCCAATATACTCACCGCGTTTTCCTCCTGTCCTTCTCTTCTTATTCTACGGTCTTCGGCACTTTGAATGCGCCGTCCTTCTTCTCCGGTGCATTCTTGAGGATATCCTCATGATCATCACCGTTTGTCACGACGTCCTCACGGAACACGTTGTTGACCGGAAATACATGGGACATCGGCTCTACTCCGCTTGTATCTAACTCGTTCAGCTTATCAATGTAGTCGAGCATTCTTCCCATATCTTTCTTTGCTTCCTCTTTTTCAGTCTCAGAAAGCTCCAGCTTCGCCAGAATGCCAACATACTCAATCGTCTCGTCACTGATGATATTTGCCATCGTTCTCTCTCCTTTCACGTTCCAAATTCTGTTTTCACGTTCACGCTTTTCGCATTTGTGCATTTATGCATTTATGCTTCTTGCACTTGTGCTCTTCGTATTTACATTCTTTGTATTTACGCTCTTGGCATTTATGCTTTTCACATTTATGCTTCTTGCACTTATATTTTTCAGATAGTTACGGTTCCAGTCTCGTCACATCACGCGGGAAGAGAGAAGTCTCGCGGACGTTCTGCTCATCTAACAGACGCATCGTCAGACGCTCAAGACCAATTCCCAGACCGCCGTGCGGTGGCATTCCGTACTTGAAAATCATCAGATAATCCTTGATGTCCTCCGGATCCATTCCACGTTTTGCCATCTTCTCAAGAATCATGTTGTAATCATGGATTCTCTGTCCACCGGTCGTGATCTCAAGTCCTTTGTAGAGAAGATCAAAGCTTAAGGTGAAACGCGGATCTGCCGGATCATCCATCGCATAGAACGGACGCTTCTTGCTCGGATAGTGAGTGACAAAAACGAAGTCGCTGTTGTACTCTTCCTTGAAGTAACGACCGATCAGCACTTCCTCCTCCGGCTCAAGATCAAATGGGTTGCGGATCTTTCTGTTGTACTTCTCAGCGACAAGCTCTTTTGCCTTGTCGAAACGAACCTGCGGGATCTTTTCGATGTTCTCGAGCTGAATTCCAAGCATATCGAGCTCTTTCTTGTACTCCTTGTTCAGAAGTTCCATCGTGTACTTGAGGAAACCGGTCTCCATCGCCATCACATCCTCGAAGCTGTCGATGTATCCCATCTCAAAGTCAAGACCGATGTACTCGTTTAAATGACGGGTGGTGTTGTGCTTCTCGGCACGGAACACCGGAGCGACCTCAAACACGCGGTCAAACACACCGACCATCATCTGCTTGTAGAACTGCGGGCTCTGTCCAAGCTCTGCCTTCTTGTTGAAGTAGTTCAGCTTAAAGACGTTTGCTCCACCCTCAGCTCCGCGGGAAACGATCTTCGGGGTGTGCACCTCGGTGAATCCCTGAGAGGAGAGGAACTCGCGGAACCCGCGGACAATTCCTTCCTGAACTTTGAATTTTGCACGCTCTCTGACGTTTCTCAAAGAAATCGGGCGAAGACCAAGTTTCGTCTCAAGGGAAGTGTTCATCTTCCACTTGTTGATTGCGATCGGCATTCCCTCCGCCGGCTCAGAGAGCACGCGGATTGTCTGCAAACGAATCTCGAAACCGTGCGGAGCACGCTCCTCAAGAGCAACAACACCGGTGACCTCAACTGCTGACTCCTCTTTGAGTTCTTTTAAATTGAACTCAGTCTTTCCCTCTTCAAATACGCACTGAACGAGGCCCTCTGCCTTTCGCAGAATCACGAAAGCAACCTCTCCCATATCCCGGACATTGTGGACAGCTCCGTTCATACAAACGGTCTTTCCCACATAATCCTGATCCAGAATCTCTTGGATGCCCACAACTTCTTTTTCTTTTACTCCTGTTAAAAATTCCATGTCTTTTTTCTCCTTACCTGTATGCGTTTTTGGATTCTAAATCGCGATTTCCGAAAGCGGATCAGACATAGGTTTTTAAATATTGGATAATAAAAAACCCGCCCCGGAATATCGCTGCATATTCCGGGACGGGACATTATTCTCATGTTCCGCGGTACCACCCGCATTGAGGCCGATCCAGTGCAAAAACCGGCACTCCTCTCTCGACATGTAACGTATGTCTGACGGATACCCCTACGCAATTTCCCGAACAAAATCAAGATTCATCTTGGTTCATTTGGAAATTCTTTCAGAATACCAGCTCCGGAGTGTTCCCTTTCGCCAAGTCCAACATGACCGCGCTCTCAGTCGGTGACGCCGTCTTCCTGTCGAAGTCCTTCTGGCAAGAGTCTCCTTCTCAGCCGTTTTGGTGCTTTGCCGCACTAAATTGGTATTATATTAGCACATGCTTTTTTCGTTTGCAATACCTAATTTTCACAAACATCTATCTTTTCAGGAGCACGGTTTCTGTTGATATTGACTTGAATTTGGATGATTTTTTGCACATACGACAGTCTGGAATCATATTCTGAATACAGAAAACCAAACTGGAAATCCTGATTTTTCTGAAGATTCCTGCATAAAAAACGATAAAAAGCGATACACCCGAAAAAGAGAACGAGTGAGAATTTCTTGCCGTATTTTTGCTAAATGCCTGTGAAACTCGATTAATTGTGGAAACTCTGAAGATTCTGGATTATTGTAAACAAGAAAGTGGGACCAGGAGGTCACTCATGCATATTTTGGAATTGTTTTTCATCGCCGTCGGACTCTCAATGGACGCAGGGGCAACTGCGATCTGCAAAGGGCTCGCAATACCCGATGTCCATCTCCACCACGCGGTTGCAATCGGCGCTTATTTTGGCATTTTTCAGGCTCTGATGCCCCTGATTGGCTACATACTCGGAAGTCGTTTTCTCGATGTGATCGGGCAGTTTGACCACTGGATCTCCTTCGCTCTGTTTGCCGTTATCGGGGGAATGATGATTCATGAATCGTTTTGGGAGGAATCGAAAACAGGTACAAAAACAGATTTACAAACCGATACAAAGAGTCTAAACAGTCCTGAAGAACTGAAATCAAACTTAGAAATTGAGACAAAAAAAGAGACCAGCTCGGGTGCAAATGCCTCCCTGCATGTCTCTGAAATGCTCCTTCTCGCTGTCGCAACAAGCATTGATGCTCTGATCACCGGAATCACATTTGCATTTCTGAATGTGCAGATTCTTCCCGCTGTTTTGATGATTGGGATCACAACATTTTTGCTCTCTGTGATATGCACCCTCGCCGGGAGCAGACTCGGAACTCGCTTTCACTCCTATGCCGGTCTCGCGGGTGGGATTTTGCTGATTCTGATGGGGTTTCGGATTCTTGTACGGCATTTGCATTTGATGTGAATTGTATTTGGGTGCTTGGCTCCTCCGGCGGAAGAAAGTCATGCAAACTTACTCATGCTTACGCGTTGCATAAGCATGAGCGGATTTTGCCAATGCTTCGCATCTTAAATTGGCAAAATCCTGCAATAATTACTTTATCATACGGTATTTTCGGTTCCGAAAATACCTCCCCATAACGTATTAATAATTCAACTACTCCGGGTTCGACGTAGCAGTGCATAAGGCTGTAAACTACACAGCCTAAGCACTGACGTCTCACACGGGTTTGCATATACTTTCCCGCCCTCCGTCGCCTTCCAAGCCTATAAAAAAATTTCTTAAAAGATCTAACACTTTACTTGAGCAAAAAATATCTAATTATTATATCTCAACTTCACGGAAACCCTCTGGTCTGAGCACTGTAACTCGGTGAAATCCACACTCTACTGCAAGGCGCAGTGCCTGGTCAAATGCAAATCCAATCGTATCTGCATGATGGCTGTCTGAGCTGATCATAATTCGACCACCCATATTTTTCAGTTCCTTGAGCAAAAAAGCGGACGGATACGGTTCGGTGCGGTAACCGCGCGAGATTGCTCCGGTGTTGATCTCAAATGGAATCTCTGCCTCGTTGAGTCGGCGCAGTGCAGTGAGTGCCGGTTCTCGATACTCATCTCTTGTCACATCAAAATGACGATTGTTTTCGTTAAATTTTGTCAACAGATCAAAATGTCCGATCCAATCACATTCCATTCTGTCAATGATCGTTGCCTCTAACTCAAAATAATCCCTAACAAATGCATACCAGTCCCCATTCCAAAGAGTCTTCACCGCATCGATGAGTTTTTCTTCCGTATCATCCACAGACACATAAACTCCATTTTTGCAGACACAATGCGTAGAACCAATTGCGTACTCCGCTTTCTGCACCGGTCCGAGACAATCAAGCTCTATTCCCGCATAAATCCGAATCCGATCTGCATACTCTTCTCGAAGTGCCCGAATTTCGTTCAAATATTTAGCAAGTTTTTCATCTGACATTCCAAATCCCGGTTCTGCAAACGAATAATCTGCATGACCTGAAAATCCAAGATCCGTAAATCCCATCCGACACGCCGACTCAATCATCTCTCTCGGTGTGCTCTTTCCATCGCAATAAGTTGTATGTGTGTGATAATCCGCCAGAAGTCTCATTTTCTTTCCCCCGCGTTCCTTTTTGTTATACAATTTGATATTTATCTCGTGATTCCGCTTTGGTTTCTATTTTTCCGCACTACATTTTGTGTAGTTCTCTGTTGTTTTTAATTTTTGATACCGCAAAGGGTGTCTTCAAATCAGACACCCCTTACAACAAAATCTATTCTATATTACTTTTTTTCATTCTTTTTATTCGTTGAACAGAATCAGCTTCTGTGCCTGGTTCTGCGCATCGCTCCAGATCAGCACACGGCTTCCATCAACCACATCAATCAGCTTCACAATCTGTCTCGTCAGATAAGGCTGAATCGGACAATCTGATGCAATCTGATACGTTGTTCCCGCATCACTCACAAGTGTCCAGCTTTCATCCTTGTTCTCTTCCATGGACTTTACTTTCACATACTCCGGCGCTTTTGCGTCAGCAGGAACCTTGCAGACAATAAATTCTGCATTCGTCTGCGGTGGCAGGCTCATCGTCATAGCCGGTCCAATGTAGGCATAAATCGTATCGCCCACTTTGATCTCAGACAGATCTACCGGAAGTCCCTGCTCTCCATCTACAATCGTAGTCGTATCTGAGCTAACTGTCAAAACAACCTCTCCCGCATAAGAATTTCCAGACTGATTGTCCATTGTGATCTGTCCATTTTCCACACTCAGAACCGGACCCGAAATGCAGAAACTCTCCTCCGACACATCACTCTCCGCCTCAGAAGTCCCAGAAACCTCGGAAGGCGCCATTGCGGTTGTTCCTGACGCATGCTCTGGTTTTACCGCCTCATTCGCTGTCACTTCACTTGTCTTTGCCCCAGTCTCAATAACGGCTGTCTCCTTCACATCGCACCGTTTTGCACATCCCGTCGCCGTCACTGCAAACATCATCACACATCCCGCTGCCATTAATCTCATCTTGTTTTTTCTCATAGAATTCCTCCGTCTATCTTCGTATTAACCGAACAATAACTTTAACTATCTCTTCCTGCAAACTTTCATTTCAATTCTGATTTTCTGATATATTTTACTTTTTACAGATCCTATATCTTATCACATCAGATATATCTTCTCTGTACTCGCAGTATATCAAAAAGCCCGCAGAAATACTATTGAAAAAACAAGACATTTCTCTTACAAATTTATGTAGATGAGTTCTACCTTCTCAATGTTTTCAAGGAATTTATTCGTACACTAGGCAGGGGTGACGCAGACGAAAAAGTCAATGCAAACCCGTGTGAGACGTCGGTGTTTAGGTCGCGTTCTTTGCGACCTTATGCACCGCTACGTCGAACCCGGAGCGAGAGCGCGTTTGCATGACTTATTTCTCTGTCGGAGCCCCTGTTATCACCTGCCCAACTTATATTCCTGCGGAGCCCTCCAGCATCCTCAAACGCTCAAGCCAACTTACTCCATATATCCGCCCTTCATCGGCGACACTGCGTGCTGGGAATACAACTTTAAAATTCCCTTCTGATACCGCGGTGCCTTTGGCTTCCACGCCTTCTTTCTCTCCTCAAGAATCGCCGTAATCTCCTCCGGCGGAAGCTCTTTTCCATCGACTCCGACAATCTCAAGAATGCGCGCCGGAACATCAATATGGATCAAATCATTCTCCTCCACAAGTGCAATCGGACCACCACTCGCCGCCTCCGGGCTCACATGACCGATAACCGGTCCTCTCGATGCCCCCGAGAAACGTCCATCCGTAATCAACGCTACACTCGATGCAAGTTCCGGATCGGAACAAATCGCCTCACCCGTGTAGAACATCTCCGGCATTCCGCTTCCCTTCGGTCCCTCATATCGAATAAAGATCGCATCCCCCGGCTGTACCTGCTTTTTGAGAACGGCATCGATGCACGCCTCCTCACTGTCAAACGGTCTTGCGCGCAGAACTGCCTGAAACATCTCCTTCGGGCAAGCCGTATGCTTGATCACGCATCCCTCCGGAGCAAGATTTCCGCGCAGAATTGCAATGCTTCCGTCCGTTCCCTTTGCATCATCGAAATTGTGGATGATCTCAGTGCGGGAAATCTCACGTCCAAGCTCCTTGCTCTTCTCTCTCAAAATCTCCTCGCAGTGCTCATAGAATCCATTTTTCTTCAGCTCGTCCAGATTCTCCCCGAGCGTCTTTCCAGTCACAGTCATCACATCGAGGTGAAGCATCCCTCGAATCTCCTCCATCACACGCGGAACACCTCCTGCATAGTAAAAATACTGTGCCGGCCAGTCACCAGACGGACGAATATTTAAGAGATAATGTGCCCCGCGATGCATCCGATCAAACGTATCTGCATCGATCTCAATGCCAAATTCATGCGCGATTGCCGGAATATGCATCGTGGCATTTGTGGAACCAGAGATTGCCGCGTGAACCATGATCGCATTCTCAAAACTCTCCTTCGTCACAATGTCCTTCGCACGAATTCCCTGACGTACAAGATTCATCAGCTGTTTTCCCGCATCGTAAGAAGCCTGACGCAGTTCCGGAGCCGTTGCCGGCATCAGCGCCGTTCCCGGAAGCATCAGTCCAAGGGCTTCTGCCATAACCTGCATCGTCGATGCCGTTCCCATAAAGGAGCAGGCTCCGCAGCTCGGGCAGGCATTCTCCTTGTAGTAATCAAGCTGTTCCTCCGGGATCTCACCGCGCTTTTCCTGAGCATCAAATTTTCCGATCTGCTCAAGCGTCAGCAGTTCATTGATTGCACAGCCCGGATCATTCTCGACATATTTAGGAGTGATTTTGTGTGCCTCCATCACGCCACCGGTCACAACAATCGCACTCATCTCCTTGAGTTTTCCAATTCCCATCAACATTGCCGGCATTGACTTGTCACAGCTTGCGATAAACACTCCACCATCAAATCCAATCGAATTTCCGTGAATCTCGACCATATTTGCAATCATGTCACGGCTTGCCAGCGAATAGTTGATTCCATCATGTCCCTGAGAAATGCCATCGCAGATATCCGTCGCATAGTAGCGCGCCGCTTTTCCACCTGCATCCTTCACACCGCTCACTGCCTGCTCCACAAACTGGTTGAGATGCGCACTTCCCGGATGGCTGTCTCCAAACGTGCTCTCCACGAGAATCTGCGGTTTTGAGAGATCTTCCTTCGTCCAACCCATTCCGATCTTCAGCGGGTCATTTTCCGGTGCCAGTTTTCGAATCGTCTGACTATACAGTTCCATATTCTTGTCCTCCATGCTTTTTATCGATCATTTTCCAGTAATTCATCAGATGTTTTTATATTTTCATCGTAGCATATTGGACTTTATTTTTCAATACGTCAGATGTATTTTTCTGCTATTTTGGCATTTTTCCCAAACAAAAATTCCTGCATTCTCACTCTAGTTTATCTCGCTTTGTTTTATCTTACTTTGTTTTATCTCACTCTGATTTATCAATCATCCAACGACTGTTCTTCCTGCATTCTCTGCTGAATCATTCTCCGATTGAATGTCATATGCATCACCATCGCGCTCCGTGCTCCGACCGGATCATGAAGTGCAATCGCATCCACAACCGCCTGATGCGTCAGAATCGTCTCCTCCTTCAACTGCTGATGCGTCACATCCACAAACATCAGCACCGCCGAATCGATGATCGGAACAAGCTGGCGAATCACACGATTTCCGGAACACTCCGCGACACTGCGGTGAAACGCAATATCCTCCTCAATATAATCCTCCCCGGCACGAATCTTCCGCTCCACACTCTCGCAGATTTTTTGAAGCGCCTCGATCTGCTCTTTCGTCGCATGGAGGGCTGCCTGCTCCGCAATCCCCGGTTCCAAAATCAAACGTGCCTCTGCCAGGTCAAGCGCCAGCGCCATCTTGTCCTTCTCCCCGCCAAGTCCAAGCGGGTCCTGATCTGCCGGTGTTGTGCTCGTTACATAGGTTCCTGAGCCCTGACGCACTGAGAGAATTCCTCTCGAGATCAACAGTTTCACCGCCTCGCGCACGGTACTTCGCCCGACCCCAAATTTTTCCGCCAGCTCAAACTCATTTGGAATTTTCTCCCCGATTGCAAACGGTTTTTCCAAAATATATTCATAAATCCGGTGCTGAACCTGCTCCGCCAAATGGCTGTTTTTCACCTTTGATTTTGCTGGTTTTTGCGCCCCTGATTTCGCATTTTCTATGTTTGATTTTATTTTTTCTGATTTCATAAATAAATCCCTTCAAATCCTTTCGTTCGATCATTCATCATACGGCTGTGATGCAGAATTTTCATTCAGAAAATTCCTATTTACAAACTGTAATCACTATATGTTACAGTTTATGCGTTGCACAAACTGTAACGGATTTTGCCGATGCTTCGCATCCTAAATCGGCAAAATCTGCTTCCACCACTGTATCATACGGAATTTTCAGTTCAGAAAATTCCTATTTACAAACTGTAATCACTATATCATTATTTATCTGAAAAATCCACGAAAACGCTTGACCTAAAGTATACTTTAAGTGCTATACTCTTACTGATAAAATAGGTCAACTAGGAGACTTTTTAAAAACTCAAAGTCAAGGAAAAAGGAAAGAGGAATATTCACATGGCAAAATCAAAAGTTTATTTCACAGACTTCCATACCATCGCATTTGGAGACAGTCTTCCAACCAAATTAAAGAAACTGATCAAAAAAGCCGGCATCGGTGACATCGATATGAACGGCAAATTTGTTGCAATCAAGATGCATTTCGGCGAGCTTGGAAACATCAGCTATCTGCGCCCGAACTATGCAAAGGCAGTTGCCGACGTTGTAAAGGAGTTCGGTGGAAAGCCGTTCCTGACCGACTGTAACACGATGTATCCGGGTAGCCGTAAGAATGCACTTGAGCATCTCGAGTGTGCCTGGGAGAACGGCTTCACCCCGCTCACCGTCGGTTGCCCGGTTATCATCGGCGATGGCTTAAAGGGAACCGATGACATCGATGTTCCGGTTGTCGGTGGTGAGTATGTAAAATCTGCAAAGATCGGACGCGCTGTCATGGATGCCGACGTTTTCATCAGCCTGACCCATTTCAAGGGTCATGAGATGACCGGTTTCGGCGGTGCGATCAAGAACATCGGTATGGGTTGTGGTTCCCGCGCCGGAAAGACCGAACAGCATTGCAGTGGCAAACCGCACATCGACGAAGCACTCTGCCGTGGATGTACTCGCTGTCAGAGAGAGTGTGCAAATGGCGGTCTCGTATTTGACAAGGAAGCCCGCAAGATGCACGTCAACCAGGACAACTGTGTCGGCTGTGGTCGCTGTCTTGGAGCATGTAACTTTGATGCGATCAGCTTTGATAACAACAATGCAAATGAGCTCTTAAACTGCCGTATGGCAGAGTACACCAAGGCCGTTGTCGATGGTCGCCCGAACTTCCACATCTCCCTGATCGTGGACGTTTCCCCGAACTGCGACTGCCACGGTGAGAACGATGTTCCGATTCTTCCGAATATCGGTATGTTCGCTTCCTTCGATCCGCTTGCCCTCGATCAGGCTTGCGTGGATGCCTGCATGAAAGCATCTCCGATGCCGGGAAGCCAGCTCGACCGCCATATGTCCGAGCCTCACTTCCACGATCATCACGATCCGTTCCGCAACTCCACCCCGGAGTCTGAGTGGCGTTCCTGCCTTGAGCATGCAGAGAAGATCGGTCTTGGAAGCCGTGATTACGAGCTGATTGATTGCCGTCAGGGTCATTAATCATTAACTAACACCGAAACCACGGAATCTCTCCGTAATCCGATCTGTACGATCTGTAAAAGAAAAGAAACGAAACATCTGCTACATACAGATACCACATACGAATTCTACAAACAAAAACAGCTGTGATTCAGCTGGGGAATCATCTCCCCACTGTCTCACAGCTGTTTTTCTATCATTCAAAGTGAAACACCGTCATTCCGATTGCCTATTTTTCCTAGTCTTCCTCGTCTTTCTCCTTCTTCGGAAGAATCTCAATCTTCACCCGTTCGACGCGTCTGCGGTCCATCTCGAGTACCGTAACCTTCAAATCCTCGCCGGTGATCACATCTCCCTCATCCGGAATCTCACCCGACAGATCCATCACCCATCCACTGACGGTCTGCGCCTCACTCTCGGTCTCCCGTCCGATCAGATCCATGAACTTGTCAAGATTTACATCTCCGCGCACAATATATTCATGATCGGAAATCTTCTCGATCTCCTGAATGACCTCATCATGCTCATCCCAGATTTCTCCAACAAGCTCCTCCAGAATATCCTCAAGCGTCACGATTCCCGCCGTTCCACCGAACTCATCGGCAATCACAGCGATGTGCATTTTCTGTTGCTGAAGCTCTTTGAGCAGAGAACCAATCTTCTTGCTCTCCGACACAAAGAGCGCCGGGCGGATGATATCGGCGAGCTTTCCGCCCTTGTGATAAACCTTAGAATAAAAATCTTTCTGGTAAATAATTCCGACGATGCAGTCAATATTTTCCCGGTAAACCGGAAGACGGGAAAACATCGTCTCCGCAAACACCTGATCAATCTCCGTCAGCTCTGCGTCCTCCGGCACACCGATCACATCGACACGCGGAGTTCCGATGTCCATGACATCCCGCTCCGTAAACTCTACGGCATTTCGGATCAGGCGTCCCTCCTGCTCATCAATTCCACCGTCTTCCTTCGCTTCCTCCACGAACGTCAGCAGTTCTTCCTCTGTGATTCCATGATCGTTCTCCATCTGGAATAACTTTGCAAGCAGTTTTTTCCACTGCGCAAACAGGAAGTTTAACGGCGTCAGAATCTTTGTCAAAATGTTCATAAACGGCGCAGAAAACATTGCAAACTGTTCCGGCATTTCCTTTGCAACACTCTTCGGCGTTACCTCACCAAACACGAGCACCACAATCGTCATAATCACCGTGGAAACGCTCGCGCCGTTCTCCTCTCCGAGAATCCGCACGCACATCAATGTTGCCAGTGACGTTCCCAAAATATTTACAATGTTGTTTCCGATCAGCATCGAGGACAGCATATTGTCAAAATTATCCTCCAGCTTCATCACTAGCTCCGCTCTCTTGTTTCCCTTATCCGCCATATTTTTGACTCGAATTCGGTTTAGCGAAGAAAACGCCGTCTCCGTCGCCGAAAAATAGGCAGACATCACCAGGCAGACAAGAATCACTGCCAACTGTACACTGTTACTACTCATCACACTCTCTCCTTTAGTTCCATCTCTGTTTCCATTTTTCCTGTCTAATACTTTTTGAGGATACCCATTCTTCCACTTATTTTCATTCTCTGTGTCGTTTGACACGCACAAAAGGCACAGCCTGCTCTCCCCTTAGAGAACAGACTATGCCTCTTCTATCTCACAACGCATCATAAACATATGGTTTTCATCACTGTCACTCTGGTTGTCGCTATCGTCCATCTGATAAAAAATCCTTTCTGCTTGCACATGAATATCCATGAAACAGATTTCATTATAAAAAAAATCTCATTTTCTGTCAATAGTCTCGTTGCAGGATCACACTTCACATGACCTTTCTTGTTATTGTTCACGCGCACGTGCCCAGTAACGGAATTTGCCGTGGCTTCGCATTTAAATACGGCAAATTCCCGCTACCACCACGTTATCTTACGGCACTTTCGGTTCCAAAAGTGCCTACCTCTGAACAGTAACCCTTTCTTGCCACAACGACAAACCGCCCATTTTTTGCATGATAACTACAGGTGGAAAGCATCAGGATCTGATCTCCATACTCGGGCACAATCCCCGTGTCATAACAGGCATGTCCACGAATCTCCCGAATCAAATTTTGAAACGCCTCCTGATCCAGATTTCCCGCATAGCGATAATAGGGGAAATTCTCCCCTCGACCATCTGCATTCGCCCCCGTCGCCATTTCCGTTTCCGAAACCATTTCTGATTCTGAGACCGTTGTCCGAAACACGGCAAAAACCTCATACGAGCACGAAACTTCCGGCATATAAAAGTGAATCTGGCGATGATTTTCCCAGTACTCTTTTTTTTCATAACGCCTGAGCGAGCCAAACATCGTTCCATTTCTCATATTGTGCCCGTAGATCAACAGACAGTCACTCTCCGCCCCGCATCCCTGTGCAAAAAACAGGCTTCCACCTGCCGAAGATTTTCCAAAAAAATCTTTTCGCAGATATTTTTGAGGATCTCCCGGATCATTCATAACCGGAAGATCAACCGCCGTTCCCGGAATCCAGAGCCATCCTGCAAAATCCGAATTGAGATCACTCAATTTTGCGTAATCGCGGGTCGCGTGATCCCTCTCCTGCTCAAGAAGATTTTTCTTCTGCATGTTCTGATCTGGCATTTCCTGCTCGGATGTCCCCTTTTTCTGTCCTTCCTCCAAATCAGCCCATGGCAAAAACCGGGACTGCGTAACTGTGCCTGTCTCCTGCCGTGTCAATTCTGCAAGCTGTGCAATCGTATCCGCCTCCCTGACTGCCTGCATCCGGGTTCGCCCCCACTCGACAGAAGAAATCAGAAATACGACTGCACAGATCAGAATCCCAATTCGTCCTCCCGCATGTTCCCGTTCTTTCATTTTTTTCCTGTTTTTCATGTTCTTTTATTTTATTTCTGTTCTCTCATCAATCGCTCTCGTCAATCCCTTTTTCTCTGATTTTCCGCTCACTCTTCTCTCATTCTTTTTGTCTCTTCATCAATTTCTTTCTCATCCATCTCTTTTATCGGTCTCTCTTATCTATCTCTCTCATCGGTTTTGCGTCATCTCATTTTTATGTTTCCTCATCGGCTTCCATCTTCATGCCAGACGGCTTCCATTTTCCTCCGCTTTCCGTCTCTTCTTTCCGACAAAGGTTCCGATCACAAGCGCAGTTCCGACCACTCCGGAAACACCTGCAAGTACTGCCCACAACCATTCATGGGTGAGATCCCCGGTCTTAGGCAGGGCAAACGGCTGAGGAAGCACGACTTCCTGCTCAGGAAACAGAATATCCGGAAATGTCTCTGCCGGCTCGCCAGCCGTCGTCTCCGACGTACTCGTCGAACCTGAGCTTCCCGATGATGAAGATCCTCCCCCCGACGACGAACCACCGCCAGAATGACCACCGCCTTCGGATGAGTGTGAATACTTGTTTGCAAACAAAATGCTTTCCGCCTTCGCTCCGGGTTCTGTCTGATTGTCCCCCGCACGCTTTTCCACGGAAAGTCCACTCTCAAGTTTGCCATCCGATCCATTTAAGATGTGCACGGTCACCTGATAAACACTCCGATCCAGAGTGAAATTGGACCGATCCTGCGTCGTCTGCGTGATCTCATACTCATAATTTCCCGGCACTGAATACGCAATCCGCTCAAAGACCACATTCTCCCCGGCATTTGCGGTCAGCACAAATCGATCGACATCTCCCGCCGTCTCCGGCATCGGTGTCCCCGCCTGCTTTCTTGCAAGCTCGATCTGGTAGGTCATTCCTGACGGCGCATTTCCCGATGTCTGCACCTGTACGGGAATGGATACCCAGATAAGATCGGACGATGCAAATGCCACTGCCGGAAGTGCCACAATTCCGACCACCACTGCCAGAAACACAGCGATTCCCGTCGCCACGACAGACTGTATCGACAACCATTTTCTTTTTATCTGATCCATATTTCCCGCTCCTCCTTCCGTTTTATTCCAACTTTCCAAACAACACAACGCGTCCATCCGTCTGTGCGTCTACACAGGTTGACATTCCCACAATCTGATCGGAATTACTCACGCCAATCTCCCGATAAATGGATGCTCGATTTCGAAGTTCCTCAAGAAGTCTTTCATTCTGATATTCCGGTCCCGGATGATAGACAAGCGGATCGTAGGCATTTGTCTCCAGACAGGCAAACAGGACAATGCGATAACGCTTCTGGGGCAAAATCAAGGTTCCTTCCGGATGCGCCTCAAAGTATTCCGAATCAAGGAATTCCATCACATCTCCGAACATCCCTCCATTATCCATGTGATGACCATAAATCAGGTTATAGGGGTCTGAGAAATCCGGGCTGTTCAGACATGATAAAAAGATCGATCCCGTCAGGGCAAATTCCCCGAACACATTCTTATTGATGTACGTCATATCATCCTCTCCCTGCACAACCGGATAATCGATATGCGTTCCCTCAATCGTCAGCCACCCCCGTGTATCCGGATTCAGCCTTATCAGTTCATCCAGACTGTACGTCTCCTCTCCTCCATCCGCACCCGGCTTGTATTGCAGAAGCCGTTCATTTGAGAAAGCCTCCCGACCAAGCTGGAAGTTCTCCCAGAGCGACCAGCCACCAAAGAAAAGCATCAGCAAAATCAAAATGCCCGCCAGAATCCGAAGCATCCGGTTTCCCGCCCACGCCATACGCCCTACCAGTTCCACTCTGGGATTCCTCCTTTCTCACCCAAGGATGCCATCATACTATTAATTATCTTGATCGTCACAAAGGCTCTACTGAATCCTATCTTTTCATCTACCTCGCCACACTCACATTATTAGCGACGTAAGGCGAGAAAGATCCTGCAAACCCGTGTGAAACGCCGGTGTTTAGGTTGCGTATTTTGCAACCTTATGCACCGTTGCGTTGAACCCGGAGCGAGAGCGCGTTTGCAGGACTTTCTCTCGCCGTCGGAGCGCCTCACTTCATAACTCGCTCCATCAAACTATTAAACCTTACTCCTCTCTCTTCTTGCGGAAGAACATACCACCGAGTGCTCCCGCTGTTCCGAGCATCAGCGCATACGGTCCAAATTCCATTGCAATACCGGTCGGCGAAGTGATAGTCTTATCATTCGTGTAAACAACCGTGTCATCCCCAGTGTCTGTCTTACCGGTTGCAGTCAGACCATCTGAGGAATCTGCACCCGTGATCGTCGTCGCATATCCATCGGATGCATAACTTGCCTCGACGATCGTATAGACATCATTTGCGGAAAGTCCATAGACCTCGATCGACTCACCGTGCTTGAGGGATATCGTCACAGCATCCGCTCCACTTGTGAGCACGAGCGTGCTTCCATCCGCGAGCGTGTAGTTTGTCGCATACTTCTCATTTTCCTGTCCGTTCACCTGGATCGTGAACTCAAACTCCTTGTCGCGATTACCCTGATTACCGGTTACCTCCTTCGTCAGAGTCAGCTTATGTACACCATCATAATCATTTCTGAACACCAGATCATCTGACTTGTTCTCTCCATCATCCAGTGTCGCCTTCACCGCAGACACGATATATCCGGTGTAGTCGTCATTGTTCTCCACATAGACATAGACATCATAAACACTCTCATCATAGGTGATTCCTTCATACCGGTCTGCCAGAGCTTCCGGAATGTTCTCCTTCACCTGATAATGATAGACACCCGGAGCCGTAAACTTCGTCGCATCCACCAGAATCGCTCCGGTCTTGCTGTACTCCGCAAGCACGCCCTCATTTCCCGGTGTAAAGTCAAAGGAATTATTCGGGTCTAACGTCAGACCTCCGCTAACACCGGCATAGACTACCTGATTTCCAAAGGTTCCTGCCTCACCCTCGGTAAGCTCAAACGAGAACGAGGTCGCCGGTGAGTACGTCTTTCCGTCTGTTGGAACCTTCTTGATCAGACTCACAGACTCAATCGGTGTCACCTCTGCAAATGCCGGAAGCGCTCCGATCGAAGACAGCGCTACTGCCGTCATCGTTACCACCATAGCCTTCTTTCCCATTCTTCTTCGTCTCATAGATAATCCTCTCTTTCCAACACATTTTCGGTTTCTATCCGCACGTTTGACACACACGCTGAAAACACGCAGAAACCATTTTTATATCATCGCATGAAAAACTGCGATCATATCACCACTGCCAGTTGCACCTTATTCGCTTTTATTCGTTTGTTTTCACTGTTTCCACTTTATCTGCATTTCTCAAAATCCGGTTCTTCTAAACAAAATCAACACTTTTCCGAGAATTTCGCTCTTTTCCACCGGACCAAAATACCGGCTGTCCTCTGCACCGATTCGGAAATCTCCAAGCACAAAATACTGACCGTCTCCGAGTGTTACGGGGTAATCGAGATAATCTCCATCTCGGAGCGTATCGTAAAAAATATCCGTCTCCACAATCAGATTTCCATTTACTTTGAGACATGCGTCCTCCGTGACCTCCACCTGATCTCCACTCTTTGCCACAATTCTTCCTACATAGCGTTTTCCCTCCTTTTTGAGCACAACCACATCCTGAGTTCGCAACTGTTTTTCCAGACGATAGTAAAGCAGGAGATCCCCGGCGCTGACCCGCGGTGACATCGCATTGTCACTCACGCGGTAAAATCCAAATACCACGCCGAACATCACGATCAGCGTAAGCACCATGACTGCCAGATTCCGAAGAAACATCACGATTTCTTCTCTCAGCCTGTTTCTCTCCTCTCCACCTCTCTCTTCCCCTTCTCTCTTCTCCGCCCATTTCCTCATCTTCGCTTCCCCATTTCCATTTTCCTCTGAACTTTTTACGCTTTCCCCTAAACTTCTCACGCCTTTTTCTGAACTTCCCGCACGTTCTCTCAAACAAATATTTTACATTGCACGTTCACAACTCTATTTTCTTCTCTTTCCTGCCGAGAAACCTCCCTCACTCCAGATCCTGACAGATCCAAACAAGAGTCCCATCATCGCAAGCAAACCGGAAAGTTTCTGTTCCGGAAGTCCTGTCGGGGACGTGATCTCCCGGTTATTTGTGAAGATCACCCGGATATCTCCCGCTCCGCTTCCGATCACAAACCGGATCGTCTTTCCGGAGTCGAGAATCTGCGTATCCGAAACATTTCCACTCACCGCCGGTATCGTCTCATATCCGCTCGCACCTCCCGTCTCCGTGATCGTCACGACGTCACCCTCACGAAGCTCTGTGAGCATGCGGGATCTCGTCTCCTCAGAAGAAGCGTGATCCTTATCCTGAAGCGAGAATTCAAGCTGTCTGATCGGGCTTCCCGCTCTCGACACCTCCGCGCGGAAAAGGAACTTCTCTCGCTTACCACCCATATTTCCGGTCACCTGCTTTTCCACCGTGACCTGAGCCGAATAAATCACATAGGTGTTCGCAAATTCTGCAACCGTCTCACTCTGGTCATAAACCTCAACCGTCGTGCTCGTTCCGCTCACTCCATTGACCGTACTCGTCGGACCCTGATACTTTTCCGAGAGCAAATCTTTCACCGTCTCCGACACAGTCTCAGATACCTCATACGTTCCGGTCCCTACATTCTGGAACGTTCTCATCGCCGAATAACTTCCATCACCATTTGCGACAAATCCGAAAAGCTCTGCCGTCAGAGTCTCCTCACTGCCCGCCTTCTTCGCTGTCACAGTCACCCGATAATTCTGCGCATCCTCTGCGTCGAGACCAACCACCGTCTTTTTCAGCGTCAAATGTCCGCGATCCGGTCTTGCCGGCGGAAGCTCCGTGCTGAACCACACATTGTCGATCAGATTTCCCTGCGTCGCTCCACCTACGGCATTGACTGCGACAAAGAAGAACCGCGTCAGATACTGACCTGCCGGAACCTGATACTCACCGGAATACGTTTTCCAGTTTGCCGGTCCATCTGTGATATCTGCACTCGTGAGTCCATCTGCAATCTGGAAATATTCCGGGTGCTCCGCCCAAAGTGTCTCCATTGCGCTCTGACTCGTAATATTCGAAGCGATTGCCTCCGGTGCCGACATGATCACGACACGCATCGTGTCAGCTCCCTCTCTGCCGACATGGGAAAGTTGCCAGTGAAGCTCCGAACCCGGAACGGTCAGGACATCCTGATACAGAGAACCATACGCCTCACAGTTTAACTCGGCAGCCCGCTCTCCCTCGACATAGTCGGTAAAGTGATAGGCTCCACTCGGATTGTCTCCCGTGATCTCGATTTTTCCATCCGATCCCGTCGTCCGCCATACAAGTCCGCTCGTTCCATTTGGAAGCTGGACAAAAGAAGATTCCTTATATTTAACCCACTTTTTCACAGAAGGATTCTCAAATCCGCCGTTCTGAAGTTGCATATAATACGGTTCGGTGTAGGATGGCGACACTTTTTTGTTGTTTTCATCCCCCTCAAGCCATGCCTCGACCCTGTATGTATACTGCTTGTTCCGGTAATCAGAATCCTCGGTTCGCCTTGTATAAATATCGAGGGCGACGTTGAGTCTTCCGTCGTCTGAGACGTTGTAGGAATCTCCGCTGACCTTGACGCGCTCCACTGCTTCCCAGTCTCCGTCTGAAGTCTGACGATACCACTGAAGAAAGAGTCTTCCCGATCCACCCTGGGTCAGCTCTGCGCCATTGATCAGTGGAATCAGCGTTCCGCTGTTTGCAATGTCATCTCGAATCGCGATCGATCGGATCGACGTGATCTCCGTCCGGAATGTCACCGTGTAGGTCGAAAAACTGTCCGTCTTAAACTCGAGCGGTTCGCCCTCCACATTCATCTGGCGCACTTCCACCTCCTCGCCGTTCTCAAGCAGATGCTGAACCGCAAGCGACTCGGGATCTGCATCCTCAGGAAGCGCCCCATCCTTGAGTTCAATATGTACCTCCACAATTCCGTCCGGCTCAATCTCCTCCCCCTGCTCATCAAGAAATCCGATATCAAATGCCATCATTCCGTCATACGCGATCTCCTGCTGATCGAGAGCTTCTTTTGCCCTCTGGTATTTCTGGTACTCTTGGTATTCCTGATATTCTTCGCCATCCTGCCCGTTGTCTCCGCTTATCTGCGTGACCTCAAGACTCGCATGATCCGGCAATGTTCCCGGCTCTGCCCACGCGCGCACAACAGCGAGTTCCGTCTCCGATTCATAAAAATCTGCATCGGAATCCGAGGCGAGAGCCCTGAGCTGGTCAAGTTCAAGATCTTCTGCCGTCGTCACAAATCCTCTTCCCGGTCTGCGGTCTGCTAAAACCATTTCCAGCCACTCACCATTCAAGGTCTGATGCTCGGCATTTGAGGGCGTCGCAAATGCATCGGAATTGGAAACTGTATTGGAAATACCATCCGCATTTGAGGTTGTCCCAAGTTCCGCTTTTCTCTCCTCCGATTCCATCGCCTCAAACTCATCAGAATCAGAGTTCGTCGCACTGCCAAATGTATCCGATCCCGTTGACCACTCCTCGTCCACCCCTCTCTTCACCCAGCTCTTTGGACCGATCGAAGCAATTCCGGTCGAATACCTTCCAAGGTTTAAGCTGACGCGCTGTGTCACCTCCGTCTGATTCGTGAAGAGAAACATCAGCGTCTCATCTCCCTGAAACTCATAGAGATCTTTGAAATTGTTCTCCGAATTTCTCTCTGAATTTCTCTCTGAATTTCTATTTGAATTTTTCTCTGAATCTTTCTTTGAATCTCTTTCTAAATCGTCTTCTAAATCTCCTTCCAAATCATTGTCCAGATCACTCTCCAAATCACCCTCCAAATCATTCTCAAGGTTGATTCGGTCGCCGAGCCGTACAAACACATGAAGCCCGACCTTCTCTTTTCTGTTTTTCTTTGTGAAGTCCTCCGGAAGCGCAACCTCATACAGGTTCTCTCCCTCTCCATCCTCCCCGTAGAGAATGTTCTGGTACTCTCCGGCATATGCCCCTCTCCACTTCCGGTCATCCGGATTCAGGGACTTCTGAGCCTTCACGGTCTGCTGAATGCATGCGTAAAATTGCTTTGGGTCAAGTTCAAGTTCTGTCACACCATCGTTTCCCGACGATGCGACGACTGCCAAGTGAAACAGTCCACTTCCCATCGCAAGCGTCACGCACAAAAGTACCGCACAGAATTTTTTTCCGCGCGTTTTCAGAACATGAACCATCTTGGATACCTCTTGCATGAAATGTGTATCCATCGCCTTCCCCCCCTTTCTTGAATCCCTCTCCGGGACACGCTCTAATGGAAAGATATGAAAGGGGGCAAAAAAATATGAAAAAAAGAATACCGTTTTCGGAACAATCCGTAAACAGTATTCTTTCTTTTTCGACGTTTCTTCGATTTTTATTCGGTTTTTTGAGCTTCTTTTTCTTTTTTTGACGCTTTTTTTGTCGCCTTGTCCGCCTTACTCGGATTCTCAGATTTCTCAGACTTTTCCGGCTTCTCCGCTTTCTCTGTCTTCTCTGTCTTTTCTATTTTTTCTGTTTTCTCAGATTTTTGAGCTTTATCGGCTTTGTCGGCTTTTTCTTCTTTTTCAGCCTTCTCGGCTTTCTCAGCGGATTCCATCTTCATATCCTTGATTCGACGGAAATAAGAACTCATCTCATCTGCCATTCCCGCGAGACGATTGAGCAGAGTCGAGAAATCCGTCAGCATCTCATCATCCTGAAAATACGGGTAGACGATGTCGTGGTCGATCTCACTCCAACCTTCCTCAAAAAGCGTTCTTCCCTGAATCTCCACATAATATCCTTTATATTTAATGATATAGTGCAGAGACCGGTAAATGCCGTCCGACTTGATGTCGATCAGGCGCTTGTCATAGATTCTAGTATCACCCGTTCTGCGGTAAACCTTCGGGCGCTCCGCAATATAATAGTGATCGGGATTCTCATCAAAATCCATCAGGCGGTCTTCTATATAACATTCCGGATTATTCTCAAACACGGAAGTGATGTAGTTGTGAAAGCGAATCCAATCTTCCCGGTAAAGGAAGAAGACGCGGATTCCAATCAAGTCCGTCATGTATTTCCAGTAATTTGTCCGATCGATGTACTGATACGGATCGGGAGTCATCTGCTTCTTGCGGATGATCTTCTCAATCAGGTGACCGGGCTGTTTCGTGCGGTAGCGGTAGGAGTGAATGCCTGCACGCTCAATGTCGTACAGGTAATCATTCACAAAATCCTTTCCGATCCGTTTCAACTGTCCCTCAAGCTGACAATAGTGATCGTAGATCGCATTCAGCTCATCCCACTTCATGCCGGTTCGTTTCAGTTCTTCTTTCTCGATGTGATACTCTTTTAAAAATTTTTTCTTTTTAATCATCTTAATCTGGTTTCCAGAGGGGATTACAGAGTAACCTTCATAAAGTTCTTCTTACCGCGCTTTACAACCATTCCGTCTCCGCCGAAATCGTCCTTTGTGAAGGATGCCTTGATATCCTTTACCTGAGTTCCGTTGACCGATACACCGCCCTGCTCAACGTTTCTGCGTGCCTCGGAACGAGAGGAAGCAAGACCGGACTTCTGAAGAACAGCGAGAAGGTCGATTGCTCCGTCTGTGAAATCCTCCTCCTTCAGCTGGTAGGACGGCATGTTCTCAAGGCTTCCCTGACCGGAGAACAGAGCCTTTGCAGCAGTCTGAGCCTTAACTGCCTCTTCCTCACCATGAACGAGTTTCGTCAGCTCAAATGCAAGGATCTCTTTTGCAGTATTTAACTGACTTCCTTCCCATTTATCCATCTCATCGATCTGCTCAAGCGGAAGGAAGGTCAGCATACGCAGGCACTTTAATACGTCTGCATCGTCTACATTTCTCCAGTACTGGTAGAAGTCGAACGGGGAGGTCTTCTCCGGATCAAGCCATACAGCGCCAGACTGGGTCTTACCCATCTTCTTGCCCTCAGAGTTTAAGAGCAGGGTGATTGTCATCGCATGAGCATCCTTACCCAGCTTACGACGAATCAGCTCGGTACCGCCGAGCATGTTGCTCCACTGATCATCTCCGCCAAACTGCATGTTACAGCCGTAACGCTGGAACAGCTCATAGAAGTCGTAGCTCTGCATGATCATGTAGTTGAACTCAAGGAAGCTCAGTCCCTTCTCCATACGCTGTTTGTAGCACTCTGCGCGAAGCATGTTGTTTACAGAGAAGCAAGCGCCTACATCGCGAAGCAACTCAATGTAGTTCAGCTTTAACAGCCAGTCTGCATTGTTTACCATCATTGCCTTACCCTCACCGAAATCGATGAAACGGCTCATCTGCTTCTTGAAGCACTCGCAGTTGTGCTGGATCGTCTCAACCGTCATCATCTGACGCATATCGGTACGACCGGACGGGTCTCCTACCATTGCAGTACCGCCTCCGATCAGAGCGATCGGCTTGTTTCCTGCCATCTGAAGACGCTTCATCAGGCACAGTGCCATAAAGTGTCCAACATGAAGGCTGTCTGCGGTCGGGTCAAATCCAATGTAGAACGTTGCCTTTCCCTCATTGACCATCTTACGGATCTCTTCCTCATTTGTCACCTGCGCGATCAGACCGCGGGCAACCAGCTCGTCATAACAATTCATCGCTGTAATCTCCTTTTTCTCTTTTTCTTTTTTTCGTTCTTTTTTCTTTGTTGCTTGGTTTTGTTGCGAGAACCGAGAAGTCCCGGATTTTTATTTCATAAAACATAAATAAGTGCCTATGAAATAATCTCTTAATGAAATAAAAAGCCCCGCCCTCTCAATGGTTCTGCCATCAAAAGGACGAGGCGCATGCTCGTGTTACCACCTTCTGTTCACAGACAGCTTGCACTGCCTGCCTCACTGAGCGTCATATTCCACAGGGGTTCTATAACGTTCCGACATGATAACGGTCGCCGACTCCGTCACAGCCTACTGATATTTCGCGTCCTGAAACAAAACAAAAATCAGATCGATTCTTTGCTCGTTTTCTGTTCACGACCACGTTCGGTGTGAAGCTCAAGGATGTATTCCCATGCCGTCTCTCCGCGCGCCTCTCATCTTCCGGCTACTTTCTGTGCGGGTATTCCCGATGGTACTTCTTCCTCTCATTGCCTGACTGATTTTCACTTTTCTGACCACAAAAATTCTTGCGATCACGCTTGCATTATAGCCTTTCCTCTGGATGTTTGTCAAGTCCCTTAGAAAATACAAAACTCCGGTTATTGCCCCAGTAACTATTTATCTATAAGAACAATCTCAATCTTCTCATGCTTCGTATCAAAATCAGTTCCCTCAAGAAGCCCCTGATCCTCATACTCTGCCTCGCCCATCTGGTTGTCATACGGGTCCTGTCTCAGATACTTTTTCGGGAAATAAAAATCACTCTGATACTCGCAGGTCGTCGGAATCCGGTACGGGTCAAGGTTTCCGAAATAAAACTCCCAGCGCTCGAGATCTCCCGCTCTCCACGCAGCTCCTCCAAACGAGGCATCTGCATACAGCCAGCCATACGACTCAATATAGAACTGTGCCCAGTCGTGACAGCCGATATTCTTCGGACATGCATAGAGACCGGACTGCCATCTTGCCGGCACACCGACGATTCGGCAGAGCGTGATAAAGAGCAGTGCCTGAAGTCCGCAATCGCCTTTTAAGTTTGTCGCGGTAAACGTCGCATGCTGTTCGATCGTAAAGTAGGAGCGCACATAGGAATACATCACATGGGTCGTGATATAATCATAAATTTTCTTTGCCTTTCGCACCGGATTTGTCTCATCGCCGACAATCTCCTTTGCAAGTGCTCTCAGATACGGGGTGAAGCGGATATGAGGGAACTGTTCCCCAAGATACTTTTTTGCCTCTTCCCGCTCTTTATTCAATTCATTTGATTCATTTAATTCCTTCGATTCTCCATCTTTCCGGCTCAAATCCAACTTTTCAGAGGCTTCCTTCCAGTCCCAGTACTTCATCTCATTTTCGAGTTCATATTCCACCTCAAACGTCTGTCCACTCTGATATTCCGTCTCAAAGCAGATCGTTCTCTGAACCGCAGACGTCGGAGCCACTTTTCCGCACTCCGGACTGCAACCGAGATATGTAAATTTCTTCACCTGAGCATACTCGAGCGGAAGCGGAAGCTGTACCTGAATCTTCGTGCCCTCTCTTCTCGCAAGCGGGCGCAGAGACGCCATGCTCTTAATGTGAATCTTGCTTCTCAGGCTTCCTTTTTCCTTCATCTGGTGCATCACATCATCGAGCATATTGAGCTGTGCCCGACGATCCCAGATCGTCTCCTCATTGAGCAGACGATAGCTAAGATCTTTCCGGGTCTTGATCAGGTTGTCAATAAAATTGTCCTTGAGCTTGATCTCCCCGTTGATACAGATCCACTCAAATGCGCCCTCCGCCAAAAGATCATCGAGTTCCTCATTTTCAAAGTCTGCAAACGTCTCTTTCATCATATTGATCGCACTCTGCCAACTGTGCGGATACTGCTGTGGCAGGCGCGCAAGGATCTCCCGCTCAAGAAGCAGACGCTCCCTCAACGCTTCCGGAAGCTCTTTTTCAAGACACTTCTCGATCACCTTGTTTGCGAGTTTCAAGTGTCCCATCGCCTTGAGTCTCGCGATGTCCTCCGGAAGTTCCACAGTCAGCGCGTCAAGGTTTTTTACGCTTCCGCCCGCCTCGAGATAAATTCTATTTTCTTTGCGTTCTTCGCTTTCCTTCATTTTGGGTTCCTTCTTTTCCGTTTCTTTTTCTTTCTTTTCAATTTCTTTTTCTTTCTTTTCGATATCTGTGTTTTCCATGTCTGTCTTTTCCATCTGGTCTTCGGATTCTCTCATTTTCTTTGCTGTCCCCTTTTTGTCACTTTTCTTTCTGTCTGAATGTCTGTCAATTTCGATTTTTTTCCAGGCGATAGAGCGCCCCGGCTCCGATGATTCCGGCATCATTTCCGAGTTTTGCCGTCACAAGACGCGTATTTTTCTCGGAACCCCGCGAATAAATCATCGGCGCAACTCTCTGCCTCAACGGAGCAAGCAATTCTTCTCCCGCTCCACTGATTCCGCCTCCAATGCAGAGCACTTCCGGCTGAATGATATTGATGATATTTGCAATTCCCTCCGCAAGATCATCGAGATAAGAATCAAATACCTTTTTGGCTGTTACATCCTCTGCCCGAACCGCCTCAAAAATCAGTTTTCCATTGATTGCACTTCGGTCGCCCGCGCACAACTGATTCAGAAGGGAATCCGGATTCTTCCTTGCCTCCCGTTTTGTCGAGCGGACAAGTGCAGATGCCGACGCATACGCCTCAAAGCATCCTCTTCTCCCGCAGGTGCATTTGCGCCCGTTCTTTCGGATCACCATATGTCCGAGTTCCCCGGCAGAAGCATTGACTCCGCTCACGATCTTTCCATCGAGAATCAAGCCACCACCGACTCCTGTCCCGAGCGTCACTGCCACCATCGACTTACTGCCCTGACCGCTTCCCGCTAAATACTCCGCCCAGGATGCCGATTTCGCATCATTTTCCGCATAGACCGGACATGGAAATCGCTCCCGCAACATTCTCACAAACGGAACGTTGTCAAAGCCAAAATTATTTGCATACTCCACGCTCTCTTTTTCCTGATTGACGGTTCCCGGAATTCCAATTCCCACGCTTTCGATCTCTGCAAAGCTCCGTTTTTGGTCATCCAACAGTCGGACTGCCAGCCGAAAAATTTCATCCGCCAGATCCTCCGGTTCTCTCGGCAGACCCGTCGGAGCCTGGATCTTCGCCTCAATCTCAAACTTATTTTCCGCCGTCTCCCTGACAATTCCAACTGCAATCTTCGTACCCCCAAGATCAATCCCCACATATCTCTGTCCCATAAGCTGTCCATCTCCTCACCTGTCGCGGTCTTTAATTATTGTCTTTATCCATGGTCTTTAACTATTGTCTTTAACTATTGTCTTTAACTATTATCTTTATCCATTGCCTTTATCCATTTATCCCAGTTCAATTAATCATACCATTTTTTATCAGACTTGTCATAAGATTCTTGTCAAACAACCATGTCTCCGATATACACAAAAAATGGCGGTAGATCCATTTTCTATCTGGACCTACCGCCACTATTTTTTTATCTATTTCAAACACTCCCCGTTTGTTTCGATCACATGCCGATACCACCCGAACGACTTTTTCGGAGTACGCTTTAAGGTTCCGTTTCCGGCGTTATCCCGATCCACATAGACCATACCATAACGCTTTTTCATCTCTCCGGTGGAAGCACTCACCAAATCAATACAGCCCCAGGCGCAATAACCAATCAAATCCACACCGTCCTCTTCCACAGCCTTCATCATCTCCTTCAGATGAGCCTCCAGATAGGCGATACGGTAGTCATCCTGAATGCTTCCATCCTCCTCAATCCGATCTACTGCACCCAGACCATTCTCCACAATAAACAGTGGTTTCTGATAGCGGTCATAGAGATCATTCATCGTGATGCGCAGTCCCAGTGGGTCGATCTGCCATCCCCACTCACTTACCTTCAGATGTGGATTTCTCAGGGATTTCATTACATTACCGGAAATGGAATTTTTCGCAATCACATCCGGATCAGCGCTGGTGAGACGGGAAGTATAATAGCTGAATGCGATGTAATCCACCGTATTCTCCCGAAGGATCTTTTCATCTTCCGGCTCCATTGTAATATGGATGTTTTCCTGCTCAAACTGTTTCATTACATAAGCCGGATATCCACCACGCGCCTGTACATCCACGAAGAAATAATTTCCACGATCCCGCTTCTTCGCCGCCCAGACATCTTCCGGATTACAGGTATTCGGGTAAAAACTCCCCGCTGCCAGCATACAGCCAATCTTATTTTCCGGGTCGATCTCGTGGGCAATTTTTGTTGCCATCGCAGAAGCCACCAGTTCGTGATGCGCTGCCTGATACTTCACCTGATTCTGATTTTCTCCCTCCCGGAAACGAATTCCTGCTCCCATAAACGGAAGATGCATCAGCATATTGATTTCGTTGAACGTCATCCAGTAATGAACTCTTCCCTTAAAATGTTCAAACAGGACTCTGCTGTATTTTACATAGGCATCAATTAGCTTTCTACTTCTCCATGATCCGTAGGTTTCCTCAAGATGCAGTGGCACATCGAAATGGCAGATCGTAACCACCGGCTCAATCCGATTTGCCAGCAATTCATTAATCAGGTCATCGTAAAACTTCAGTCCTTCCTGATTTGGCTCTGCCTCTTCTCCTGTTGGGAAAATGCGGGACCAGGCAATCGAAAAGCGATAGCACTTAAATCCCATCTCTGCCATATACCGGATATCCTCTTTCCAGTGATGGTACATGTCGGTAGCACCGTGGGACGGATAAAAGGAATCCTCCGGCAAGGTGTGATAATCCATGATGCCCTCCATCACTGCCCGTCTGTTTTCTCCCCAGGGAATCACATCTACCGTTCCTAATCCCTTTCCGCCTTCCAGATAACCGCCTTCACACTGGTTTGCTGCTGTCGCACCGCCCCACAAAAATTCTTTTGGTAATCCATGCATCGTCATTTCTCCTATTCCTGTCCACCAGTCGATTTTTCTTACGTTCTTACGTTTTTACTTTTGTACTTGAATAACCGGCTCTCCTGCTTTTACATGTTTTCCTGTTTCACCCGTCACACTGCGATAAACTGCTGTGTTGCTTACAATCACCGGAGTTACAATGTCATACCCGGCTTCTTTCACCTTGTCAAATTCTACCTGAATCAGCGGAGTGCCAACCGATACACGATCTCCGGTCTTTGCCAGAGCCTTAAAATACTTTCCACCCAGCTTTACCGTATCAAGACCAATGTGGATCAGCACTTCTTCTCCGCTGTCTGCCAGAAGACCGACCGCATGAAGCGTATCAAAAATAGATACGATTGTTCCATTCACCGGAGATACAATCAGATCTTCATCCGGAATCACGGCAACACCATTTCCAAGGATTCCCTGAGAAAATACCTCATCCTTCACCTCACTCAGAGGAATCACATTACCTGAAACCGGAGAACAAACCATATCACAGTCAGAAGCCGGCTGTGCACAATCTTCTTTTGAAACAGAGGTTTCTGTCTTTTCTGTCTCCACCGTGCTCTTCTTCTCTGCGGAAACACTGTCCTTTTCTTTTCCATCCCCCTCTAGTGCTTCCTTCGGGTCTTTGTAAAGAATAAAACAAATTACGAAAGCAACCACAAAAGCAATTCCCGCACCAATGCTGGCAAACAGCAGATCTCTGAGGCTATCTCCGCCAATATAGCTCGGCAGAGTCAGAAGTCCCGGTGATCCGCCAGAGTAGTTCTTTACATGCATCAGTCCGACGAACAGGCCACCCGCAGCACCACCTGCCATTGCAGAGTAGAGCGGTGTCCGGTAAGGTACGTTAATACCATACAGCGCCGGCTCTGTAATTCCGCAGACTGCCGTGATACCGGCAGACATCGCAAGCTGTTTTATTTCAGATACTTTTGATTTAAACGCCACTGCAAGGGTTGCACCACCCTGAGCCACGTTGGATGCCAGGTTATTCGGATAAACCATACTGTCGTAGCCCATGGTCATACGATTGTTGATGCCTACCGGAACGATCGCATAATGTGTTCCAGTCATAACAAGGAGTGGGAACACTGCACCAAGAATCATAGAAACCAGCCATCCATAGCTCTCCATCGCCCGCAGGAATGTCGCAATATAGTTACTGATGACATAACCGATCGGTCCCAACACGGAGAGCGTTACAACACCACTCACCAGAATCGTAATCAACGGCTTGGAGAAAAATTTGATCGCCTTTGGAGAAATCCGGTCTGCAATCGGTTCCACCACGGACATAAACCATACTGCTAAAATGATCGGAATTACCGAGGAAGAATAACTGGCATTGTAGATCGGAATCATAAACAGGCGAATCGCCTCTCCCGATTCTTTGGATGCAGATACCATGTTGACAAAATTCGGATGCAGGAGAATGCCTCCCAACATCATAGCAAGATACGGGTTGCATTTAAACTTCTTTGCCGCCGAGCTTGCCAAAAGAATCGGCAGGAAATAGAAGGTTGCATCTCCCATAAAGTTCAGAATCTGATAACTCTGGTCACTCGAAGCAACCAGTTTAAATGCTACAAGCAGTGACAGTACCGCTTTCAACATACCTGCGGCTGTCAGTGCTGGCAGAATCGGCGTGAAAATTCCAGATAAGGTATCGATCGCCGTTGCCACTTTCGATTTTTTCTCTTTCTGTTCCTCCCCCGCACGGCTGTCCTTTAAATCACACAATTCATTCAGTGGTGCAAACACATTTGCCACATCACTTCCAATGATGACCTGATACTGACCGCCACTCTTTGCTACCCCAACTACGCCCTTTGTCTTTTTCAGAGCATCCGTCTGCGCCTTGCTTTCATCTTTCAGGTTGAAGCGAAGCCTGGTCGCGCAATGTACAAGACCAGAAACATTTTCTTTTCCGCCTACAAGCTCTAAGATCTGTTCTGCAAGTCTTTTGTAATCCATGTGTAACCTCCTCCTTATCGTTCTCTCTGGTTCTTTCTGTCTGCAACTTTACCATTGATTCAATAAAATGTCAGCATCCGAAAAAGCAAAAGGACCATCGGTTCAAAATTGCCGTTCCAGCCGGTCAAAATTTTGAACCAATGGTCCAATTCCTTATTAGTCCTGATTGTTTCTGATTGTCTTTGATTGTTTTTCTCTTTCAGGACTTTTTCTCTTTATTGTAAATCAGATTCCAATAGTCCACCGTAGTCCGCAAAGACTCCTGATTTACCATTTTCAAAGCTGCCTCCACATGATTCCCGTAATTTTGAGAAAGACACATGCCAAACAGCACATCCAGCACATAAGTAACCGCCGTATAAGAAGTCATGACTTTCAGACTCAGAAGTGAGTCCCTGGAGGGAATCTCTACGATTTCATCACAGTATTCCCGAATGTCCGCATTGTGTCTCCCCACAATACCTGTCACAAACGTCTTTGTTGTTTTTTTCAGATACCGGGCAACATCAATCATCGAACGATTTGCCCCTGTAAAGCTCATTACAAAAGCGATCCGCTTCTGATCCTGTCGTTCCGTCAGGTAATGGGCATTCACACTCTCTCTGGCATGACATTCCATACCAAGCGTGGAAAATTTGAACGCTGCTGACTGTGCCAGCGTGTAAGTGATCCCGTTTCCGTAAAAATCGATCTGATCCGCCCGCATCATTCTGTTAAAAATCCGGTTTACCACATTTTTATCCATACACATTCGCGTATCACTGATCGCTTTGTCATACAGTGCCGGAATCACATTCAAAACATCCTGATAGGTGCTTTTTTCGTTGATCGGTTCATTCTGAAGCAACTGATTGATCCGGATATTTTGCACACTCTCTGAAACGATCTGAAATTTCAGCTCCTGATATCCGGCAAGTCCAAGTTTCTTACTCAAGCGGATTACTGTCGCCTTGCTGGTGTAAGATGCCTTCGCCAGTTCTTCCGCAGACATTGGCAGAATTGCCTCTGTGTGCTCCAAGATGTAACGGGCCACAGCCTGCTCCTGATGAGTAAATCCCTTCATCTCTGTAAGTTGTTCAAAAATCATCCCTCAACCTCATTCCATCATTTTCTTTGCCGGTGGCAAAAGTCCGATGCCTCCACCTTTAGAGGAGGAGGCATCCACTCTGAGTTATACTCATTATTATACTATAAATAAAAGAATTCGTGAAGTTGGGGTTCTGCGCTTATGCACAACACCTAAGTAAGCGGTCTGATCTTGAAACAGTGATCGAGCGGTCCGCTTCCCTTTCCGAGATCCAGACCGGAGGTAAGCGCTCCCGTGAGATACTCTTTTGCACATTTTACGCTCTCCTCCACGCTCTTTCCCTCTGCAAGTCCACAGGCGATTGCCGAGGAGAGTGTGCATCCGGTTCCGTGTGTGTTCGGGTTGTCGACCCGGCTTCCGCGAAACCAGATCCACTCCCCATCGCGGTAGAGGACATCATTTGCAGTTGAAATCTGGTGACCGCCTTTTACCAGAACCGCACCACCATAACGCTTTGAGATCTTCTCTCCGGCTTCTTCCATCTGAGCCTCATTCTCAATCTTCATCTCTGCGAGAATCTCAGCTTCCGGAATATTCGGAGTCAGAACTGCCGACAGCGGAAGAAGTTCCCCTGCGAGCATCCCCATCGCATCCTCTGCGAGAAGTCTCGAACCACTCGTCGACACCATAACCGGATCGAGCACGACATTTCGCGCCTGATACTCGCGAAGTTTCTGCGCGATCACACGGATCGTCTCTTTTCCGGAGACCATTCCGATCTTCACTGCATCCGGAAAAATATCCGTAAACACACTGTCGAGCTGAAGTCCGACAAACGCGGGATCTGTCTCAAAAATCCCTGCCACTCCGGTCGTGTTCTGCGCCGTCAATGCCGTGATTGCGCTCATTCCATAAACGCCAAGTGCCGTCATCGTCTTCAAGTCCGCCTGAATCCCGGCTCCTCCACTGCTGTCCGATCCCGCAATCGTCAGAACCGTTTTTCGGCTGGTCTTTTTATCGTCTCTGTTTTCCATAATTATCACTTATTACTGCCACCTGTCATCTATTTATTTTATCACTCATCAAAAATGGTAACAATCTCTCCGTCCATGATGCGGTTCATATTCTTGACTGCACAGAAGTTTCCACACATCGAGCAGGTATCCTCTTTCTCCGGCTTTGCAGATGCGCGGTATGCTCTCGCCTTCTCCGGATCGATCGCAAGCTTGAACATTTCCTCCCAGTCGAGTTTCTTTCTCGCTGCGCCCATCGCGCGATCCCAATCCTTTGCACCCTTTACGCCCTTTGCAATATCTGCTGCATGAGCTGCAATCTTGGAAGCGATGATTCCTTCTTTTACATCGTTGACATCCGGAAGGCGAAGATGCTCAGCCGGAGTTACATAGCACAGGAAGGCTGCGCCGGATGCCGCTGCAATCGCGCCTCCGATCGCTGCGGTGATGTGGTCATAACCTGGTGCAATATCGGTAACAAGCGGTCCAAGGACATAGAACGGAGCACCCTTGCAGACGGTCTGCTGAATCTTCATATTTGCAGAGATCTGGTCAAGTGGCATATGACCCGGTCCCTCTACCATAACCTGTACGTCCTTCTCCCATGCACGACGGGTCAGCTCTCCAAGTGTCACAAGCTCCTCAATCTGGGAAATGTCGGTTGCATCCTCAAGACATCCCGGACGGCAGGCATCGCCAAGGCTGATCGTCACATCGTACTCCCGGCAGATTTCCAGAACGCGGTCATAATACTCGTAGAACGGGTTCTCCTCCCCGGTCATCATCATCCATGCAAAGATGATCGATCCGCCTCTCGATACAATATTCATCAGGCGCTTATTGTCCTTGAAACGCTTTGCGGTGCTCTTGTTGATGCCGACATGGATCGTCATGAAATCCACGCCATCCTTTGCGTGCATCTCCACAATCTTCAGCCACTCCTCCGCGGTGATGTCCTTGAGCGCCTTGTGATAGTAGACAACGGCATCGTAAATCGGCACAGTTCCGATCATTGCCGGGCACTCTGCGGTCAGTTTGCGACGAAATGTCTGCGTATCTCCATAGGAACTCAAATCCATGATGGACTCCGCTCCCATCTTCACTGCGTCATTTACCTTTTCCAGCTCCATATCAATATCTTTCCAGTCACGGGAAGTTCCGAGATTGACATTGATTTTCGTCTTGAGCATCGAACCGACTCCGTTCGGGTCAATCGAGGTATGCAGGCGGTTACACGGAATGATTACCTTGCCCTCCGCAATCAGGGCACGCAGTTCTTCCTCACCCATTTTTTCTTTTTCTGCTACAATCTTCATCTCCGGCGTGATGATTCCCTTTCTCGCCGCATCCATCTGTGTTGTGTACTCTCTCATTTCCTCTCCTCCTATAACACGTGATATACAAATGACATACAAAATCCATGAATCCATATCATCAGATAGAATTTCATACAAAAAACGGCATCCTGTATGGGAACGAAATGTTCTTTACAGGATGCCGTCTGAAATGTTCTTTCGGTCATCGGTCTTCGCATTCGATCCCTACGTTGGCATTACCCAAATCAGGTTATTAAGGTCGAAGTTTGATTACTTCCTCTCAGCCTGCTTCCACAAGCTCCCTTTGTTTGCTCTTATTAAATTATCTGATTTTATTCTTTTTTAGTGTATCACTGTCGAATCATTCTGTCCAGTTTTTTCTATTTTTTCTTGCTAAGTCTTATTTTTCTATTCTACGTTTTCTCGAATTTCCTTTTCTGGCTCCGTTCCTGCGTCAGCCTCATTCCTCATCTTCTTCGTCCGCTTCTCCGATTCAGACTTTTCTTCCCTTCGTTCTTCCAGATGTAGCTATCTCTTTATTTCGCCTTGTGGTATCCTCTCCACGGATTTCCCTCTTTCTGAAACTCTTTTCTCAAGTCTTCCTCCTCCAATCCGAGCTTGCCACAGTACACGAATCCAAGTTTTGTGAGGAGATTCTGCATCGGCTTATTGTCGTCATGCGTATCGATTTTCAGATTTCCACACTGTTCAAATGCCCAGTTTAAGCAAAACGAGCCTGCTCCGCGCGTTCCCTCTGCCACCGCAATCCGGTGAACGACCCCGTAAGGTCTGTCATTGAGCCACTCTCCTGACTCAAGCTGACGGTAAGACGGTTCATCTTCCTGCTTCGCAAAATAGAAGACTGCCTCGATCTTCTCTCCGTCCATGCAGACATAACATTTCTTCTGATGAATATTTTCTTCAACCAGATCTCTCGGCGGATAGACCGTCTCCCACTGGGTCGGATTCCCGTTTTCCGCCATAAACTTCTGTGCATACGCATAGATTCCCATAATTTCTTCAAGCTGTTCCGGCTGTGCCACTCTGATCTCTCTCATGTTCTCTTGATTCTCCTTTTCTCTTCGCTATTTCTCAGTTCTCAGTTTTCGTTCTGATTTCGTTCTCATTTTGATTTCTCTCGCTGTTTTTCTTGCGAACTACCCATTTCACTCATCGAACAGTCGACAATTTCCACTTGGATATTTCAAAATAACAACTAAAAGATTTTCGGGAGCCCTCCCTGTTCTGTCATCCATCCCTGACATTCTGCCTCCACAACGCCAAGCAGTTCCTCTGGTGTCTCCTGACATCCGCTGTAAAGCCAGATCTTGATAATCTGAAAAATTCCTCCACGGAAAAATTCCATCCGATACTCCTCCAGCGAGCCCTGACTCTCCAGACGCTTCTGTGTCCGCTTTCTGTCATAAGAAAACATCCCGTAAGGAGTATCATTCCCCAATTTGAAGTAAGTCTTGTAAAAAATTTGATTTGCCTTTATATGGCGAAACAGGTTCAGATAATAGCTTCTGCCATCTGCCTCCGCTCCCGCCTCAAAGGCTTCCTGTTCCCGCTGATAAAGCTCCGGCAATACCTTCTCGAGCTTGTTGCGAACCGAGTCTGCGAGGTCATACATGTCTGCATAACTTGCATAAAATGTGGTTCTGTTCAAACCTGCCTGTTTGCAAATATCGGTAACCTGTATTTCATTCAATTTTTTTGTTCTGAGAAGCTCCATAAATACCTTCTCAATACATTCCATAGATGCACGTTTTCTTTTATTATTTGGTTTATTCATATGCTTTTTATGCTGGTTCTCCTACATTATTTCAACAGATGTCGTCTTATTTAGCTCTTTAACACAACATGTGTTTATTTATTTTCTTCATTTATCGCAACATATGTTGATTTATTGGCTCTTTATTTCAACACATGTCGGTTTTATTGATGAGATTTCTTTTATTATCTCAACAAGTGTTTGCTTATTTGTTTTTTAATATCCATACAGATGTTGTGTTATTTCTTTATCTCAACACTTGTATGGGTAATATCGCCATTTTTGAGCCTTTTTATTATACTCTACTTGCTTTAAATCAACAAGTGTTGTTTTAATAGAAAAACCTGCTTAAAAAAAGCTGGTTTTATTCTCTTTTTCATATAAAAAACCTGCATGTTAAGCAGGTTATAAACAGGTTATTAATATGGTTTTTAACCTGCATTTGTAGGTTGTTTTTGGAAGCATCAGGCAGGTTTTTGAGGGTTGTTTGAAGAGTATTTTAAGAGTATTTGAGGTCGAAAATTTGAGTTATCCACATTATCCACAAAAAATATTACATGATATTCATTGATATATGCATGTTTATTCACTCTATCAAAATCGCAGAGTACCACGCCTGACCAACTGGATCAGACGTGGGTGAATGCGTAATGATTTTAAAATATTTTAGATCATTCATTCTTTTGATTCTTAATATATTCTTTTACCGCAGTACTTGTTCGGTCACTGACCGTTCCAATAAAATAGCTTAAACTCCAAAAATAGGGTTTCCAATAATAAGGTTTCAGTTCCTCTACAAATTGTTTCCTAATGTTTCGAGAAGATGCAGATTTAAATGCATTTACAAATTCTGCAAGATTTAAATTTGGTTTT
>NZ_JBNMIQ010000014.1:0-73638 GCF_050873365.1 Brotaphodocola sp. | reverse complement strand
TGCTCTGCTCTGCTCTGCTCTGCTCTGCTCTGCTCTGCTCTGCTCTGCTCTGCTCTGCTCTGCTCTGCTCTGCTCTGCTCTGCTCTGCTCTGCTCTGCTCTGCTCTGCTCTGCTCTGCTCTGCTCTGCTCTGCTCTCAAAATTATCTTCCCCCTATTTTTGTTGTCAAGTCATTTTCCGTTACTTTTCCTTTACGCTCCGCAATAGTTTTATCACATCATCTTTCTTAATGATTGCTAAAACCGCTCCTCCAAAAAGAATTCCATATCGAATATACCAGTAATCAAACAAGAAATTACACAAAATACCTGCTGTAATTACAAGAACTGAGATTGCCAAAATCATCCTAGAATTAAATAAAATTTTCCCCGGAATGAATGTACTCATGACACGTTTGCTCACAATCCAATGCCCTATACTGTACAGAACATAGCAGACTAGCGTTGTATACCCTGCTGCAACATATCCAAATATCCGAATAAAAATATAGTTCAATCCCACATTAACTAATGCCGCTGTTATAGAAGAAAAAAGCAAAAATTGAGTTTTTTCAAAATAAAACTGAGGAAGTGCAAGAATGTTATAAAGAAAGATGAAAAACACACTTGCTGCAACCGGCGGAATTACAAATGTAGCACTAGCATATTCTTCTGAGCCAAAAAGCCATACAAGTTCCGGGCCACATAACATTAAAGAAAATACAATAACACCGACCAGCATTAATAGTGCATTTATAATTTTTGCAATTTCCGCGTAATCATTCTTCTTGATTTTCTGATACACCCATGGTGTAAAAGAATTACTAATTGCATTTGTAAAGATTTGAACAAGCATTCCTATACTATAGGCAACACTATAAAAAGCAACTTCTGATCTTCCCGCCAGTTTATCAATCATTATTCTATCACCTTGGTTCAGTATCATGCTCGATAAATAGTGCGGCAGAAGAGGAATTGCCAAACCAAGTGCATATTTCCAATATTTCTTTACAAAAAAACACCGACCATCTGCAAACTGCTTCACAATAATAATACTACAGAAAGCAACTTCCACAATAACAATGGAAGCAATACGAGCTGTAACCTTATCATTTGCAAAATAAACCGCAATCAAACCAAGAAGAGGATTTGCAATAGATTTTCCAAGAGTGACCGCAACCAACCGTTGATATTTATATTCAAATCTTTGCCGACCTGCCCAAAAGCTAATTGATGGCGTTACTAACATTTCGATGAACATTAATATAATTAGTGTTGGTGTCAATCCAAGTAACTGAACCCACATTTTCTGAAATACAAGGTATATTCCAAACACAGTAGCTGTGATTGTCATTGTCAATCCCTGCATAGAAGATATATATCTATTCCGATCATCTTCAAATTTTACCATTGCGTTGTTAAATACCCCATAATAAAGGTATAGCGATGTAATAATTGTTAAAATTTGCAGCCAAGACAAGTAGAGACTATAAGTGCCATATTGCTCATCTGTCATCAGTCGTGTAAAAATCGGTACTGTAATAAAAGCGATACCCTTTTGCAAAATACTACACATTGTAAACCAAATTGCAGATTTTGCTTGGACACTCATTTGTGTGTATTTATCGAAAATTTTTGCTTTTTTTTCCACTGTGTTCTCCAGAGCCTCCTTCAATTAAAAAGGAATCTGTGATGATTTTCAGAAAAATAGAAAACTGTACTCAAGTTCTATCCGCATCGTATCACCACAGACTCCTCTATGTTTTTCTTACACTTTTGAATTATTTAGCTAATATAGCTTTAGCTTCATTAAAAACAGAATCTTCAAGTCTTGGAGAAATCAATCCCGTTTCAAACTTAATTTTGGGTGTCAAAAAACTAGCTTCAGGTAATGAAATATCAAAAAGACATGGTTCCAAATCCTCAATCCAATTAACATACTCATCTAGTTCTTCATACGTTGAAAGTGAAGCCGCCTTGATTCCGTATGCTTCTGAAATCTTGCAGAAATCTGGAACTGTATATCCGCCACTTGCTGCAGTAGCTGCGAACCGATCTCCATGACTAAAATGCTGCGTTTCGCTAATTTTTCCTAATACACGGTTATTCATAACGAAAATTTTAATAGGCAGATTCTCCCGCTTTACAGTTTCCAGCTCTTGAATATTCATCTGAAATCCGCCATCACCACAAATACAAAAAACTTTCCCGTTGTTTGTTGCAATAGAAGAGCCTATAGCATACGGAAGTCCGCAACCCATTGCCCCAAAACCACCGCCAATATGTATTCTACCTTCTCTACCTTTAAGCTGCAAAGACTGTGCCGCCCAACACTGATTCATGCCGACATCTACAGCTACAATGGGATTTACCGGCAAGAGAGATGATATTTTTGATATTGCTAAATTTCCGGGCTGAACATCATATTTTCTCAAATACTCTTTTGCCGCGAGACACTGATTCTTCCAAATAGAATAATCACCAACTTCTTCGCTGAGTAACATTCTCATGAAATCTCTAGCATCAGCATGATATTTTCTTTCTCCTTTCTTGATATCACGGCTTAATTCATATTCATCAATATCTGCTCTTACTAAATCAGCCTTTGGTGCAAATCCTTTTGGATCTCTACCAACCTGCCTGATACCAAGCCGAGCTCCAACAGATATTACTAAATCACATTCATTTAATATCATATTGGCAACTCTATTTCCATGCGTTCCAATAAAACCAATATGGAACTCATCCTGCGCCAAGTCCACACCATTTAAAGTGGTTAAGATTGGAATATTGCTCTTTTCTGCGAATTCATAAACCATGTTTACCGCATTAGCGGATCTTACGCCATTACCGATCAGCAATACCGGCTTGCTGTATGTCGAGTGGAAAATCAATGATAACGCCTCCCTTTCTTCCCAATGTTGCCATATTATATGCCCGTCCTACAATATCTGCAAAACCTTCGCTTGTATTTGCCGTAACTGAATATTTTGAAATATTTCTCGTCATAGAGACAAGATCCATTTCTTGAAAACCATTCTGTCGAATTCCTGAAAATCCTTTCATTTCTTTTGTAGGTACATTTCCGCAAATTCCCATAACCGGGAAACTATCAAACCAAGCATCAGCTAACCCACTAAGACCATTTACTGCACCAGGTCCAGATGTTGTAAAGTAAACCCCTAGTTTTCCTGTTGTACGGGCAAATCCCACTGCTGCAAAAGCGCAGCCTTGCTCGTTATAACACACATGCATTTTAATCTCATCTTTTCTCTTATATAAAGCATCCATAAATGGTACTATATAGCCACCTGCATAACCAAATATATCTGTTACGCCACGTTCTATGAGAAAATCAACCAAATATTCAGAACAATTCATCTATTTTCCCCCTTAAAATATCTTCCACAGTCTGCTTTCTTACTAAAATATGATCTCCAGCATTGTATTCTTTATTTACTGCTTTAGAAATAACTTTAGCAAAATCAGCAGGTTCCAATAACGTTGTTTGGTCTTCTTCTGGGTACAAACTCTTTCTCATTTTTGTTTTCGTACGTGCCGGAGAAACAGCTACCGCATACAAACCATCATCTGCCCAGCACTTTGTTGCCATAACCACTGCTGCTTTAGTTGCGCAATATTCACTCCATGTTGCATGTTTTTCTACCGCTGCAGCCGATGTAACATTCACAATATCAACATTAGGATTGTACTTCAATGCAATCTCTGTACAGTAAAATGTACCTGATAAGTTTATGTCTATATGTTTCTTTGTGTTAAACAGATCAGCTTTTTTTACAGATTTAGGAACAACATAACCCGCATTATTGATTAATACATCTGGTATAAATCCGGAAATTGCTTTTTCTATGCTATCCCAATCTGTTACATCAAGCTCTACTTTTGTAGGGGCGTATACTTCATAGCCCTCGGCTTCCAGCTGTCTCTTTATCGCCTGTGCTATGTCGCCACTTCCACCAGTAATGAGTACTTTTTTCATTTGCCCATCTCCTTATTTATTCTCTGATATATTGATTCAATAATATCCAGATCGCCCGGATATGTCACCTTGAAAAGATTTGACTCTGTCTCAATAAAATACGGTTTTATTCCGTGATATTCATACATTGCTCTAGTTTCGTCTGTCATGTCGTTAAATTTGCCACTTCGATATGCTTCTAACAGCAACTTAAAATCAAATGCCTGCGGAGTTAGAAGATCATACAATTCTTCTCGATTAATATAGGTTCCATCTCTAAATATAACAGTATTAACCAAAGGCCGAACAAATGAAACTGACGGATGTGAATCATCCAACAGTTGCCGAATTTGTTTTTCTGTCACCATTGGACGAGCAGCTTCCAAAATAATAACTCTATCAGTATCCGAAGGAATCGCCTCCAATCCTTTTAGAACAGACCCTGTTCTAGTCAAACCTCCTGGTATGTCTTTTCCTACAGCTACAATGTTATTTTCTCCAACGACTTTCAGTCCTGTTTCGTAGGCGTAGCGCCATAATGGCTTATTATGAAACAGGACATCTTGTTTTGTTCCTTTATATCTTGTTCCCTTACCCGCCGCCAATAAAATTGCAGAATATTTCATCTAATGTTCTCCTTTCCTATAACTCATACATTCGCACAAATTTTAACTTCCACAGTTGCTATAGCAGTAAAAACATATATCGTAAAATCAATATCTCATAAACTAAAAATATCAATGAGACGTTTCGCATTATTTCCATCATTATACTGATTTGCCCATGCACAGACTTGATGTCTTTTTTCGAGATAAAGATCTTTCCCTTCCGAAATCTCATAAAAGAAAGAGAGCAATCCCTCTATATCTTTAATTTGATTACCAGGCATATAGTCTATAATGTTTTCATATGCAAAGCCAAGCTTGTACGATTTCATATCATCTATGATATAGGCCAGTGGACGATCAGCGAGCATATAATCAAAAGCTACGGACGAATAATCTGTAATTAATCCACTGCTGGACTTAAAAAGACTGTATATGTCAATATTATTTTTCTCTAAATACTCATTTGTCCACACAATAATATTGCTAAATTTCAGTTCGTCTATTCCGCTTTGTGCAGCGCGAGGATGTGGTTTTATCAACAAGATTATGTTTCTCTTCTGAAGCATATTGTTGATAGTTTTTAAATCCACTTCACTATGTATTAATGGAAGCCCATACAAGTATTGCACTGAAGAATCATTTCTTCTAATATTATTCTCTACTATATTGGAATTACGAAATGTCGGCATCCATACAACGACTTTCATCGTTTTATCAAATCCAAACTCTTGAAATTGCATTTGCGATTTTGGAATCACATCATTTCTCGCCATACCGTTTACAATAAATTTTTCTTTCTGAAAACAAAGCATATCTGCCATAACATCACGCACATTATCAGATGTTATCATAGCATTCGTATCAAGCTTTGGATTTAACGTAATAAAACCTTTACAATTCTTGAGTGAAGGACAGCCATGTCCTAAGTACACAACTCTTTGCCCTTTGACACGTCTTTGAAAGCAACAGCTGACTTCATAAAAAACAATGGTTGCTGTAGCGTTATAGTAAATTTTCTTTAGCCAATTTCTGTCAGAAATCGCTTCGCAGTATCCGTCATCTAATTTATGAAGATTCGAATTATTATTTATATGCCATACTATCTTATACTTTTCATAAAATTTATTTTTAATCAGTTCATCATATAACGCCTTACAGTTTCCTGAAAAATCAGTTTGACCCTTTAGAACGATTACATTTTTAATTCCAAGTATAGAGCGTAAAATCTTTGCACCACCTACATTTACCATAGTAGTAAAACAGTATTTCATGAAAAGTGCTGTTCCCTTTATTCGGCCATAAGATTTTAGCATTAACTTCAATTTTCGTAGCATCTCATCCTCCGAACATCAATATTTATGCATTTTTATATGGTCCAAAATCAAGACTTTGAAAACCATGTGTGTGTCTTTTTTCCTTCGGAGGCAATTTCATGTAATCCCCATAAACAGTTCTCAAAAACGTATCATATTCTTTAATGATAGAGAACTCTGTGTTTTCAAACGGGACAACTATAGTATCCTCAAAATATTTTCTATAAGTTGTTTCCTTATCGTAGCCGTAATATCCGCTCATATTACAAACCAACTCTGTCTTTTGGCAATTAAATTTTGTCATGTTCTCATACAACTTTGATTTTAAATATTTCATTGAAAAAAATACATTCACAAAATCAATCAGATGGAAAAGGACAAATTTCAACAAGCTACTTTTATCTTCAATCCCAGCTTTACCTTTTCGCGCCAGCATTTTTATCAGAAGATAAGTTTTCTGCTTTTGTTTTTTTCTTTCCTTAACATCAGCTGGAACATTATCAAGTGGAAAAATATCAACATAGATTCCTTTTTTTTGCTTTGTTTTTTCGTGACAATACTGAACCAGATACGTATCTTTAAGCATTATCTTTGCGAATCCAAAGAAATAATTAGGGTCATTATCCATTGTCTGAATCTCAAATGCTGCTCCAAGCTGTGTTTCGCAGGCTTTCAAAAACTTATCGTAATCCTCTCTCAGCATCGCAATATCCATATCGTCGTCCCACGGAATAAAACCTTTATGACGAACAGCACCTATCATGCTTCCGCCCGTTAATGAATACTTTATCCCATTATCATTACATATTCTTTTTACTTCTTCCGACAGCATTACAAGCAGTTCGTGAAGCTTTTTTAGATCTTTCTCATTCATATTTTTTCCTCTTCTTAATTCTGCTTTCAAGCATTAATTATTAAAAAACACATATGGTACGGTTCCATAGGATGCTCCACCTGAAGTAAATCCAATATACAAGAAATAAACTAAAAGAATACAATACATCCCATATTTAGTCAGTATTCTCGCTTTCGTATTATTCATCATAATCAAAGCCCTCGGAAATGCAATCATTATAAATGGAACAAAGAACTGACTTAATCTTCCGACAACAAAAATAAAAAAGACAAAGAACCGACACATCGCTGCTATATAGACTGCAAATCCTACTATTGAATCAGACCACGGATATTCTTCATTTGGAACTTTGGATATAAAAATTTTGCCTCCACTTATAGTGAATTTTCTTGGCCTCTGCAAAGTATCCTCATCCATTTTCCAGGGCTTTATGTAAATACAAACAAGTATTAACACCGCAAAAGGAACTACAAACTGTATTAAAGAATTCCAGTTAAAATATCCAACCGCATGCATTCCAGATTTATATATATCATATGAATCCGACAAAAAAGGTATTTGAAGTAGGTAGTTAAACAAGACAGAATATGTCACTGGAATTGCTGCTAATAGTACCAACAAAAATATAAGTCTATTTGGAGTAAGGCGTATTTTATCAACCAAAACTAAAACCAGTGCAATTAATGCACTTTTATGAAACAAAACCGCTACTAAAACAAATATAGTATATTTTAAATATTTTTTGTCCCTTAAAGCTCCCAACCCCATGATTACAATACTAACTGCCATTGCCTGACGTATTGTATTCATGTTTGAAAACATCAAATTATACGCAACATAGAAAAATGTGCCAAAGACTGCATCGTCACAATTTTTATAAATAAAATATCCATATGGCAAAACAATTATCGCACTTGACACAGCTATGAAGAACTGAGTATCTGTCGAAATATATGTTAGCAATTTACAAAATGCACAAAATCCCAACTCCCAGTCTCCTGATATCGTAACTGATTGCAAGTTATTCCAAGGAATTTGCGCAAATTGAGCAAAATGTGGTGCATAGTACTTATTCAAATCTATTCCAACCAACGGACTTCTCAATGCGTTCAAAAGGTAAATTGCGCCAAAAACAAATACAATAAAATACTTTTTTCCCTTCCTACTTCCATTAGGTTTAAATATTACGCTTGCAAATAGAATGAGCAAAAGTAATATAATATATATAATCATTTAATTTTCCTCAAGCATTCTAATTTATAGAGAATCATAAATCTTCGCTAGTTGATCTCCACAATACCGAATATCATAGCCTTGTTCTTTTAGACAATTCAAATTATTACTTCTCAAGTCTTTATAATTTTGGTGCGCAAGAATTCTGTCAGCCCAAAATTCGGCTTTCTTTTTTAATGAAATATACTCTATGTTATTTGTAACAGCAGTATCTTTTGGAATAACATTTGATGCAATACAATATAATCCAGATGCTTGTGCCTCAATATAGACCATTCCTAGTCCTTCAAATAACGATGGCAAAAAGAATATATCCATTGCTGAATATATTTTATTGACATCTTTTCGCGCTCCAAGCATTACAACATAATCGTGAAGATTATTGTTGTCAACATATTTTTGTACATTTTCCGACAATGGGCCTGAACCAACCCAAAGCAATCTTGCATCTTTATTTTTTTTCAAGACTTCTTTAAAAACGTCAACTATAAAAAACGGATTTTTTTGTTCTGCGTGTCTGCAAACTGTTCCTATAACAAACTTGTCTTTCAATCCGTATTCTGTTCTAAATGCTTGACGATATTCGTGATCAAATTTATATAGCTCAGGATTAATCGCATTCGGTAAAACAGTATACTTATTTTTCCCGAACACATCATCGCCTGCTAGTGAAGAACAAGCCAGTCCTTTTGTTGATAGCATTGCACATATAGGATCATACAGAGAACTACGAATTCTTGCTTTCATAGAAGAAGTCTCTCGTGGATTATGGCTATGATGTATTCTATTTCTCACTCCACATTTTTGCGCAGTTCTTAGAAAAGTAACCCCATTTAATCCCGTTAAATTATTGTGCACTATGTCATAATTTCCTTTTGTGAAAATATTTCGAATGAACTGTGCATTCTCCTTATTGGGCTTTCCTGTGTTATGTGGATATATAAAAATTTTTCCTCCATGTTTTTCGACATGTTCCATATGTGGAGAGGGTACATTGCTTAATAATGCAAAATCAACTTGATATCCATGATTTAGGAGTCCGTCATAGTAACTCATAATACAGCTGGCGATTCCATTTCCACTTCTTAAATTGGCGGAAGATATTATGACTTTTTTCATTAAAGACCGCCTCCTTTACTATCTTCAGATTAAATTTTGCGCACGCCCTTTTTTTCGTCTCTGTGTGCATTTATATTTTTTACACAGGCTACAACCCTGGGGCCAAAATAACTTGTCAAACACGCAATTTTTGTTTTATTCCTAGCTTTAGGATTCTTAATAACGGACCATCGGTATTTCTTTATAATTTTCCAACATTTATCAAGACATTCTTTATTTAACGGAGAACATTCATATATTTTGCATAACAGGACAAAACTATCTGTCACGTGTTTACATACTGCTGCATTTACTATCTGAGGGAAATTTTTTTCTACATATTGTAAGCATTCATCTGAAAAATCTATTAGACTCATTTTTCTTTCTGCAAATCTTTGATGCATAATGCTTTCTGAATGTTGCATGTAGAAGTAGCATTTATATGTATCAAATGAAATAACATTGGCTTTTGCAAAAATTTTATAGGTAACCGCTGTATCTTCATTTATTTTTCCTTCTGGATATTCAATTCCTTCAAACAGTGATGAAAGATACATTTTCCCCCAAGCATTAACATCTACTTCATCTTGATACAGCATTTTTTCAATCGCTTGTTCTGCTGTAAATATTTCATTTCTCCGTTCACTTGCATCAACTGTACAGAATTTTTCTGAAAATACTGTCTTTACACCACAAATCGATATTTGAGAGTTACTGTTTTTTATGGAATCATAAAGCACCTCTACATAGTCATCAGCTACCATATCATCTGGGTCAATAAAAGTCATGTATTTTCCAGTCATCCTTCTGATTCCACAGTTTCGTGCTGAAGATACTCCTCCATTAACCTTGTGAATAACTTTAAAACGACTATCCTTTGCTACATAACTATCACATATTTTAGGGCTTTCATCAGTACTGCCATCATCAATTAATAAAATTTCCAAATTCGGATATGTCTGAATAGCAATACTATCTAAACATCTCGGCAAATATTTTCCAACATTATATATAGGTAACACTATACTTATTAGTGGACTTGTTTCGGACTGGCTCATTCTTACTCTCCCGTTAAGCATTTGTTGTTATTCTATTATAGAATTCCACATATTTTTTCTTCATAGCCTCAGTGTTATAAATTTCAAGGACGTCCTGATAGGCTCTTTCAGGAAGTTCTTTAGGAAATTCCTTCATGGCCGCCTTTATACGTTCTGCATACTCCTCTGCTTTATCACACACATAGCCATTAACACCATCATTGATAACACTCTTATTCCCCATTGTATTGCTAACAAGAATCAGTTTCTTAATGTACATATTTTCGATAAGACTCATCGCAATGGCCTCACCAAGACTGCACAAAATAAAAGCATCTGCACCTTTAGCCATTGCCAAGGCTTCCTTACGAGGTTTCCATCCCGTCACTTCAATATTTGGAGCAGTCAATTCGTTTTCAAGTTCACCGTTACCAATCCAAATAAATCTTGCATCTGGTACAAGTTCAGCAATTCTATTAAAAAGCTGTGGCTGTTTCTGAACGCAGGCACGACCAAGTGTAAAGACTGTGAACTTATCATTTTTTACAGGCTTAATACCATCAAGAGAAGCTGAGAGATCAGCAAGATTCACACCTGTCTCAACATAAGCTGTTCTCTTGGAAAATTTCTTTGCCTCTTCGTCTTCACTTTCACAGCAAGTAAGTGTAAGTGCACGATTTCCGAGAACTTTTTCAGCAAACTTATAGATTTTGCTCTTCTTCCCCGGCCCCATGAGAATATGTGCATAACCGTGGGGTGTATATACGACTATATTGTTCTTTCCCTTATATGCAAGCCTGCCCAAGCCTCCTGCAACAGAAGAATGCAGATGGATTACATCTGGTTGTACATCTTTTTCAATCTGACGCAGTTCCTTAATTGCCGCAATGTCACTCTTTAAGTTGGTTAATCCCTTAACCCCAACATTTTTCATTTCAATCAAATGCACTCTCTGATCCAGAAAATCTTTATAATTCTTAGGGGTCTGCGGTCTGAGGGAATATGCAAGATAGACATCAAAATCATCCACCATATCGTTGCAGAGCTGAGACACGTAAGTAAATACACCGCCTCCAAAAGCCTCACAGATCATTAAAATCTTTTTCTTTGTCATTCTTACTCTCCCAGTTCCTTCTCACATTTATCCAATACAGCTGCAATTACCTGATCCATGTCGTAGTACTTATACTCGCCAAGGCGGCCACCAAAAATCACCTTGTTTTCTGCATCTGCCAACTTCTTGTACTCAGAATAAAGCAAGCCATTCTTAGCATCATTAACCGGATAATACGGCTCGTCGCCCGGTTTCCACTCGCTACTATATTCACGGCTGATGATTGTCTTTGGCAAATCATTTCCATTCTCATCCTTGCCAAACTCGAACCATTTGTGCTCAATGATACGTGTCCACGGAGTTTCGCGGTCGGTATAGTTCACTGCAGCGTTACCCTGGAAATTTGGCTTGTCCAACGTTTCCGTTTCAAAGCGAACAGACCGGTATTCCAGCGTACCCAGCTTATAATCAAAGTAGGCATCAATCGGTCCGGTGTATACAACCTTATCAGCCAATGCATCCAACTCGACTTTATTCTCCAGATAATCTGTGTTCAGACGAACTTCAATGCCATCCAGCAGATTGGCAATCATCTTGGTATAGCCGCCAACAGGAATACCCTGATAAAGTGCGTTGAAGTAGTTGTTATCAAAAGTCAGCCGAACCGGAAGACGCTTGATAATAAAGGACGGCAACTCCTTGCAATCACGTCCCCACTGCTTCTCAGTGTAACCCTTGATAAGTTTCTCATAGATATCACGACCGACAAGAGAGATGGCCTGCTCTTCGAGATTCTGCGGCTCACCTGTAATCTCTTTGCGCTGTTCTTCAATCTTTGCGGCTGCTTCCTCTGGCGTTACAACACCCCACATTTTGTTAAAGGTATACATATTGAACGGCAACGAATACAATTCGCCCTTGTAGTTAGCCACAGGACTGTTGGTAAAGCGGTTGAACTCAGCAAACTGTGTAATGTAGTTCCAGACTTTTTTATTATTGGTGTGAAAAATATGCGCACCATACTCATGGACATTGATGCCCTCTATATTTTCGGTATAAATGTTACCTGCGATGTTCGGTCGCTTGTCTACTACCAAAACAGACTTACCGTGTGCTTTGGCTTCATGTGCAAAAATCGTCCCGTAAAGTCCAGAACCTACCACTAAATAATCAATTTTTTTCATAGTTTACTCCTCCATCCCTTATCAGGTTCATACCTCATCTTTAATAAATATCTATCTACACATCCGATATCCACGGATAGTAATACTCATTTATAGTCCCTGCATCTCTACAGCGTAATCGGCTACATGTTGTACTTTGCTACCATAACGCATTGACGAAGTAATCATATTCCTCGTTTTCCCATTGGGCACACTCACCAATGTCATTTTCAAATCTCTATACCTATCACACAGCCGGGCAAGTGATGTTTCTTGCCATCATATCTTTTTAACCCTCTGTTCATTTCATTGCATGACAATAAGCCTGTATACAGATTGCCGCAGCAATCTATACACGCAGGCTTGCCTTCGTACCTCCTTATTCTGTTTTCTGCTCTATCAGCTTTCGCTGTGGTGGGTTAAGTATAGAGCGCAACCAGAAGCCATTAGCACCTAAAATCACGCTGGCCGCAACGCACCATGACAGGCAGAAACAGGTTGAGGTGAAAAGGTCAAGCCGCGTAAACCCTCATGAAATCAGGATTTTTTCTGGTTGCCCATATTATTTCACACTCCCCATGAATCGTGACAATCACTCTTTTTCCAAACAGCTTAGGAAGCCATGAAAAAAAAGCCGGTCCTTCTGCATGGATATGTACCACATCGTATTTTCCAAAAGCACTACAAAGAGCTGCAAAAAATGAAGAAGTAACTGCTGCCAAACCCTTCATTTCAATTGTCGGAACAGACTTTTGACAAATTCCCTCATATTCTATTTTTGTGTTGCCATCATATTCTGCACCACTCACATGATGTCCTGACCGGTTGTAACAGGTCACCAGACATCCCTTCTGTGCCATTCTTGTGCACAACTCTTTAACGACAATCTCAATGCCACCTTCTCGGGTCAGCCTCTTATGTCCAAACATAGCAATTGCAAATCTTTTTTTCATAATTTTCTCCACTTTTTGCCTCTTCGCATCAACTTGAGTTTTTACAATTTTTAGCTCTTCTCCGTCACTTCCAGTCCCACCTGCATCTCCATCTCCCTCTGGAGCATCTGCGTTCTTATGATTGCCATGCGTTTATGACGGTCAATCTTCCGAACCATGTCCTCCATTCCCCTGAGTGGTCCGGAAGAAACTTCCAAACGCCCATCACAAATACGCCCCGTCGACATTTCAATTTCATGTCTATGGTTCATTAATTTATTTAAGAGATGGATTTCATCATTGGAGAGTTCTACTGGCGTGTCCCCTGTGCCAAGAATCTCAACTGGCTTTGGGGCTTTCTGGAAAAGTCTATATAATTGGTCTATCTGATTAGTCACTACAAAGAAGTATTTTGGAAAAAGAAGTTTTTCTTCTTCATGCCAGGCCCCCTGATATCTTTTGTAATATCGAATTTTGGGAAAAAATGCATCTTTCAGAAGATCTTTCCCGAGTGCCTGACAATAATCCAGTATTCTGCCTTCCTGATCCTGCCTGTCCATATGAATCGCATACCAGTTCGCGGTGTTTTCCTGCATCATCATCCTCCATCGCACTCTCTATAACCTGTACACACTTTCCTGTCGACATTCTACTACTTTCTTTTTGGAAAGTAAAGTATTTTCTTTTATCCAAGCATTTTCTTTATTTCTAATCTCTTCCACTTCTTATTCAATATCACCAACCCATTTCTATTAAGATTAGACAATAAGTACATCTATAAGGCAATTTTCGACAAGTATTTAGTTGCTTATCTGACTACTAAAACTTTCCGCAACTTCCATTTACAATATAAACATCTAAAGAATCTTATTTTTCTACAAAATGATGAAACGGAGGGGGATTTATGGATATTATCGGACGCATTGATGAATTGTGCAGTCAGCGTGGAATTACGAAGTATCGCCTTTCTCAGATGACAGGAATTTCTCAGTCTGCATTCTCCAAAATGAAACGAGAACAAAACACTTTGTCTGTCGAAACAATCAATCGAATCTGTGAGGCACTCGGAATCTCTGTCGCACAGTTTTTCTCAGAAAGCGGAAATTACCCGGATCTCACCGGCGAACAGAAGCAAATTCTTGACCGCTGGGAGAAACTTGATCCCGACAAGAGACAGTTTGCCTTTCTGATGCTTGACCAGCTTGGTGGATTATAAAACCAATCCATTCAAAGGCATTTAAAACGAGAACCGTATAAATTCATGCACGGCTATATAATGCATGGCTGTATACAAATCCATAAATAAACAATGAGTATGAAATAGCTATAACAGAATCACTAGAATTGTTACGGAATCACCATAATAATGAAAGAATTGCTAGACTATCACCCGACAATTATCTGACAATTACCTGACAAAAAATACAACAAAGTTTTTTCAAAAGATCACAAAATTGCGGAATTTTCAGTTATGTTTCTTCATATTTTAAAGGGATAAGGAAAATCGAGATTACGGAGATTTTTCATGAACTCATGGAGCTTAAATAACTCATGGAACTTAAATAATAGAAGAAAGAAAATGAAACTTAACAGGAAGACCCTGACGATACAGGAAACACCGGCGCCTGCACAGGTAAACTTGAGTGCTTTTGGATCGCTTCAGATTCAGGCGGTTCGCTCGGACAATCGTTTTCCGATTCCGGATGCAACGGTTTCGCTATCCATGCCGGATGCACCGGATCAGATTGTGGAACAGACGACGACCGACGCTTCTGGTCAGACGGATGCGCTTCGCCTCTCGGCTCCTCCGCTTGAATACAGTCTGACGCCGGAAAGTCCACAGCCTTACGCCAACTACAACATCCGCATCACCGCTGCCGGTTTTAAGAGTGTGACGATCCGTGGATGTGAGGTTCTCCCGGATGCCTTTGCGATCCAGCCGGTGCAGATGGAGCCGGAGGGCGATCCTGCACCTCAGGAAAATCCTGTCGTCATTCCAGACCACACACTCTACGGCACCTATCCTCCCAAAATTGCGGAGACAGAAATCCAACCGGTCAATGAGAGTGGCGAGATTGTCTTGAGTCGCGTTGTCGTTCCGCAGACGATCGTTGTCCATGACGGCGCACCGACCGATGCCTCCGCACGCGACTACTATGTTCCCTACCGCGATTATATCAAAAATGTGGCTTCAAGTGAGATCTATGCGACCTGGCCACAGGCATCGATCACCGCCAATGTCCTTGCGATCATGAGCTTTACGCTGAACCGCGTCTACACCGAGCATTACCGGAATCGCGGGTACGATTTCACGATCACTTCCTCCACCGCGTTTGATCACAAATGGATCTATGGCAGAAATATTTACGAGAGCATCTCCGTCATCGTCGACGAGATCTTCGACAATTACCTTTCCCGCCCCGGCGTCAAACAGCCGATCCTGACACAGTACTGCGACGGGCGACAGGTTCAGTGTCTCCAGCGCGGTTGGATGACGCAGTGGGGATCATGTGATCTCGGAGAGCGCGGTTACAACCCGATCCAGATTTTGCGCCGTTTCTACGGAGACAGCATCTATATCAATACCGCAGAGGAGATCTCGGGTATCCCCGCTTCGTGGCCCGGATATGATCTGACGATCGGATCCTCCGGTCAGAAAGTTCAACAGCTTCAGGAACAGCTCGACGCGATCGCAACCGTATACTCCGCAATTCCGCGCGTGAGCACGGACGGCATCTATGGTCCGGGAACAGCAGAATCTGTCTCCCGCTTCCAGTCAATCTTCGGTCTCCCACAGACCGGTGTCGTCGATTTTGCAACCTGGTATAAGATTTCCCACATCTATGTCGGAGTGTCCGGAATCGGGGAACTGTACGGTTAGAGACCAAAAAACCGAAATTTTTTTCACACAAAAAGACGCTGACTGCCGTTTTTTGCGACATTCAGCGTCTTCTTTTTTACTTCGCATTCTCCGGAGAAATCTCCGGAAGAATCTTCTCAATCACCTCACTCGGATGATCGATCACATACTGTGGATGGAATGATTCAAGTTCTGTGCGCGGACGGAAGCCCCAGCTCACACCGACGGTTGTGAGTCCTGCCCCAAGCCCTGTCTTCATATCGGTGTTTGTATCACCAAAATAGAGTCCATGCTCCGGTGTCTCACCCCATGCATCGAGAATCCGCAGAACACCTGCCGGGTCCGGCTTTTTCGGAACTCCGGGCTGTTCTCCGGCAATATAGTCAAAATAGCCTTTTCCGAACACATGCTCAATATTTTCAACGGTGCGAGCATGAGGCTTGTTGGAGAGAACCGCAATCCGAATGTTCCTCTTTTTCAGTTCCTCAAGAAGTTCCGGGATTCCCGCATACGGCTTGACTTCATACAGACAATGCTTCGCAAAAAGCTCTGTGTACAGAGTAAGACTCTCCTCATAGTGCTCAAGTTTTTCATCTCCGCTGTAACGCAAAGCCCGCTCCATCTGGCACTTGTATCCATCTCCGACAAACTGACGAATCTGCTCCTCACCGACCGGCGGATAGCCAAAATGCTTGAGCACCAGATTTGTCGTGTAATTCAAAGCCTTGAGCGTATTTAAAAGCGTTCCATCCAGATCAAAAATACAGTACCGAATCATCATCCATTCCTCCCAGACGAAAGTAAAAAAGTTTACCCCCACTTATAATCGATACAAGCGGGGGCATGTATTTTAAGTTGCTACATTTCTAACTAAGTTACAGCACTCCCTGCAAGAACAGCAGAACAATCAACAGCGGAAGCACATATTTTGCATAGGCGCGCATCCACTTCGGTGTCTTTATGCCTGCGCCCTGGTTCGCCTCTTTCTGGTAATTCTCATATCCCCAGCCAAGTTTCCAGGTACAGAACAGCAGATAAACCAGTGATCCAAGCGGAAGCAGAAGGTTGCTGACAATGAAATCCTCAAGATCGAGAATCGCAGTACCGGTTCCCATCGGCTCAATACCGGACAGCAGGTTGTATCCCAGTGCACACGGCAGAGAGAGAACAAACAACAGTACCAGATTCATCAGGGAAGATTTCTTTCTGTCCATATGGAACAGCTCCATATCGCAGGCAATGATGTTCTCAAACACTGCGATAACTGTGGAAAAGGCTGCAAACGCCATGAACAGGAAGAACAGGCTTCCCCAGATTCGACCACCTGCCATTGATGCAAAAACGTTCGGCAGAGTGATGAAAATCAGGCTCGGACCGCTGTCCGGATTTACTCCAAATGCGAAGCAAGCCGGGAAAATAATCAGACCTGCCATGATTGCAACGAAGGTGTCAAGAATTCCGACATTGACTGCCTCACCGAGCAAGGTATTCTTCTTGTCAAGATAACTTCCAAAGATTGCCATTGCGCCGATACCAAGGCTCAATGTAAAGAAGGACTGGTTCATCGCTGCAACGATTACATTTCCGATTCCAACCTCGCTTGCGCGCTTGAAATCCGGCAGAAGGTAGAATTTCAGTCCCTCAGAACCACCCGGAAGCATCATTCCATGAACTGCAAGCACAATGATCAGGCAGAGAAGTCCCATCATCATGCATTTGGTGATTCGCTCTACACCGTTCTGAAGTCCCTGTGCGCAGACAAGAATTCCGAGCACAATGACGATTCCCATCCAGAGCACATTCTGACCCGGACTTGCAAGCATTCCACCAAAAACGCCCTGAACACCCTCTGCATCCTGACCAGAAAATGCGCCGATCAGGAACTTATAAAAGTAGTTAAACATCCATCCGGCTACGGTCGTGTAATACATCATCAGCATATAGTTGCCGAAAAGTGCAATATAACCGTGCAGATGCCATTTCTGTCCCGGACGCTCCAGCGCCTGATATGCCTTTACCGGACTCTTGTGACTTGCACGTCCCACCGAGAACTCCATCGAAAGCACCGGAACTCCCATCAGTGCCAGAAAGATCAGGTAGAACAGTACAAATACACCGCCTCCGTTCTGTCCGGTCACATACGGAAATCTCCACACATTTCCGATTCCGATGGCACATCCTGCTGAAAGCAACAGGAAGCCAAGTCTTGATCCAAAAGTTTCTCTCTGTTCCATTTCTTTTCGTTTTCCTCTTCCATATCCATTTTCTTTTTTATTGAATGAATGCCAGAATAAAATAAAGTCATCCTTCCCTGCCACTCAATCACTCAATTCACTCAATTCGTATCGCGCAAGTAAACTGCCCCGACTCAAATTCTTATCATCTTACATTCATTCTTACTTTCCCATGCGGGTAACAGACTCTGTGATCAGCTGTTTAAACAGCGGAGCCACGCGGTCAGCAGTCTCCTTGACCTCCTCGTGTGTGAGTGGCTGATCACTCATTCCGGCTCCCATATTAGAGATACAGGAAATTCCGCAGACCTTCATTCCCATATGGTTTGCCGCAATCGCCTCGCACGCCGTGCTCATTCCAACCGCATCACCGCCGAGAATTCGACACATCTTTACCTCATGCGGGCTCTCAAAGTTCGGTCCGGTCAGCTGAATATACGTTCCCTCTTTGAGGTCAATATTCAGATCTTTTGCAGTCTGGCGAATGATCTCACACAGGTTCTTGTTGTAAATCTCACTCATATCCGGGAAGCGCAGGCCAAGCTCCTCAATATTCGGTCCGATGAGCGGAGACGGCACAAAGTTTGCAATCTGGTCGGTGATCATCATGAAATCGCCAGCCTTATAGTCAAAGTTGACTCCACCCGCTGCATTCGTCAGGAACAGGATCTCTGCGCCCATCATCTTCATCAGACGAGTCGGAAGCACTACATCTTCCATCGAGTATCCCTCGTAGTAATGCACACGACCCTGCATGATCACAACCGGAACCTCATTGACGTAACCGAACACAAAGCGTCCCTTATGTCCACTCACCGTCGAGACTGGAAATCCATCGATCTCATGGTAATCAAGCGTTGTCTCAATCTTGATTCCATCCGCATAGTCGCCAAGACCCGATCCAAGAATCAGTGCCACCTTCGGGGTGAAATTCACTTTCTTCTTAAAGCACTCGTAGCAGTTTAAAAGACGCTCATAAGCCTTTGTCATAAATATCTCCTCCTTTTCTTATCAATTGCCTGTTTTTGTTTTGTTTTTTTGACTCTTACCTTTCCTGATCCGTGCCACAGACATTTCTCAGGCGCCCCCTTTATTTCTGTACAGATTGCCTATTAAGTATACCGTTCTGATCGACATTCGTCAAGAAGCAGGCTGATTCCGCCACAGATTCTGACACAAAAAGAAGACCTTGTCATACACGCACACAAGGTCTCCCACAAATTCCTCAATTTTCTCAACACTCTCGAATTCTTACAAATTCTCTCAAATTCCCTTAAATCCCAGTGAAACGGTTTACTCGTTACAGTTCACTTTTTACAGTTTAATCTTTACGTTTTACTCTTTACGCTTCATTCTGCTCAAACGTGATGATCTTTCCCGGATTGAGGATCAGCTTTTCGTCAAAGGCGAGCTTGATCGACTGATAGAGGCGATACATCCGATCTCCGACAAACGGCTTTAAGTACTCGAGACGACCATTTCCGATTCCATGCTCGCCGGAGAGCTGACCGCCAAACTCCTTTGCGACCGCATAGAGTTCTCTTAAGCAGGCCTTCGTTCCGCTCTGCCAGTCCTCATCGCTCATCTTCTCGTCGCGAAGCATCTCTGTGTGAATATTTCCGTCTCCGGCATGACCGCACGGCTCCACACGGATTCCGTATTTTTCACCGATCGCCTTTGCAAGGCGCACATACTCGGCAATCTTCGAGCGTGGGACAACGACATCGCACTCCTCCTGCGCAATGCTCTCTGCTTTCATTCCCTCAAGAATCGCACCACGCACCGACCACACCGATGCAATCCGCTCCGGCGTGTCCGCAAGATAGACATCAATCGCGCCGGATTCCAGTGCCATATCGGAAGCCTCGGTGCACGCGGACAAAAGTTCCTGCTCACTTCCGGCATCGTACATCACGATCAGAACGGCATCTCCCTCCTTGACCGGAAGCAGTTTGTGAAGATTGCGCTCCACAATATCGATCAGTTCCCGCTCGAGAAACTCAATTGCAGTCGGCACAGCAGTCATCTGAAGGAGACGAGGCACCATATCGATGCAGGCTTCAAGATTTTCAAACGGCATCACAAGCGTTCTCGTGTACTTCGGAGCCGGAAGAAGTTTGAGCGTGACCTCCGTCAGAATACAAAGCGTTCCCTCCGATCCGATCACGAGATCCTTGATGTCATATCCGGTCGTGTTCTTCACGACATTGGACGAGAACTGGACAATCTCACCGTCCGGGAGCACGGCCTCGATACAGCGCACAAAATCTCTCGTCAGTCCATAGCGAACTGCGCGCATTCCGCCCGCATTTGTAATCACGTTTCCACCGATCGACGCGGTCTTCTCACCGGGATCAGGCGGATAGAAAAGTCCCTCTGCCATCGCCGTCGCCGCGACATCCGTCAAAAGCATACCCGGCTGAACCGTCATTGTCATATTTGCCTTGTCGAGACAGATCATCTTATTCATTTTCATGACGGAGAGCAGGATTCCACCGAATTTGCAGTTTGCACCGCCCGCAAGTCCGGTTCCGGCACCGCGCACAACAACCGGAATATTCTGTTCCCACGCATATTTCATGATTGCGCTGACTTCATACTTGTCGAGAACCTCCACATAGAGTTCCGGTGGGAAAATGCCGTACTCCGGCATCTCATCGTGATAGTACTCACTCGCGATCTCGTCGCCGACCCAGACGCGATCTGCACCCGTCACCTTCCGAATATAAGCAAAATCTTCCTCTGTCATCTTTTTATATGGAAACGGCATCTCACTCCCCATCCTTTCTGTCTGCGACTCTCATCTTCTCTATAACATCTTCGGTTTTCGTTTTCCTCTCTTTGATCTCTGCAATCAGAGTCGGCAAAACTGCCTCCGCCTCATCTTCGACTGCGAGATCGGCAAGAGCAAAAATCGGAGCCTGCGGATCTTTGTTGACCGCCACAATACACTCAGCACCGTTCATTCCGGCAGTAAACTGCACAGCACCGGAGACTCCAAATGTCAAAATCAGTTTTGGCTTCACGGTTCGTCCGGAAAGACCGATCTGGTGAGCCGTATCGCCATATCCCATCTCAATCATCGGGCGTGTGTAGCAGAGCTGACCGCCGAAAAGATTGGCAAGTTCTTCAAGCTCTCCAAGAACTTTGACCGCTCCTCTTCCTGCGACGACAAGAACCTCTTCCTCTTCGATCGAGCGCTCATGCTCGAGAACTTTTGCGGAAAGTACCTCGATTCCGGAACGCACCATCGCATCCGAGACCTCGCAGAGCGTGATCTTGCCTTTTTCATTTTCTTCGATTCCATATCCTGCCACGCGCTCCGCGCGATCCATGACCTTATAGCGAACCGTCGCAAACTGTGGGCGCGCATCGCTGATCACAATCTGCGCCATGATATTTCCGCCAAATGCCGGGCGAATCTGGACGAGATCGGTATTTGCCTTCATCTCGAGTTTCGTACAGTCTGCCGTGAGTCCCGTGTGGAAACGCGTCGAGAGACGCGGGGCAAGCGAACGGCCGAGAGACGTTCCTCCGACTAAGACAACGGACGGGCGCAGTCTGGAAATACAGTCTGCCACTGCGTCTGCATAGCAATCTGCCTTGAATCCCGCAAATCCCGGGTGCTCGTAGACAAAGACCTCATCCACCCCGTAAGGCAGAAGTTTTTCGGCATTCTTTGCTGTGCCTTCCGCTCCCACGATCACCGCATAGACTGAAAATCCAACTTTCCTCGCAAGTTTTCTCGCCTCACCGATCAGCTCATAGACAACCGGATGAATGTCCCCGCGCTCCTGTTCGGCATAGACAAGGATCCCATTCCAACTGCTGATGTCCTCCCCGCCCGCTTTCTGTTCAAAATAGAGTGCCTGACTCTTACATTTTCTCACACAGACTCCGCACATCCGGCAGTTTTCATTGAGTGTGATTCCCGTCTTTTCCATTGTGATCGCGCCAAACGGGCATTGATTCGTGCACACTCCGCAGAGCGTACAGAGTTCCGGATCAAACCTCAAAAATTTCATCGTTCTTTCCCCCGAATTTTCGTATTTCCTGTTTCAGTTCTGTATTTTCTCAATTTTTATTCTCTTATCGTTCTAAAAGTGAACTAACTCGACTTAAATGTACTTTCGCTCGGCAAGGATTTCGGCAAGTTTCTTTGCCTTTTTCTCGGCACTTCCGAGAATTTTCATGCTCTCTGCTCCTGCTTCCGGGGCAAAGATCCGCTCCACTCTCGTCGGAGAGCCGACGGCACCGAAACGTGTCAGATCCGGCTTTGGTAGATCCTCAAATGTCACAATCCGAACCGGACGCTCCCTCGTCTCCTTCGTCAACCGCCACGATGGAAGACGCGGAACACAGATATCCTTGTCCACCGTCACCAGACACGGGTAATGCATCCGGGAAATCTGAGTCACACTTCCAAAGTTCTGGCGAAGCGTGATCTGTGTCTCGTCCACCTTCTCAATCGCGGATACCCATGCACAGTGCGGAATATGGAGATGTTCTGCAATCGCCGGTCCAATCTGCGCGGTGTCTCCGTCCGTCGTCTGGCGACCGCAGAGGATCAAGTCTGCCCCACCCAAAAGTTCAATGCCCTGTGTGAGCGTGTAGGAAGTCGCAAGCACATCGGAACCGGCAAATTTTCGATCACTCAAGATCACACCCTCATCGGCTCCCATGCTGTACGCATCGCGGATCATGCTCTCCGCCTGAGCCGGTCCCATCGTCAGGACAGTCACGCTTCCCCCGGTCTTTTCCCGAATCTGCAAGGCACACTCGAGTGCATAGAGATCATAAGGATTCGTTCTCTGCCCCGCGCTTCCTCGCTTCAGATTTCCGGTCTCCGGATCAATGTCCACCTTTGATGTCGCCGGAACCTGCTTCATACACACAATGATTTTCATTTTGCTCTCTTCCCCTTCTCCTGTTTCTTCGTTTCTTTTATTCTCTTATCAAATCTGTTATCAAAATGTTGTTTTCTGCCGGAACTCTTGTAGTGAACTACCCCGACTTAAACAGCCATTTTTTCTCATCTTTTACAGTATATCACTTCAAAGCGATAAAGTCGACTTGTATACACAAAAAAACGGGCAGAAATTTGCGATGAGAACTGAACTGATTCGATTCCCATCGCAGACTCCTACCCGCGATTCTCTTTCCTTGCTCTTCTTTTATTCCTCTTTTGCGTCCTCAATCAGGCGCATGCCCGCAGTCGAGGTCACCGGGAGAGAAAATACGATCGTTCCCGCCTTGCTCTTCACACCTGCATCTCTCATAATTGCCTGCATGATGTCATTTTTCTGCTCTTTTTTCACGACAATCAGGACGACATCTTTTTCTGCGACGAGCACAACCCCGAGGAAATGCTCCGCGCGCTCCATTCCTGTTCCCTTTGCGTGAATCACCGTACCACCGGACGCTCCCGCACTGCGCGCCGCATCCATCACCATCTCCGTATAGCCCTGATTGGAGATTGCAATCAACAGCTCGTATTTGGTATCCTTCAAGGTCGACTCCTCCTCTTTCTCAAAATTTTGATTTTCCGTAAGGAACTGCAACGCCCTCTTGCCTCCGATACTTGAAAGCGGAATCATAAATACCACTCCCATTCCCGGAAGGTCAATTCTCATTTTCGTCTGAAGTCCCATCTTGATCTTTTTCCAGACATTCTCCGTCACAAACGACCAGATCAACGCTTTCTCCGAGTTCTCCAGTCCAAGCAGATTCAGCGTCTCATTGCCGGCGGTTCCACGACCGACGGTTCCAAAGGACACGGTAAGTCCCTGTTCCTGATAAAAATTCTGAAATTTCCGGTACATCGACCGGTTGGTGATCGTCACCATCATGCACAGTTCGCTCATCTTCTGGGGTCACCTCACTTTCCTGCACGTTCTCTCCCTCATATTTTACTTTTGATGGAGATTTTCAATCTTCAATCTCCTTCTCACTTAAATTTTTCTCGTTCACCGTTATTTTTCTTGTTTACCACTCTACTCACTCTACTCACAGCTCAATGATTGCATCCTCATCCAGCAAATCCCAAGCGGTCGCACCTGCCGGAAGTGGTGCTCTTCCCTTTGCCTTTTTGCTCTTGAGCTGAAAAATCACACCGAGAATCTGAATTGTGATTAACGGTGTCATCGCAACCATTGCGACCACACCAAACGCATCCTGCACGATATTTCCGCCCACGGCACTGCACGCGCCCTGCGCTAACGGAAGCAGAAAGGTCGCAGTCATCGGACCGGAGGCAACTCCACCTGAGTCAAATGCGATCGCGGTGAAAATCTTCGGCACAAAGAACGAGAGTCCGATCGCAATCCCATATCCGGGGATCAAAATCCAAAGAATCGGGATTCCCGTGAGCACGCGAAGCATCGCAATTCCAACCGAGCACGCCACACCGATCGAGAGGCTCGCGCCCATCGCACTTGCCGGAATCGCTCCGTCTGTGATCTCCTCCACCTGCTTATTGAGCACATAGACGGCCGGTTCCGCTTTTACGATAAAGTAACCGATCAACATGCCGATCGGCACGATAATCCAGCGATACGGAAGACTTGCAAGCACCTCACCGAGATATATTCCCGCCGGCATGAATCCGACATTTGCCCCCGTCAGAAACAGTACCAGTCCCACATAGGTGTATACAAGACCGATTCCGATTCTCGTCAATGAGCGTTTGCCAATCTTCAAGACAAGAACCTGAAAAAGTCCAAAAAATCCAAGGATCGGAAGCAGGGAAACCGCAATCTCTTTCAGATACTCCGGAAGTTCTTCCATAAACATTCCTGCCAGTTCCACAGAATCTGCAACCCTATGAATCTGAGTGACCGCGTATGTACTGTTCTCCGGCTGAAAGATTTTCACGAGAAGAAGCACCGCAAGGATCGGTCCGACTGAACACAGAGCGACGAGGCCAAAGCTGTCGGAGGTTGCATGGCGGTCACCGCGGACTGCCGAGATACCGGCTCCAAGTGCGAGGATAAACGGCACGGTCATCGGTCCCGTCGTCACTCCGCCCGAGTCAAACGCGACACCGATGAAATCTTTCGGAATCTGGGACGCCAGAAGAAAGACAAAGACATAACAGCCGACGAGGAGCGGAGGAAGCGCAATGCCGAGAAGCATACGAAGCAGGGCGATCGCAAGAAAGATCCCGACACCGATTGCCACCGATAAAATCAGCGTCATATTTGGGATCGAGGGCACCTGTCCCGCAAGTACCTGAAGATCCGGCTCTGAGATCGTGATCACAAAACCGAGCGCAAACGTCAGCGCTGTCAGCACAAGAAGGCTCCGGCACTTGGACAGGCTTGAGCCGACACGCTCTCCCATCGGGCTCATCGACATCTCTGCTCCCAACGTAAAAAACATCATTCCGACAATCAGCAAAACCGCTCCGCACAGGAAACACAGCAAAATTCCCGGCGAGATCGGAGCGACCGTAAAGCAGAGCACCAGCACAATCGCAATGATCGGAAGTACTGCGCTGAGAGCTTCCTGCAATTTTTCGTGTAATTTTGTCTTCTCTCTGATCAAACTCATTCTCCTCTCATTTCGTATTCATTTTTCGCGTTCTTTCTTTCGAGCGCCCTTTCTTTTTTAGCTTTCTCCCATTTTGTGTACTTATTTTTTATATTTTATGGACACTTTTGAGATTGAGACCCTATTTTAACACAAAATCTCGAAATATTCTTTGGTTGTTAAGAAACTTTAACGTAATTTTTTTATTACCAGAATCCATTCAAACAACAAAAAACGGTTTTTCACTGATCCATTTTATCAGCAAAAAACCGTTTTCCTTTCGAGGAACTCCCATGAGTTCCTTATGAATTCCTTATGAGTTCCTCATGATTTACTTATTTTCGTTCCATACTCCGTCTGCATCTACCTGATATCCATCCGGGGTCGTCGTCGAAGTCAAGAGGCGACCACGAGTTCCATCTGATTCCGTATGGAAATAATACCATTTTCCACCAATCTCGTGCCAGCCGGTATACATTCTGCCTCGATTTCCTTCCTCATCGCTGAGATAGTACCACTGACTGTCAAGCTGAATCCAACCGACTGCCATTGTCGCATCTTCATTAAAATAATACCATTCAACAGCACCATTCCAACTGATCGGAATCCACGCTGATTTCGCCATTGTTCCGTCTGTCATCTTGAATGTCCAGCTTCCCTGTTCATTCTTCATCCAGTCTCCAGCTACCGCAATCACAGACGTACTTACTCCCGTCGAGGAAGTATGGGATCTTCCGCTTCCATTTCCGCTTCCGCCACCATGTCCGGTGTTTGTTCCACTGTTGCTGCTATTGCCATTATCACCAGTGTTTCCATGATCCGGATTCTCTGGCTTCTCCGGCTCTTCTGGCTTATCCGGAGTCTCCGGTGAAGAGGAATATGTCAAACCATAGTTCAGTTCATAATAATTACCCTCGCTGTCGCGATATGCATAGGCTTTTCCATTCTCGTCCTTCATGCTTTCCGGCATATACTGATCTTTCGCATATCCAGGAACATCATTTCTGGAAACACAGACGCCATCTGCATTGACAGCGATCACATCGTCATTCTTCGGAAGTGTGATCGGCATTTTTCCGCTCGGCTGATACTTGCCGGTCATCACATCCATCGTTGCATCCGCATAGGTATCAAAGCCTGCCAGAACTGCATCGGAGTACGGCTCCACATTTCCAAGGAGCCATGCAAGTGTAAAGTTGACATTCGTAATCACCTTACCGCCATTCGCATGAACAGCATCCGCAATCGTCTGAATCTTACCTGCATCTTTGAGCGTGGTCTCCTCATGGGTTGCCGCAACCGGACGACCTTCCTCATCGACATTGTGCACAGTCTTTCCATCGCAGATATCCAACTCCAGATATCCAGCTGTTGCAGAGAAGTAATTTCCAGAACTCGGATTTACAAACAGAATTGCGTAATCTGCATTTGCGTAATCATCCGTCAGCGTCATCTGGTACTTGCTCTCTAAATTCTTTCTCAGTGCTTCGGTCTGGGCACTTCCGCCATTCTGGGCAAAATACTCGACATAAACACGTTTTCCACTAAGCTTGGTCTCACTAAGCGGAAGAATATTCTCTTTGTTCTTCAACAGGACAACGGACTTCTGATGTGCCTCATATGCCGCATCCCAGTTTTCCGGGTTATCCACGGTTGCCTTGGCCTCATTCGGATCACGGTACGGATTCTCAAATAAACCAAGCTCAAACATTTCCTTCAGCAGTCTCTCATTTGCCTGATTGAGCGCTTCCTCCGTCACGGTTACCTCGTCCTTTGTGAAACCGTAAGCGATCTCATGTGTGTCATAGTAATCACTCTTGCTTCCATCTGCGGAACGCTCATAAGCCTCCCTCATTGACCAGACATCATTCGTGTCACCGATGATATCGGTTCCTGCATTGACTGCATAGGCGGCGCGCTCCGGAACATCCAGTTTTTCCACTCCCCATGCCATGTTATTGATAATACCACTGTCACTGTTGACATAGCCCTCGTGACCCATCTGGTCTCTGAGGAGACCCTGAATAAATTCCTTATTGAATGCAAAACCAACCTGCTGCATACTCAGCTGTTTGCCATTCTTATCGTACTGCGTCTCGCTCTTATCAGGAGCCGGTTTTGCATAATACGGCATGATGGAGGAAACATGGTTATCCACCGCTGCCTCAAAGCCCGGCAGATGATATTTGCGAAGACTGTCCTCCGTCTGGTAAACATTCCACTGACCCTGTTTGTAATGCGGATCAAAACCATTCTCTCTCGCTCCGCCGCCCGGGAAGTGCTTGATCGTCAGCGCAACACCATCCGTCTGTACGCCCTCACTGCCTCCCTGGAAGCCCACTACAAGACGTTCTGCCGCATCTGCGATGAAATTCGGATCTTCTCCAAAAGTTCCATATGTTCTCTGCCATCTCGGGTCAGTCATCGTATCTACCATATACATGTAGCCTTTTTTCAGACCGCTGGCATTCCACTCGCTCTTTCCGATCTCAGCAAACTGGGAAATCAGAGAAGCATCCTTTCCAGACGCAATATCGCCTTTCGCTGCCGCTGCAAGACCCATCGTTCCCGGCCAGGTGGAAAATACACCTGACGCGTCGTTCATTCCAAATGTCATCTGTCCATTCTCATTTCTGGAATTTGAACTTACAAGCACCGGAATACCAAGATCTGTCCCCTCAGCCACATAGTTCATCTGATTGATCCAGCTTGCCATATCTTCCGGCTCCGGATTCTGTCTCAGAATAAAATGACGCAGTTTGAGTTCCTCGATGGTCGCAGTTGTTCCAAGAGTCTCCGTCTGACCGAAGATTGAGGTATCTCCCTTCTTCTCCGTCTCATCTAAAAGTCCTGTGGAATCCTTCTCTTTTGCATTGATGCCCATTCCTCTCGAATTGTTAAACATCATGCCAATCTTATCATCAATACTCATCTGAGCGACAAGATCTTTCGCTCTCGTCTCCGCATCAAGTCTCCAGTCCTCATATGCATCCAGAACTCCATTTCCATTGGAATCCTTAAAATACTTTCCATCTTTCTCGATAATGTCTTTTGCGGTTGCTCCGATTACCGGTTCCCCGCTTCCGTTCTCCTGATACTGGATCACAGAAGACCAGAGTCCTGTCTCCGTTCCCTTATCTGCCAGAGACTGATCCAGTTCGTTCATCGCAGTCAGTTTCGCATTCTTTCCAAGACTCATTGCTTCCACAGAATATGCGTCAAACTTTTCAAACATCTGCTGATAGGTATAGACAAGGTCTCTCTCCTTGCTGTCCAGTCCAAGAACGATCTTTAACGTGTCCTCATCTCCGGAAACTGCCTCGTCAAAACCACCGTCTCGAATAGCAGTGATTGTCTGGCTGATAATATCCCATCTGAGTCCAAGCTCTGTCCGTTTTGTCTCACCCTTATTGTTGCTCAAGATCTCCCAGTTTCCCCCCTTCGCCTTTGCGGAAGATGGATCTGCCGTAATTCCAACATAGGTCTTTCCAGCCTTCATGTAAGAGGAGACATCCCGGTCCTGTTCTCCATCGAGAATCAGATCAACCACAACCTCACCCTTAAAATTCTCAGGGACACAAACGCGGGCGTAATTTGTGTAATCCATGCGGTACATTCTACGGCGATACAGGCTGTTTTCTCTCTGAATTCCATATACATTTGCCTTTCCACCCAGCTGGTACTCAGCGTCTGTATAAGAAATATTTCCGGCTGTCTGCTGTACACGATTCTTCTCTGCAACAGTCGGAGCACTCTTCATGGAATCCTCGATCTCTTCGTCATCACTTCCCGGATTTCCGAAGATCGGCTCATTTTCCGCATGCTTCATCATGCGCTCGCGGTCTTCCTCGAGAATCCAGCCTTCTGCGATCGCCTCATCAAGTGCCTCTGCATATTTTTCCAGATAATCTTCCCGATCCGTGTAGAGATCCCCCAGTGTCTCATCATCAAAGTAGACCATCGAACCGCCATCGGTGCTGTACGCTCCGTTTGCACCACCGTAATATGCTCCAACCGGAACACTCACCTGAGGAGAAAGGATTCCGCTGTCCATATTTCCATTTTCATCACGATCCGGAACAAACATGCTGAAATATCCGGAAGAAACCATTTTTCCATGGACTTCATCCGTCGTCGGGCCATAAGGAGCCACCTCGCTTCCGTTTGCCCACTCATCAAGATTGTGAAGTGCCGCATTGACAAACACATCCATATCAAGATCGGTGTTCGTATTCGGGCGTCCCGTCTTGGCATCTTTCTTGAATGCAACATAATCCCCTGCCGGTCTTCCTGCCTTCATCTGGATCTCATCTTTCATATCCGGGAGGAAGATCTTGCTTGAATGTGCACCGCCTGCAAAGACGTAGTGGCGATACATATCCACTTCCGGCTCATCAGAATCTTTTCTGACTACACTCGGGTTATAATCATTCTCTCCGACAAGAAGAATGAACGGAATCCTAGATGCCTTATTCGGCACACCAAACTGGAAACTTCCCTTATCAATGTCCACCGGCATCGCAGCTGCACCGCCGACAACATTTAAGATACCATCATAGATGTGATCTGCGCCCTCCTTATAGAGGTCATCCACATCTTCTCCTGTTTCGATTGCATCGGTATACTCCGGATCGACTAAATAGTTTGCCTCTCCAAAATAATTGTTAAAGGTATTGACATAAAATCCCGACTGTGACTGACCGATCAGATAGCAGGCATCTGCTCCATTCCCGTTCTCTCCATATAAAAGAGTAGATCCGTCTCTCTTTAACTCTGCGCCAACCTGGCCAAGAATATCCCAGATAATTCCATTGTTCGTCCATTTGAGCGCTTTGTAACGGTCTTTGTCAAACTTCTTCAGGGCATCTACGTTTCCACTCTTGGAAGTTATGCCGACATAAATACACCCCTCCCGCATAAAATACTCATAGCTTCTTCGCCAGATATCCGGAAGGTCAACCCCACTGCTCGCATTCAGAATCTCCACATAGACGGTTCCGTTAAAATCATCTGGATTTTCCGGTTTAAAGACAATCACGCGGTCTACATAATCTGCATCGCTCTTTGTCGCAAGCTTGCTTCCCTGCGCCTGATAAACATTGGCAGTTCCAGCAAGAAAATATTCATTTTCCACATATCCGTAATCCGAAAGATCAATTCCTCCCTTCGTGCGCTCTTTTGTCTGACTCAGATATGGGTAGCTTGAAGATGTCTCCGGAATGTTCTTTTCATCCCCCTCAATCACATTCCCGTTTTCATCCACAAACTGAACCGGTCTGTTAAACGAGCGAACTGCCATTGCAAGTGCATTTGATGCCGTTGCATTCGATGCTGTCGCATTTGATGCTGTCGCTTTGCCAGATGATGCATTTGATGCCGTCGCTTTCGAAGCGTTTGACGATGTGGCGTAGGTGTCCTCATCCTCATCGTCAATATTCTCGTCCGTATCCATGATGTACCAGTTATACTTGGATGCTCCCTTCGGTGCTGTCCATGCATAAGCCGGAAGAATACTCGTTGCCGTCAGTACCGCTGCCATTGCAGAAGCAGTCTGTCTGCGGACTTTTCCAAGATTCTTGTGACTGTTGTTTCCCCCTGTTTTTTTCACAGTCCCTTCTCCTCTCTTGTACGTTTTTCACTTTTCAGGCCTGATAGGTTTTATTGTATCATATATTTTTTACAAATGATACAGGACTTTTTTAGCTTTCTTAGCACTTTTTTAACATCTTTTTGTTGTTTTTTCTATTTTGTTATGTATTGTGTGCATTTGTGTCGTTTTTGTTCACGCTTTCTTTGTGAAAATATCATATCGCTCTTGTCAGGGACTTGCGGAGCATTTTTTATATGATAGGACGCAATTTCCTATCATATAAAAAAGGAACTGCTCTCACAGTCCCTTTTCCATCTCCCGCTTCGAGATCTCAAGAAATTTTCTTGCACTCAGCGGAAGTTCTTCTTCTTTTCGGTATGCCGCCACAAGTTGCCAGAGCGCGTGCATGCTCCGGTCGATCGGGAAATACTCAAGCCCCTCCGTTCCCGAAAACAGAGTCAAATACGAGCGCGGGAGGAAGGTTGCCCCGAGTCCCGCTGCGACAAGACGCTTCGTCGTCTCCATGCTCTTTGAGACGTATCTCACATCCGGGATGATTCCCGCGCGATTCAGAATCTGGTCTCCGACGAGACGCAGTTTCTGCCTGCTCTCGACGAGGATAAACGGTTCCTGCGCGAGCAGTGAGATCTGAACCGCCGTCAGCGGTTGATTCTTCTGAAATGGAAATCTGCCGTGCCAGCTCATCGGAAGCACCAGATAAAACGGGTCTTCGAGAAACTTTTCATACTGAAGTCCCGGGGACTCCTCCTGAAAATGCATCACGCAGAAATCGACTTTCTTCTGAAACAGCAGACGCTCAAGCTCCAACGAGTTGTTCTCGCGGAACTTGACCTGAATTCCCGGATAGAGTTCCGAGAACTCCGGAAGCACTGCTGGAAGCACATAGGCAGCGAGATTAACCGGGATTCCCACTGTCAGAATCCCCTTTTTCATCTGCTGATACGCCTCAAGCTCCACGCGCATCTGACGCGAAAATGCCTGCACCCGCTCAAGCTGATCGAGAATGATGCTTCCCGCCATCGTCTCCTCGACTCCCTCACTCGTTCTCAAAAACAGTGAGATTCCGAGGCTCTCCTCGATCTGAATCACCGCCTGACTCAACGACGGCTGGGCAATAAAAAGTTCATCTGCTGCCCGGGAAATGTTTTTCTGCTGACGAATCTCAATCAGATAGCGGACATCGCTCTCCGTCCACTCGCGCATGTAGGAAGTCTCGATGTTCCCGAGTGTGCGGATCTCCATAAAGATCTCTCGAATCTTTCTGCCAAACGTCAGAACGACCTCTCCCTCAGGTGTCGGCACAACCCCACTGTGACTGCGCCGAAACAGCGTAACTCCAAGTTCTTCCCCCACGGACCTGACAACTCGATTTAAGGTCGAGGCATCGCGCTTGAGCAGAGAGGAAGCCTTTTGGATGCTTCCCTGCTCTGCAATCGTCTCAAGGTAACGCAGTTGCCGTTCATTCATCTTCTCTCTTCCCCTCTTTCTTTTGTATTTTTTATAATCGTGATTGCGCTTATGATTGCGCTTATCTCTTCTTATTATATTATTATCTTCTTATTATACTACCATCTTAATTTCATTATTTCTTATAATATAAAATATCTAGTATAAAATATCTTATCTGAGTAAATCTCTCCGGCTGTGATACGTCGTGTGGAGCAGTTTATGGGAACGCTCACCGAGCGGTTCGCCAAGATACTCCTCGTAAAGTTTCTGCACATACGGATTCTCATGGGATTTGCGGATCGGCAGGTTTCTGTCCTCCTCATAGATCGCACGTCTTCTCTCTGCAAGAATCCGGCGCGTCTTCGGCGCATTTCCGCCACCTCCGATGCATCCGCCCTCGCACGCCATGACCTCGATGAAGTGGTACGGGGAAGTTCCCGCCTTGACCTCATCAAGCACCTTTTTTGCATTGCTCAGACCATGAACAATTGCGACGCGAACCTTCATTCCGTTGAGATCAATCTCCGCTTCACGGATTCCCTCGGTTCCACGCACCTGGTCAAACTCAAGTCGCGGTAAAGTTTCTCCGGTCACAACCTCATAGACCGTGCGCAGGGCTGCCTCCATCACACCGCCGGTCGTTCCAAAGATCTGACCTGCTCCACTTCCGAGACCGAACGGGCTGTCAAATTCCTGATCCTCGAGATCATCGAAATGAATTCCCGCGGTGCGGATCATCTTGGCAAGCTCCTCAACGGTGATCGAGATATCGACATCCTGATAACCGCTGTCGCACATCTCCGAACGCTTGCACTCAAATTTCTTTGCGGTACACGGCATGACGGAGACACTGCAAATCTCCTTCGGGTCGATCTCTGCCTTCTTCGCATAGTACGTCTTGATCACCGCGCCGAACATCTGCTGAGGGGATTTCGCACTTGAGAGATGAGAGAGCTGTTCATAGCCGTAAGTCTCACAGTACTTCACCCATGCCGGACAGCACGAAGTCATCATCGGAAGGGTGCCGCCGTTTTTCAAGCGATTTAAGAACTCCGTTCCCTCCTCCATAATCGTTAAATCGGCAGTGAAATCCGAGTCAAAGACCTTGGAAAATCCGATCTTTCTCATCGCGTGGATGATCTTTCCTGTCGTCACCGTGCCCGGGGCATAGCCGAGAGACTCTGCGAGCGTGATGCGCACTGACGGAGCAATCTGAGCGACAACGTGTTTTCCCTTTGCGATTTGGTCATAGACCTCATCTGTATTGTCGCGGATCGAGAGTGCGCCGACCGGGCAGACCTGAATGCACTGACCGCAGTTGACACAGCAGGTATCGACGAGCTTCTTGCCATACGGCGGAACGACTGAGGTTCCGTATCCGCGGTTCTCCTTTGCCATAACCGTGATGCCCTGTCCTTTTGTGCACGCCTCGACACAGCGTCCGCAGAGAATACACTTGCTCATATCGCGGACAATCGACGGCGACGAGTCGTCAAATCGACTCTCTCTCACATCGCGCTCATAGCGGTTCGGGCGGTTCATATTTAAGTCGCGCGCCACTTTCTGAAGCTGACATTTTCCATTCTTGGAGCAGACGAGACAATCCTGCGGATGTCTTGCAAGAATCAGCTCCATGATGTTCTTTCTCGCCTTGATGACTTTCGGGGATGCCGTTTTTACGACCATTCCCTCTGAAACCGGCATACTGCATGCCGTCGGCAGAAGGCGCTGTCCCTCGACCTCGACCACACAGATTCGGCAGACTGCCTTGACAGCCTGATCTTCATGATGGCAGAGCGTAGGAATGTGAACGTTGAGCCTTCTGGCTGCCTCTAAGATCGTCGTTCCCTCCTCTACCGCAATCGCTTCTCCATCTATTGTCAGATTAATCATACCGCATCGTCCTCCTCACTGCACACATGGCAGTACTCCCGGTCAATATGACGTAAGTAACAGGAATAAAAGTTCTGGATACTGCTCGTCACCGGAACTGCGGTGGAGTGACCAAGTCCACACAGTGCGGTTAAACGCATTGTCTCTGCCAGATCTTCAATCGTCTCAATGTCTTTGATGCTTCCGCGTCCCTCCGCAATCTTGCAGATCAGCTGATAGAGTCGCGTACCGCCCTCCCGGCACGGTGTACACTTTCCGCAGGACTCATCCTTGAAGAATTCCAGGTTGTTTCGCACAATATCAATGATACAGTTGCGGTCATCCATCACAAGGATTGTTCCACATCCGAGACGACCGCCGGAGTTTGACACCTGATCGATGTCGAGCGTCATGTCGATCTGGGATGCATTGATGATTGCGCCGGATGCACCACCTGTCTGTACGGCAAGCAGTTCGCGGCCTTCCTCCATTCCACCGCAGACCTCATAGATCAGATCCTTTAAATTGATTCCCATCGGGAACTCGAAAACGCCACGGCGCTTGACATTTCCACAGACCGTAAACAGCTTTGTGCCCGGGCTGTTGTCCGTTCCGATCGTGCGGTACCACTCCCAGCCATTTCGAAAGATCGGTGCGATGTTTGCAAGCGTCTCGACGTTGTTGAGCACCGTCGGCTTTCCAAACAGACCGGAGATACCCGGAAACGGCGGGCGGAATCTCGGCTCTCCTCGTTTTCCCTCGATCGACTCAAAGAGTGCGGTCTCCTCACCGCAGACATAAGCACCTGCACCGGAGCGGAGCTTGATGTCAAAGTCGAATCCGCTTCCCATAATGTTCGTTCCCAGACAATGTTCCTCTCTCGAAGTCTCGAGAGCTGCCTCAAGCACCGGAACGAGGTAGGCGTACTCTGCTCTCAGATAAATAAATCCGACATGAGCATTGACTGCCTTTGCCACAATTGCCATTCCCTCAAAGACGGCACACGGATCACAGGAGAGAAGAATACGGTCCTTGTTTGTTCCCGGCTCACCCTCATCGGCGTTGCAGACGATGTACTTCACATCGCCCGGAGCATCATAGGCGAACTGGATCTTGCGAAACGTCGGGAAGCCCGCACCTCCGCGTCCGCGAAGTCCTGCAAGGCGAAGTTCCTCGATGATCTCCGCGCCCGTCATCGAGAGTGCCCGCTTGAGCGCCTCATATCCGCCGGTCGCGATGTACTCGGATGCCTTTCTCGGATTGATTTTTCCACGATTTCTCAAAAGAATCTGTCGCTCTTCCATCTCCTACACCTCCCCGCGGATGTACCGCTTCACGATATCCCGGACACTCTCCGGTGTCAGATTGACGTAAGCCTTCTCGTTGATCATGATTGCCGGAGACTGCTCACACACACCGAGGCACGGACAATACTCAAGCGTAAATCTCCGATCCTCCGTCGTCTCACCCATCTTGATCTGAAGCAGATCTTCGAGTGCTCGAACAATCTCCTTTGCACCGCGCACATGGCACGGAGCACTCTTGCACATGCGGATCACATATTTTCCGCGCGGTTTTACGGAAAGCATCGCATAGAACGTGACGAAACTGTACACCTGTGTCTGCGGGATATCCATCTCTCGCGCAATTACGGAGGCAACTGATGCAGAAAATGCCGGTTCAATCTTTTGAACCTTTGTAATCACCTTCATCAGCATCTCCGGTCTCCCTTTGTAGTGGGAAGCAATCTCCGCAATCTTCACCAGCTGGGATGACGGGGTCTTGTAGCTGTAATTCTCCTCTTCTCTCATCCGGACTCTTCTCCTTTCAAAAACAGGTCTCAGGAACAACCCTTGCTTGTCCAAAAAATCGGTTTGGCCTGTCCGTTTTTTCTGAAAATAAGTATAGGAGAAGATGCACTTTGCGTCTAATATGGAAAATGCGCACCGCGTTATAGGTTTTATGCACTTTTGTTTATTTTTTATCATTAACAAGTGCAAGAAATCTATGTTTGTTAAAAAACAAACGACAGTCATCTAACTGTTCAAGTAATCGTCACAATTAGATAGCTGTCGTTATAAGAAACTAATAAACGCTCCGCCAGTGAGCAAAGTTCTGCAAACTCGTTCTCACTCCGGGTTCATCGTAACGGTACATAAGGTCGTAAAATACACGACCTAAGTACCGACGATTCACACGGGTTTGCAGGAACTTACTCACTTCTGGAGCGAAATCAACACCATTATAATCATTACGCGCCAAGTCTTTGCAAGCGCTGACTTGACTCATCACACTGCCATAATCATCACAACATCATGGCTCTCATCAATTTGCAAACTGGCTGTTATACAGCGTCGCATAGAATCCATTCTTTGCGAGCAGGCTCTCATGGTTGCCCTGCTCAATGATATGGCCATCCTTCATCACGAGGATCACATCGGCCTCGCGGATCGTCGACAGACGGTGAGCAACGATGAAGCTCGTTCTTCCCTGCATCATTGTCGCGAATGCCTTCTGGATTCGGATCTCGGTCATTGTATCGATCGACGAGGTTGCCTCATCGAGAATCAACATCGGAGGCAGGCAGAGCATCACGCGCGCGATACACAGAAGCTGTTTCTGACCCTGAGACAGGTTTCCGCCGTCCTCAGAGATCACCGTATCGTATCCCTGTGGCATACGCTTGATAAAGCTGTGTGCATGGGCGGATTTTGCCGCATTGATCATCTCCTCCTCGGTTGCATCCGGCTTTCCGTAGCAGATGTTCTCGCGGATCGTGCCGGACTTCAGCCAGGTCTCCTGAAGCACCATGCCGTAGCTTGCACGCAGGCTCTTTCTCGTCGCATGGCGGATGTCCGTTCCCGATACCTTGATCGAGCCACCATTTACGTCATAGAAACGCATCAGCAGGTTGATGATCGTCGTCTTTCCACATCCGGTCGGTCCGACAAGTGCGATTCTCTGACCCGGCTTGACATCAAGGTTCAGATCCTCAATCAACGGAACTTCCGGCACATAGGAGAATTTTACATGGTCGAGCTTGACGCTTCCATCGATCTGATCGAGTGTCACGGCATCTGCATCCTCTGCCTTGAATGCCGGCTCGTCGATGAGCTCAAGCACACGGGCTGCACACGCGAGTGCATTCTGAAGCTCGGTGACAACGCCGGAGATCTCGTTGAACGGCTTGGTGTACTGGTTTGCATAACTCAAGAAAATTGAGAGCTGACCGACACTGAGCATTCCGCGGATCGCCGCAAAAGCACCGACGACACCGACACTCGCATACACCATGCTGTTGACGAAACGCGTTGCCGGGTTTGTGATCGAGGAGAAGAAAATCGCGCGCAAACTGCATTTCTGAAGACGGGAGTTGATCTCCTCAAAGCGCTCCTGCGCCTCATCCTCATAGCCAAACGCCTGCACAACCTTCTCATTTCCGATCATCTCATTGACGAGCGAGGTCATCTCACCTCTCGTCTGAGACTGGAGCTTGAACATCGAGAACGTCTTCTTTGCGATGTAGCTTGCAACACAGAGAGAAAGCGGGGTTACCAGTACCACGACAACCGTGATCAGCGGGTTGACAACCAGCATGAAACCGAGCGTTCCAAGGATCGTCAGCACACCGGTAAACAGCTGGGTAAAGCCCATCAGAAGTCCATCGGAGAACTGGTCAATGTCCGCGATGATTCGGCTGATGATATCACCGTCCTGATGAGAATCCAGATAGGACAGCGGAAGCTCCTCAAGATGGTTGAATGCCTTGGTACGGATATCCTTTACCACATGGAAGGTGATCTGGTTGTTGATGTGGTTCATCAGCCACTGTGCACCTGCGGTGATGCAGATCACAATCGCAACTTTTCTGAGAATTGCAAAAAGTCCTGCAAAATCGACCTGATCCTGCCCGACAATCAAATCCACGCCGTTACCGATCAGAATCGGGGCGTACAGCGTTGTCGCTACCGTCACTCCGGCGAGCACAAGAGATAACAGAACCAGCCATTTGTAAATACCAATGTAATTTAAAATCCGCTTGAGTGTGGATTTGTGTTTTCCAAAATCAAATTTCTGCTTTGCCATCTCACTTCACCTCCTCTTTGGAAAGCTGGGACAGACAGATCTCCCGGTAAATCTCACAGGATTCAAGAAGCTCTGCATGAGTGCCACAGCCTGCCATCTTGCCATCGTCGAGAACAACGATCTGATCGGCATTCTTGATCGTCGTCGCACGCTGAGAGACGATAAAGACCGTCATGCCGTCCGTGTTCTCCCGAATTGCATGGCGAAGTTTTGCATCCGTCGCAAAGTCGAGTGCGGAGGCACTGTCATCCATAATCAGGATCTCAGGATCTCTGACAAGCGCACGCGCAATCGTCAGACGCTGGCGCTGACCGCCGGAGAGATTTCGTCCGTTCTGCTCAATGAACAGATCCAGACCCTTGCCCTTTCCATCGACGAACTCTCTCGCCTGAGCAATGTCGAGTGCGCGGTAGATCTCCTCATCCGTCGCATCCTTCTTGCCCCATCTCATATTTTCGCGGAGCGTTCCCTCAAACAGAACCGCCTTCTGCGGAACGACACCGATGCGATCACGCAGATCTTTGAGTGCATACTCGCGCACATCCACACCATCGATGCTCACACTTCCCTGACGCACATCGTAGAAACGCGGAATCAGGTTGACAAGTGACGATTTTCCGGAACCTGTTCCTCCGATGACACCGATCGTCTGTCCGCACTTCACGGTCAGATTGATGTCGGTGAGGGAATCCTCTTTTGCATTTTTATACGCAAAATCTACATGATTGAAGACAACAGCATCGATGTCCTCTTTCTCGGATTTTGCAGAATCTGCCGTCTTTGCGTTCGGCACTTCCTTGATACTGCTCTCCGTATCGAAGACCTTGTTGACACGGTTTGCACACGCGAGAGCCTTGGAGATCGAGACGATCAGGTTTGCCATCTTGATCAGCTCAACAAGGATCTGGGACATGTAGTTGACGAGAGCCACCGTCTGACCCTGAGTGATAATGCCCTGATTTACCTGTTTTCCGGCAATCCAGACGATCGCGATCGTCGCACCGTTGATGATCACATAGGTCACCGGATTCATCATTGCGGAAATCTTTCCGACAAAGACCTGCATATCAACAAGCAGGCTGTTCTCCTGATCGAAGTTCTTGATCTCATCCTCCTGACGGTTGAATGCACGGATAACGCGCACACCGGTCAGGTTCTCTCTCGTCGAGCGGGTTACGCTGTCGAGCTGACGCTGTACCTTCTTGTAAAGAGGCATGCTCACAAGCATGATGCCGAAGACTACGACACTCAGCGCCGGGATTGCAACAACAAATACAAGCGCTGCCTTTACATTGACTGTAAATGCCATGACCATCGCACCGAAGACGATGAACGGGGAACGCAGAAGCAAACGCAGTGCCAGATTCAGTCCGGACTGCACCTGGTTAATATCACTCGTCATTCGCGTGATCAGCGTCGCCGTTCCCATCGTATCCTGCTCACTGTACGACAACGTTCCAATATGTTTAAATAAATCTCTTCTCAGCGCTGTCGAGACTCCTACCGCCGACTTTGCAGCAAAATACTGCGCCGTCAGAGAGCAGGTGAGTCCGATTGCAGCGAGAAGCAGTAAAAGTCCGCCCATCTTCACGATGTAGCTTCCGTTCTGATCGCGGATGCCGACGTCGATGATCTGTGCCATGACGAGCGGGACAAAGAGTTCAAAGCTGGCTTCCAGCATTTTGAACAGCGGTGCAAGAATACTCTCACGCCGGTACTCTTTTAAGTACTTCAGCAATCGCTTCATAACCTACAACCCTCCAGTAAAAATATCGTTACAATTCACCCGGTATTTTTTCTCCCAAAAATCTTTCCGAAAATATTTCCCCATGAACCATAACAAAGTGTCTAAACTGTATTAAAAAAAATACAGCGTTATCAGTATGTTACTGTTCACGCATACGTGCCCAGTAACGGAATTTGCCGTGGCTTCGCATTTAAATACGGCAAATTCCCGCTACCACAACGTTATCTTACGGCACTTTCGGTTCCAAAAGTGCCTACTGAACAGTAACATCAGTATACCACCGCATGCATAAAAAATCTAGCTACGATTGTTATCTGAGTCTTATCTGGATCTTATTATTTGGATCTTATTTATTTGGATCTCATTTGTTTGGATCTTCGTCATCGGAATCTCTTCTGAATTCTTTTTATCTGCAATTTGTGGGAATCGATGGGAATTCTTGTACTTTTTTTCTTCTCATGATAATATAATACTGATAATGTAATACATACAATACAAGTAATACAAATGGCACATACATCTTCAAGTGCCAGCGATCACCGGAGTAATTTATTTATGATAATCAATCTGATCCTGTTATTTAAACGAATCTGGAAAATATGGAAGAAATACACGGAGGATGAAGTCACCGTCTACGCGGCTCAGGCATCCTTTTTTATCGTGATCGCTTTTTTTCCATTTATTATGTTGCTTTTGACAACGCTCCAGTTCATCCCCAATGTCAACAAGTCTGACTTGCTGACACTCCTTGTGAAAATCATGCCAAACATGCTCGACTCCCTCGTTGTCGGGATTGTCGACGACCTCTATATCAAGTCCCCGGGAACGATTCTCTCACTCTCCGCAGTCTCGACGCTCTGGTCTTCCGCCCGCGGAATGCTCAGCATTGAGCGCGGACTGAATCGAATCTATGGGATCACAGAAAAGCGCAGTTATCTTCTCCGCCGTCTGATCTGCTCGTTCTACACGCTGATTCTCATGGCAGTCTGCGTTTTTTCCCTCGTGCTCCTCGTCCTCGGAAATGCGATTCACGCTCTGACCGTGCGCCTGTTCCCATTTTTGAATCCCCTGCTGACCGATGTTATCAGTCTGCGAAATCTGACGGCTCTCGTTCTGTTCTTCGCATTTTTCGTGGGACTCTATTCGATTATTCCGACCAAACATCAAAAGCCCCGAAATCAGATTCCCGGGGCCTTGTTTTCCACCGTATGTTGGTTGGGATTTTCATACGGCTTCTCATTATACTTTTCAAATTTCAGCAACTTCTCGTACATGTACGGAAGCCTGACGGCAATCGTTCTGCTGATGCTCTGGCTCTACTTTTGCATCTGTATCCTGTTTATCGGAGCAGAAATCAACTGTTGCTCTAGTTCTGATCAAGGATCTGCTCTCCCATGATCAACGGATAACGGATCAGATCCTTTCCATCCAGATTTTCCCGGTGCATATGAACTGCCGTAATCTGGTGATTTTCATATGTTGTGTAATAATAAATTCCCTTGCTCGCATTGCAACAGGAAGTATAGAGCGTGATCTCATATTTTCCATCTGCAACCTCACAGCATCCACGTTGCTGATCCACCGATCCCAAAATATGGAAAAACTGGCTGACGCTCTCCTTCTCGGAATCTCCAGAAACTGCATGCATCTTTGTAAACGCAACTCGCACAAATCGGGACATCGATGAGAGATCTCCCGGAAGTCCGAGTGCTCCCATGCCTCGGCTGTATGTCTGAAGCGCAAGTTTCTCAGAAAACTGGTTGACCGGCTGTCTCGGGGAGAGATACATATAGTTGTTCAGCTGAAACATCTGCTGTTCAAACGGCGGATTGTTCGTCAGCACACCGACCGGATTGTCATGGATGTGAAGCCCATCACTCATCGACTCCACGGTGATCGCCCCGCTCGCATCCGCAATGATCCAGTGCAGGGAAGCCGTCGGAAGCCCCTCACTGAACGGGGTCTTCGTCAGATTGATACGAGAAAGCAAAGTCTTTGCCTCCCCAAGCGTTGCGCAACTTCCGAGAATCCACGGGATAAACTCAAACTGCGTGATATTGTCTTTTCCCTCTTTTTCCTCCTGGTAAACAGCATTTCCGACGAAGTTCAGTCCTGCCATTCCAAGCCCTTTCTCATTGATCGCATCGTAGTAGAGTGGATACGTCCCCGCCACATGTGCCATTCCAATCATCGCATATTTTGTGTGGAAAATATTTTCCTGCAAATCTCTGTGCGGATGGCGGAGCGCAAATCCATATTTTCTCGGTGTGATCGTCACCTCATCCCCGTAAGAAAACTCATAATCCAAAGTCCGTCCCATATAAAAATCTTTTGTCTGGTAGGTTACTGCTGTACACATCGTTTCTTTTTCCTCTCTTCTTCCTAAATTATTCGGACGTAAGTTTTTTAATTTTTTTGTCCACCTGTTCCAAAGCGATATAACTCAGAGTAGATATCCCCTCATCGCGTCGACTTGAACGTTACGGCGACGCAAGGCGGGTAAGGCAAAGCAAACCCGTTTGAAACGTCGGTGCTTAGGTCGCGTACTTTGCGACCTTATGCACCGCTACGTTGAAAGCCGGAGTGCGAACGTGTTTGCGTGCCTTTGCCCGTCTGAGGAGCATTTCTCAACACCCCAACGCTTTTCCTATCATTTCAAACTCATCAAGCCGAATACAACTCTTGAGTTCCCCTGCCTTCAACTTTTCCAGGCACTCCTGATAATCCATCCACCGCACACTCTCGACTTCCTCGCTCTGGAGTTTCAGATTTTCGATCCGAACCGGCTCCTGATACAGATAGACTGCGCTGATTTCATGATCTTTAAACGGCTGTCCGTGGAAAACCGCCTCGCTTTTTGCCTGATGCATCCCGATAAAATGGAGCTGGTCGGCTGTCGCTTCAATTCCAAGTTCCTCTCTCAGCTCGCGCACCGCCGTCGGCAGATACTCCTCCCCTGCCGACAAATGTCCTGCTGACGAGATGTCATAGCATCCCGGGTACGAATCTTTCTGCTCACTTCGTTTCTGAAGAAGCACCTCATATCCGCATCCGCCATTTGCATTCGGGCGAACCACCCAGATATGAGCCGTTCCGTGCGGACTTCCATCCCGATGGGCGACGCCCCGCTCCCTGCGGACTCCGGTCTTCTCCCCGGTCTTTTCATCGAGCACATCAAAAAGTTCCATCTCCTGTCCGTCGAGCGAAGCGGACACCAATCCACCCTTCCCATCATAGACAAGTTTGAGTGAGAAAAAGTCGGAACGCTCATTCAAGAGACGGAAGAAAATTTTGTCTCCCTCCCAGATATTCAGCTTGACTGCTTCCTCCTTGTCAACCCACGCAAGCTCACCCTCGTCGCACGCAATCGGCTCCCCCGTAAATGCATCCGCGGTGAACAGCGACATATACTCTGTCTCACCATCTCCAGAGACAAATGTCACAATCGCACGATACTTCCACGAAGTCAGCGTGTATCCCGTCTCCTCGCGAACTTCTCGAAGCACACACTCCTCCGGACTCTCATCCGCCTCAAAATGCCCGCCAACTCCGATCCATTTATCCTTATTCACATCATTCTTTTTGACGGTCCGGTGCAACATCAGATACTGACCGTCTTTTTCTATATAACACAAGGTACTCAACGAGACCATTTCTTTGTATCTCCTCTCCACTGGCAAATTGTTTGTTACCTTTCACACGCCCTGCAAACAGCAAAAGGGAGCCGGTTTTCTGACTCCGACTCCCTCCATTATATCACGATATCATGATTTCCGCTATTTTTCGCTGTTTTTCATTATCTCACGATTTCTTCCTATTTTTCAATCTCGCGAATCAGATTTACCATCTCAATCGCACTCAGCGCACAGTCATATCCCTTGTTTCCTGCCTTTGTTCCCGCACGCTCAATCGCCTGCTCAATATTTTCTGTTGTCAGGACGCCGAACAGAACCGGAATTCCACTGTCCAGAGATACGTTCGCGATTCCCTTTGACACCTCGTTGCACACATAGTCGTAATGGCTTGTATTTCCACGGATCACAGCGCCCACACAGATGACCGCATCGTACTTTCCGCTCTTTGCCATCTTCGATGCGATCAGTGGAATCTCAAATGCCCCCGGCACCCACGCGACATCGACCTGCGCCTCGTCCACGTTGTGACGTTTGAGACCGTCGAGTGCACCACCGACAAGTTTGTTTGTGATAAACTCATTGAAACGGCTTGCTACGATTCCCACACGAATTTCCTCTGCTACTACTTTTCCTTCCAGTACTCTCATGATTGTTTCCTCCATTTCACTTTCTTGTTTTCTTCATTTTTTCTTGTTTTCGCAAGTTTTTTATTTCATTCATTTTTTCATTGCTTTTTTATTCTGGTTTTCGTTCTGATTTTTGTTTCTTTGAACTTCTTGTTTTTCTAAACTTTCTATTTTGGCTAATTCTTCGGATTTCTTTAATTTTTCTAATTTCTCATCGTCTCGTCGTTTTATCTCATTAAATATTTAACAGATGTCCCATTCTCTGCTGTTTTGTCTTGAGATAAAAACGGTCATAGCGCGTTGCCTGCATCTCAATCGGCACTCGTTTGTTGATCTTCATTCCAAATTCTTCTAACTGGTAAACCTTGTCTGGATTATTCGTCAAAAGATTCAGGCTCTTTACGCCGAGATCCCGAAGAATCTGCGCGCCAATGTAATATTCTCTCTCATCCCCGCCAAATCCAAGTGCCAGATTTGCCTCAAGCGTATCCATCCCCTGCTCTTGAAGCTCATAGGCTCTGAGCTTATTGATCAGACCGATTCCGCGTCCCTCCTGACGCATGTAGAGCAGAATTCCGCGTCCCTCTTTCTCAATCTGCGTCATCGCCGATGCAAACTGCTGTCCACAGTCACAGCGCAGAGATCCAAACACATCTCCGGTCAGACATTCTGAATGAACCCGACAGAGCACATCCTCCCCGTCTCCGATCTCGCCCTTCACGAGTGCGACATGATGCTCTCCATTTAAGCGATTCACATAACCGTAAGCCGTAAACTCGCCGTATTTCGTCGGCATCTTTGTCACGGTCACGCGGTCAACAAGGATGTCATGGATCTTTCGATATTCCTGAAGATCCTTGATCGTGATAAAGGTGAGATTCCACTTTTTTGCGAGTTCCCGAAGCTCTCCGGTTCGCATCATCGTGCCGTCCTCTCTCATGATCTCACAACAGAGTCCGCAGGTTTTAAGTCCCGCAAGACGGCACAGATCCACCGTCGCCTCGGTGTGACCATTTCTCTCAAGCACACCATTTTTCTTTGCAAGAAGCGGAAACATATGACCCGGTCGTCTGAAATCTTCCGGTTTCGCATCCTCCGCAACACAACGCATCGCCGTCATCGAGCGCTCCTTTGCCGAGATTCCGGTTGTCGTCGTGACCGCATCGATCGAGACCGTAAATGCCGTCTCATGATTATCGGTATTGTGGGATACCATCTGAGGAATCTGAAGTTTCTGCACATACTCCTCCGACATCGGCATACAGATCAGTCCTTTTCCGTGTGTCGCCATAAAATTAATGTTCTCCGTCGTCGCAAATTCTCCCGCACAGATGAAATCCCCCTCATTTTCCCGATCCGGATCATCCGTCACCAGAATAATTTTTCCTGCGCGAAGATCCTCAAGTGCCTGCTCAATCGTATCAAACTTCTCTGTCTGTTTTATTTCCATCGCTGTTTCCTCCGCCTTTTTCTTTATCTAAATCATCATCTTCTAAATCAGCTAAATCGAAAAGTCCAATCAACGAATCCTCAATGAATTCTTAAAGCCTTAAATCCTTGAATCCTTAAATTCTCGAATTCTTTTAAAGAATTCTTTTAAAGAATCCTTTTAAAATCCGTATTTTTCAAGAAATTCCTTTGTCAGTCCACCACCGTTTGTTCCACCTTTGGATTCATCCACTTTATTCGCTTTATTCGTCTCATTGTCTCCATTTTCTGTCGTGAGAAGATGCTCCACATATTTTCCTATCAAATCCGTTTCCAGATTGACCAGATCGCCTCTCTTTCGCTCTCCAAGTGTCGTCACCTGAGCAGTGTGCGGAATGATCGAGACAGAAAAATCCGTCGTTCCAACTTTTGCTACGGTCAAGCTGATTCCATCAATCGCGATCGACCCTTTTTCCACAATATAGCGCAAAAGTCTGGGACTTGCCTGAATCGTGTACCAGACTGCATTGTCATCTTTCCAAATCTCCTCAATCCGTCCGGTTCCATCGATATGACCGGAAACCATATGACCGCCAAATCGTCCTCCCGCAAGCATCGCCCGCTCCAGATTTACCCGTTTTCCCGGTTTTACATCTGAGAGTGAGGAGCGATTCAGTGTCTCGTGCATCACATCCGCCGTGAAGCGATTTTTCTGAAACGAGGTTACCGTCAGGCAAACTCCATTGACGGCAATGCTGTCTCCCAGATGCACATCCTCTAAAATCTGATCTGCACGGATCTCAAGGACTGCGGAATGTGCACCTTTTCTGACTGCGATCACACTTCCAACCTCCTCTATAATTCCTGTAAACACGTTTGCCTCATCTCCTCTCATCCACGCTTATTCACAGTTTGCTCGATCGCCTTCGTTTGTCTCCCTCTCCACTGTCATGGTCTTCTCTGTGTCAGGATCCTCTCTGCGCTCGATCTCTCCCTCAATCAGGAAATCCTCTCCAAGTCTTGTCACCGTCATGGTGTCCGCGCTAAGTCTGACTGCCTGATCCGGTGTTCTCACGCCCTCCCCCTCAATCGGTGTCTTTGCTTTTCCTCCCCCAAAAAGTTTCGGTGCAAGGTAAGCCTGTACATGATTGACAAGTCCGGCACTTAGGAAAGACCAGTTGAGCGTTCCTCCACCCTCAAGGAGAATGCTGTCAATTTTCATTTCTCCAAGTTTTCGCATCAGATCATTCAGATTAAGATGACCATCACACTCCTGTACAATCAAAACCTGGCATCCTCTCTGCTCATATTGCTTTATACGCTCGACATCCTGACAACAGGTCGCAAGAATGACTGGAGCACTCTCACGGTCCGCCGTCTCCACAATCTTAGACGAGAGCGATGTGCGTAGATTGGTGTCACAGATGATGCGGATTGGATTTCGTCCACCCTCAATCCGGCAAGTCAACAGCGGATCATCCGCAAGCACGGTCCCGATGCCTGCCATAATCGCCGTATAACGATTTCGTTGACTTTGCACATGCGCCCTCGCCTGTTCACCTGTGATCCACTTCGATGCACCCGTAGCCGTCGCAATCTTTCCGTCAAGTGTCATCGCATATTTCATCACGACATACGGAAGTCCGGTTCGGATATACCAGAAAAATACCCGGTTGAGCTCCCTGCACTCCTGCTCAAGCACATGCTCGGTGACCTCCACACCGTGATTTCGCAGAATCTCGATTCCTTTTCCGGCGACAAGCGGGTTCGGATCTCCGCTTCCGACCACAACTCTCGCAATCTTTGCTTCGAGAACCGCCAATGTGCACGGTGGCTGTTTGCCATAGTGACAGCACGGCTCAAGCGTCACATAGAGAGTCGCTCCCTCCGGAGACTCGGTACACGAGGCAAGTGCATTTCGCTCTGCATGCGCTTCCCCGTACTTTGCATGATACCCGCTCCCGATGATCTCTCCATTTTTTACGAGAACCGCGCCGACTAGCGGATTCGGAGAAACTCGCCCCGTCCCCTTTTTTGCAAGTTCCAGTGCTATCCGCATGTATTTCTGATCGATGTCATTTTGGTCTGCCACCACTCACTCCCCGCCTTTCTTCGTTTCATTTGAATTATTTGAATCCAACAGGAGTTCGTCTTAGAACATTTTCACAACCTAAGAAACACAAGATTTTAGGAAATAAAAAACGCCCTGAACACAAATTTTTTCTCTGTTCAGGGCATTTCTGGTTTTCACTTCAACTTCAATCTGTTTTAAGGTTTTCCCATCTCGACATACTCAAAATATCCAAATAAACTTTTCTTTTTAATTCTTATCGTATCGCTTGTCAGGTTCTCATAATCTCATTCTCATAAATACAAAAAGCTCCGGAATTTTCATTCCAGAGCGATGATATTTTGTGACTGATCAATCTTTTGTCTGATATCGAGTTCATATCTAATCTGATCCTGATACCTAACGGATATCCAAATAGTTCTATCTGTCTATTCTGCGTATGTGCGATTGTGTCATAATCTTCTTTCATCCAGACTATACTGTCGGCCTCGGAATTTCACCGAATCATGCCTTACGGCTCGTGGGCTATCACCACCGGTGGGGAAACACTCCCCGCCCTGAAGACGTTGTTCTGTTGTTGGTTCTTAATATACTCTTCTCTTTTCCGTTTGTCAATCTAATTTTCTGACTTCTTTTCTCAATATCCTAACAACATGTTACTGTTCACGCGTTGCGCAAACAGCAACAGATTTTGCCGATGCTTCGCATTCCAAATCGGCAAAATCTGCTACCACCATGTTATCTTACGGCACTTTCGGTTCCAAAAGTGCCTACCTCTGAACAGTAGCGACAACATTACCGCTCATATAAAGTTTTCTGATTAGCAGAATCCACAAAGGCTTTCACCGCTTCCTCAAGCCCTGAATCATCCGTTCCACCTCCAAAATCAAGAATCGCCAGGCGGTTTTTATCACTCAGCACCACCTCATCCACAGCAACTGCCTCGTCCTCGATGTTCTCATTTTCAATTTGACTCTCCGTCAAGCCGTCCTGTACCTCCACATCCACTGCCGTCGCCTCCTCTTTTCGGATCGTGTAACGACACCAGATCACCTGCACATTCTCTGGAAGATTTAAAAAAGTCTCCGTCTCAGGAAGTTCCTGTTCTCTCTGCTCCCACAGATCCGTCATATCCTTGGGATAATTTTTCTTTGTCTGACTGATCACCCATGGAATCGGGCTCTTGAAAATCGTCACTCCAACCGGATTTCCCGCACCATTCACACGCATATCGCTCGTCTGATAACTTGCAAACACAGTATGTTTCTCGTTTAAGTTTCTTAAATTGCTTGAATTGCTTAAGTTACTCGAATTGCTTGAACCATTTGAATTGTTTGAATATGTCTCAGTCTGACTTTTCTCTTCTACCCGCATGAAATGCCCAACCATCGCATTGCACAGCGGAAATGCGATCATGCTGATCACAACAACACCCACAAAATAACCGATCCAGTCTTCCCTGCTGTTTCCACTTCCATTTTCACGAATCCATCTCTGCATGAACAGAACAATTCCCAGCATAAGAAACATGGAGACCATACCGCTGATAAAAACCGGCAGGGAAACCGCCCCCATCGCTGACAAGATGATGAATATCAGGAAAATCCACGTTGCCTGCCCGATTTTTCTCCACTTCAGTCGCCGGTTCACCTCCGTCGCCGTAAGTTTCTCTGGCGATGTCGTCTGCTCCCCGCTCCTCTTCAGAATCTTTTTCTTTCTGTGTACCCACAACACAAGTCGAACATAGAGCATGCCCCAGGAAACCATGATCATCGTCGTCACAATCACAGAGAGGAAATTCAAGGGATCTGCAAGCACAACTCCCGGATTCTGTAAACTTCGATACAAAATCCAGCAATTCAAAACAATCAAAATGGGATACAGAATTCGCGTCGACCAGCCCCACACAAGAGATTTCTGGATTTCAAACTGCCTTGCCTCACTCATCTCTTCCGTCCGCTTCACCGCAGTCCTATCCGTCGCATAGAAAACCTGCCAGTTCATTCCCCTGCACTGGAACTTCCATCCCGCATCTTTACACCGCTCCTGAAATTTCTTTTCCGCCCATGAATCCGCTCCCGTCAATGTCGAGCTTCCCGGAACGAGAACAGTCGCATAAGTTCGCTTTTCCGGCTTTCCATAAGAAAATTTGATCCCGAAATTGCCAATTTTCTCCGGAAACCATCCCTGCAATGCCTGATCCTCCAGATACCGTTCAAATAGGTCTGCCTCCCATGCTGAAAAACTCCACCAAACTCGTTTTTCCTGTCTCATCGCTCCGCCTCCCTTCCATTGACCCTTCGATTAATTTTATTATACAGAATTTGATTCAGTCATTACAAGAACGAAGGACTTACTCTTTCCTTACGTTTTCGTTACCGGATTTCAGAGATTCTTTTCTTTTGGTGGATTGATGGTTTTAAGCGATTTGATTGATTTCACCGATGTTGATCAATTTGATGATCTTAATTGATTTTGACGGTTTTAACTAATTTGATGGATTTGACGTTGCAGAGAAAAAGATTTTGCTGTACAATCTGCTGTGCACGAATCAACATAAAAAACAAATCAGAAACTAAGAAACAAAGAAAAAGAAAACAAGAAAATAAAAATGATTTTACATACGAAAGGATTTGAATTTTATTTATGAAAGACCTCACAAAGGGATCTCCCGCCAAAAATATGCTGGAATTTGCGCTTCCAGTCGCGCTCGGGAATCTGTTTCAGCTCTGTTACAGCCTTGCTGACACCCGCGTTGTCGGCAGTACGCTCGGAGAGACCGCGCTTGCCTCTGTCGGTGCAACTACCTCGATCAGCACACTTTTCATCGGCTTTCTGTCCGGACTCACAAACGGATTTGCCATTCTGATCTCTCGGCAATTCGGTGCAAAAGATGAGCGCGGAGTGCGCCGGTTCGGAGCCGGAAGTCTGCTTCTCGGCGCGCTGACCGCCATTCTCCTTACTGTTCTCTGTGTTGCCGGACTTCCGGCCCTGCTGAGAATCCTCAATGTCCCGGACACCCTGTTGCCACAGTCCACCTCTTACATTCGAGTGGTACTTCTCGGACTCTCTGCGACGATGCTCTACAATGCCTGCGCTTCGATTCTTCGCTCCGTCGGAGATACGACAGCCCCGCTCCTGTTTCTGATTTTTTCAGCCGTTTTGAATGTTGGACTGGATCTGTTCTTCATCCTCGTCCTCAAACTCGGCGTCGCCGGAGCTGCGTGGGCGACGGTTCTCGCCCAGTCGCTCTCCGCGATTCTGAGCCTGATCTACATGTTCCGGCGTTATGAAGTCTTTCATTTTAGTTTGAGCGATTTTCGCATCAGTCTTGATGAAGTCCGCGAACTCTATACCTCCGGACTTTCGATGGCAACGATGATGTCCCTCGTATTTTTCGGAACCCTGGCTCTCCAGTGTGCAATCAATACGTTCGGACAGGATATCATCGTCGCTCACACCGCAGCCCGCAAAATCACGGAATTTTTCATGCTTCCATTCAGCGTCATGGGTGTCACTATGGCGACCTACTGCGGACAAAACATGGGAGCGGGAGCCCTTGACCGTATCCGGACCGGTATCCGCCATGCACTGATTCTGACCTGGGTCTGGTCCCTCGGCATGATTCTTTTAAGTTACACAGTCGCTCCACGCCTGATCTATCTTGTGACGGGGTCAGAAAATCCGACGATTCTTGCGACTGCCACACGCTACTTGAAATTTGACACCCTGTTCTACTTTGCTCCGGCTGGAATCTCCATCTTAAGAAACGGACTTCAGGGCATGGGCGATCATGTCACGCCGATCGTCTCAAGCAGTATCGAGCTTGTCGGAAAAATTGTGGCATCACTTGTTCTCGCAAGAATCTTCCAGTACTGGGGCATCATCATTGCAGAGCCGATTGTCTGGATTTTCATGGTGATTCCGCTGATTTGCAGTATGCATAATCTGCTTTCCAAGAAATCGGCGCCTCAACCTCACTGAGCAGTAACCCGAACCAATCAGCGATTGTCCACCTTCTCCGGATACAGATCATGCTGAGACAATCTCTGCCATGCAACTTCCTCCCAGCGCGTTCCCGGCTTTCCATAGTTGCAGTACGGATCAATGGAAATGCCACCGCGCGGAGTGAATTTGCCCCAGACCTCAATATACTTCGGATCCATCAGACGAATCAGATCCTTCATGATCACATTCACGCAATCCTCATGGAAATCCCCGTGATTTCGAAAACTAAACAGATACAGTTTCAGAGACTTGCTCTCTACCATTCTCTCACCCGGAACGTAAGAGATCGTGATCGTCGCAAAATCCGGCTGTCCGGTGATCGGGCAAAGACTCGTAAACTCCGGACAGTTGAACTTTACAAAATAATCATTTCCCGGATGCTTGTTCAAAAACGTCTCCAAAATCTCCGGTGCATACTGATCCGGATACTTCACCTTCTGATTTCCCAACAGGCTGATGCCCTCTTTCTCAAGCTCTGCTTCTCTGCTCATCGTCTCTCTTCCTCCATATTTCTTTTGTTGTTTTTTTCTGCATTTTTATATCTTTGTACTCTCGTTATTCTCGTGTTTCTCTATCTTTTCTGTATTTTTTCGTGGCTTTTTCTGATCTTTTTCAGATCTTTTTTGGATCTTTTTTATTTTTTTAGCTATCCAAATTTCTTTTTTTAACTTTCAAAGATGTGAACTTCACCGACTTAAAATTTCTTTGTCAGCGCCGGATCTTCCACTCCGTTGAGGCGAAAGGCTTCCATTCGATCCACACAGGTTCCGCAGACTCCACACGGGGTTTCCCCACCCTCGTAACAGCTCCATGTCAGCTCATACGGCACGTTCAGTTCCAGACCTTTCTTTACGACTTGCGCCTTTGTCCAGTTGACAAACGGTGCCTCAATCCAGAGCTGTTTTCCGCTTCCCTCATAGATTGCCTTGTTCATCGCCTCATGAAAGACACTGCTACAATCCGGATAGGCATTTCCCGCGGAATCATCCGCATGTGCGCCATAATAAATCACACTGCATCCCTTTGAGAGCGCAATGCTTGCCGCTGAGGACAGAAACAGTCCATTTCGGAACGGAACGTAAGTGGACACCGGTGTCCCATTCGTCTCCTCAAGCTGTTTTGCATAGCTCTCGTGTGGAATTTCTCTGTCCGAATGTTTTAAGAGCGAACAATCGCTGTACTGAAAAATCGGCGCAAGATCCAGATAAAGGTGCTCCACTCCATAATACTCTGCCACTTTTTGAGATGCCTCAATCTCTTTCTGGTGTTTCTGTCCATAGGAGATCGACAGTGCAATCACCTGATCTTTTCCGTACTTCTCTACCGCGATTCCAAGGCAGGTCGTGGAATCCACGCCACCGCTCGATAATACAAGTGCTTTCTTTTTTGTTCCTACCTCATTCATTTCTTTCCATCCTTTCTCTTCTCTCGTTTTGTCCGTGTTCTGTTCGTTTTCTTGTCTTCCAGTTTTTATTCTTCCAGTCTGTATTTCCCTATGTATTCCCTAAGGGTTTTCCCGATTTTCCTTTTCTTTGTATATTTCTTTATATATTTCTTTGTATATCCTTAATTCTTTTTTCCTCTTCGCTGGTATTTGAAGGGAATTTTTATTTTGACCGGACTTTTATCGTGCCTGTCTCCCCATTTGAAGTTGTTGAAAGAGATTCATCTGCAACATCGGATCAACTTTAAAACGACCGCGAAGTGTCGTCGTTGTCGTCACCGCATTTGTCTTCTTGATCCCGCGAGCAGTCATACAGCTGTGACATCCCTCGATAATCACAGCAACATCGTGAGAATCTGTCGCAAGCTCCATAATCTCTGCAATATCACTGCCGATCCGCTCCTGAAGCTGGAGTCGCTTTCCAACCATATCCGCGATTCTTGCAATCTTGCTCAATCCAAGCACTTTTCCCTTCGGGAGGTAGGCGACACTGACCCTCACGTCATACATCAGTGCAAGGTGATGTTCACAATAGCTGAAAATCTCAATGTCCTTCACAAGCACGAGATCCCTCGAATCCTCCGCGCTCCTCTGGACAAAATTTTTCCGAAACATCTCGGCAATCTCCTGATTCGAGTAGCACATTCCCTCAAAGACTTCCTCGTACATTCTTGCGACCCGCTCCGGTGTCTCTTTTAGTCCCTCCCGGTCCGGATCATCGCCGAGTGCCTGAAGAATCCCGCGGACATGCATCTTGATCGCTTCCGTGTCGATCTTTTTCCGATTGTCTTCACCGTCACATGTTTTGCAATCCTGTTCCTCTCTCATCTCGTCTTCCTTCATCTCATTATCCTATCTATCTTTTTATCGTTCTCGATTTCTCTATCTGGCTCTTTCTAATTTTTCTTGTTCTTTCTAGTTTTCTCTTAATTCTTTCTTGTCTTTTCTTAGATTCTTCTTTCCTGTTTTTGTTTTCTTGATCTCTGTCTATTTTTCTGTCTATTTTGTTTTGGGGTCTGTCTTTCCGAAATCCAAATTACACGCCACGTTTCTGCGGGTCCCAGATCACCTTGTGAAGCTGAATCTGGATTTTCACATCATTGAGTTTTTTTTCCATCAGAAAATCAACCATCTCAACCGGCTCGATTCGTCCAAATACCGGGCTGAAATAGACTGCCGTCCGCTCTCTCAAATCATACTTCTCAATGATCTCAAGCGCACGCTCCATATCTGATCGACTGCTTACCACGAATTTCACGGTATCCTCACTTGAGAGCTTTTCCATGTTTGATAAGTGCATCGCATGCTCCATCCCGCTGTCGGGCACTTTATAATCCATCGTAAACGACGGTCTTCTCTCAAGCTCACAGTACGGCGAAAGATCCACACTTCCGTTTGTCTCGATCTCCACCCGTCTCTGCGGATCGTTCAAAATCGCCGTGATCAGCTCTGCCATTCCCGCACGCAAAAGCGGTTCTCCTCCGGTCAGCGTCACATTCCGAACCTTGCTCTCCTCAATGTAGGAAACGATCTCCTCGACGGTCATCTCCGTGCTCTCACAATCTGCCTCATTCGCCCAGAGCGTATCGCAGTATGTACAGCGAAGATTGCATCCCTTCATGCGGATAAAGACGGCAAGTTCGCCTGCTCGTCGTCCCTCTCCATTGATGCTGACAAATTTTTCCACAACCTGATAAACAGGGGTTGTCTTTTGGTTTTCCATCATTTCTTGGTTTTCTATCATTCCTCGTTTTTCCTTTATCGATTTCCCTTTATCAATTTGTCCTTTTTTTCACCGAATTTCCCTATTTGAGCTTACTTATTCTCGCGATAAACGGCACAGTTGTTTGGTGTCTCATAGACGGTCGCACTAGATACCGGATACCCGAGTTTGCTCATCTTGTCAAAGAAATATTTGGAAAAATTCTCCGCTGTCGGTCGAAATGCCACTTTCGTCAGGCGAAATCCTTCTTCAAGAAGAGCTTCCACCGTCTTTTCTCTCAGCGTTCCACTCTCATAAATCAGGGTATGGTCAAGTTCATCTGCAAGTGCTTTCAGATCTCGTTTCAGATCTCCGAAATCCACCAACATTCCTCGCATCTGACCTTCGCTCTCCAGATGCTCCGCCTGAATTTCCACCTCCACATGCCATCTGTGACCGTGAATATTTGCACACTTTCCCTGATATCCGGAAAGAAAATGTGCGGAATCAAAATCTGCAACCGTTTTTAACTGGTACATGTCTAAACTTCCTCTCTGAATTTTCATTGTTTAATTTGATTTGTTTTGATCTGTTTTGTTTGTAATTTTGTAAATCTGTAAATCTGTATTTTTTATAATTTTTGAGGGAATAAAGCCAGAAAAAAAGAATTTTTTGTTTGATCCATTATCAGTTCCATCAAACTGATCTTCATTTATTGAGATAAATTAAAAATAAGCGAAACGATTGATCGATAAAAAAACAATGAATTGCCTTATAAAAACAAAAAAGCAGACTCCCGCCAGAGTCTGCCTGTTTTTTCTCAAAATGATTTTCAAATCTCTAATCTTTAGCCCTGGTTTTATTTATAGACAGGATGGTACAAACGAACTGTCTTTCTCTATTTCATTTTTTGTAACTGAAACATCGTTTATTGTATGCAGTTTGAGAGAAAATGTCAACAGTTTTTCTAATTTTTCTTTTCACCGGCCACTTTCACTTGACAAATGATGCATACAAAAAATTCAAAAACGGCGATGTCACTCACAAAAGCCAACTGCCACGCATCGTTGAATTTATGCTATAATAAGAACACCTAAAAACAGGATCAACCAACCATACATCCACATCCCAACAGGAGGCATTTTATGATTTACACCTCAACCTACGATTCTCCATTTGGATCGCTTTTTCTTGCGTCAGATGATATTGGACTCACCGGTCTCTGGTTTGACGGTCAAAAATATTTTGCCGACAGCATCCGCAGGGAAACGACAATAGCACTGGAGACGGAACTTTTCTCACAGACAAAACACTGGCTCGATCTCTATTTTTCTGGCAAAAAACCAGATTTTCTGCCCCCGCTTCACCCACAGACTTCCTCAGACTTTCGCAAAGCCGTGTGGAAGATCCTTCTTACAATTCCCTACGGTCACACAATGACTTACGGGGAGATCGCCAAACAGCTTGCCAAAGAAAACGGAACCTCCAAAATGTCTGCTCAGGCAGTTGGCGGTGCAGTCGGACACAATCCGATTTCTATCCTCATTCCGTGTCACCGCGTTGTCGGATCAAATGGCAGTCTGACCGGATATGCCGGTGGAATCGACAAAAAAATCAAACTGCTGACCCTCGAGCACACCGACATGAACCACCTCTTCGTCCCGAAAAAGGGCACTGCGCTGTAATCTCTGTAAATCCTGCAACAATTAAAATTTCAATTAAAGTTTCAATCCAAACAGCTTTTCTGCGTTTCCATGCAGAATCTGCTCCTTATACGGGCGAAGATTGTCATCCCTCTCAAGCAATTCCAGAAGATCCTGCAAGTTTTTCTTCACAACCGGAGTAAATGGGAAATCTCCACCGTACATAATTTTATCCGGTGTCGTGATTGTCAGCAACAGCGGAAGCATATCCGGTGCCGGATTTCCCGCAAGGTCAAAATACAGATTCTCCATATTTTTGTCGATGTCGATCGGATTTTCCAAGAGTCCCTGATTGATCAAAATCGGCTGTAACGAACGAAATCGTTTCAGAATATTCGGCAGGAATGAACCACAATGCGGAACAACCACCTTTATATTCGGATAACGCTCCAAAACTCCGCTTGACATCAGATCCAGAACCGTTCTCGTCGTATCACACAGAAATTCATACAGCGGAACCGGACCATAAGAGAACACGCCCTCCGTCACTGCGGACGGCTTGTGCGGATGGATGACCACCGGCAGAGATCTTCGGTTCAATTCTTCAAAAACCGGATCAAGAACCGGATTTCCCAGATAAATTCCCCGACAGTTGCTCGGCAGTTTCACGCCATTTGCATGAAGCACCTCATCCGCATAAATAATCTCCTGAACGGATGCCTCAATACTCGGAAGTGGCAGGCTCGCAAAAAATCCGAATTTGTCCGGATGATCGACCTTCAGTTTTGCTGATTCCTCATTCATCGCTCTCGTGATCCGAATGCATGCCTCCTCATCTCCATAATACGGATGCGGGGACGAAACTGAAACGATCGAAAAATCAATTCCACACTCCTCCATCATCTCCATATGCTTCTTGGCATCCCAGTCCGGAAGCGCAAATCCATCTTCCAGTTCCCCATGATTTTCCACAATAAAATCTTTGTATGCCTTCGTCAAAATATGACTGTGTACATCCATGATCCGTTCCATGTCTCGTCCCATATTTTTTCTCTTCTCCTTTGTCTTATTATGTACTCTCGAAGTCTTAAAAACAATCTTGCACCTGTTTTTGCGAGAAAAGTTTCCGACAGCACATTATTTCTTATCCCCCCTGAATGACTCATACAGAAATCTTAACACACTTTTTTTCAAACGTCACGCGCTCAATTTCAGATTCTTCCCTACCTTGGCAGACTGTCCCTGACACAGAGCGTCCCGAACCCCACATAAGGATTCGGATATTCCGAAAATCCCGGAAGCTGGCGTGCGCCCCGCCTCAAATATGCCTTAACTTTCTCGCCGTAGAGATAGGGATCATTTCCGTTTATGATTCCCCACTCCATCATCAGCGCCGTGCTCCCAGTCACGACGGGCGTTGCAAATGAAGTCCCCGTCACCTGACGATACCCGCCTCCTGGTGACGGTGCCATGAGTCCGACTCCTGGTGCGACAAGATCTGGTTTTACAAACTGATTCTTTCTTGTAAATCCACGCCCCGAAAAATCTGCATACGACTGGTACGCACTGTTGTAAGCCCCGACCGTAATCACATTCTGGGCGCAGGACGGGATTGTCAGCGTCGTGTCCGGCGATGGGCGCAAGAACCGTGTGGACTCTCCGAGAATGCCGGCAGACGGAAGCCACAGATCATACCGCCCCACAACAGTCCGAACCGCCCTGATCCAGAATGTCCAGTCTCCAGTCTCGACATATGCCCCTTCATCCGGCACAAAATCAAAATAGATCTCCTGAGCGAGACTGTACGGCCCCGGCTTCCCGTAATAAATCAAGATCTGTGTCTGACGATAACGATAGCGCACTGCACCGAGTGTCTCAGATAAGGGTCCAAAGATCTCCCCAGTAGGTGTCTGAAGCCGGATCTCGAACTGATCAGTGTAATCTTTCCAGAGCTGTACCGAAAATCCATTCTCATACTCCCCGACAAGAAGTTCCACCTTTGCTTCTTCCGCATTTTCCCCGGTCGGTGTTCTGCGAAATCCCGCTCCGTCTCCGCTTGTACCTGCTCCCAAATTTTGATTCCTGCGTTCTCTTACAATGCCGGAAACGTGACCTGCGGAAGCCCCCTCATTCCCGCTCCCGACAACAATCGTCGTCCTCCCGTAATTTCCAATGTCATTCAAAAATGTCTCCAAAAGACTGCTTCCATCGTGAGATCCATAGGTATTTCCAAAACTCAGATTTAACGCAAGAGGACGATTCTCCTCCACTGCCCGCACAACTGCAAAATTCACCGCTCGCATGACTTCGGTTGTCCGTGGAAATCCCTCCGCCCGCAAATTTGCCTGCGGATTTCCAAGTTTGATTACAAGTAACTCACTCTCATAGGCGACTCCGCGGTAACGCCCCTGCCTCGCGCTTCCATTTCCGACTGCAATTCCCGCAACCGCTGTCCCATGACCACTGCTGTCAACGGACGGGAGAGTGCGATACGCCTGATTTCGATCCCCACTCGCAAGCGCCTGATTGACCTCTTCTCTTGTAAATACCCGCCCAAGCGTCTGATCCCAGAGTGCGAGAATCCGCGTCGTCCCATCCGAACTGCGAAAATCCTCATGAAACCAGTCAATCCCCGAATCCGCCACAGCGACAATCGTTCCTCTTCCGGTAAGTCTACTAAGCTCACCAAATCCGCTAAATTCATTTTTTGCTCCCTGTCCGTCATCAAAATTCCGTCCATTCCCAGATTCATCAAAAGGCTCTTGAAGCGCAGAAATACAGGAGGCTGTCCCGATCGTTTCCGAAAAGAACAGCCTCTTTGGTTTCTCTATATATTCAATTTGTGGCAGGGCGCTGACCCTCTCAATCAGAGATTCCGGCAAAGTCAAGATCGCATACTCGTTACGCATTTCCTCGACAATTATCTCATTTTGTCTTGTGCCATACTCCCGTTCAACCTGATTTTCCAGTACATCGAGGCTCCCTGAATATTTGACAATCAGCTCCCAGGTTTTCTCCTGCGGGTTGTATCCCGTCTCAAGTTCCTGTGAGCGCGCCCTCTCCTCCGGCGTGACATCGAGCGAGAGATTTAAGATATTTTCCAGTTTCTGATTCTGATTCGTCGAGCTTCCCGGTGAATTTGTCACTCCCCCTGCATTTCCATTCTCTGCATTTCCATTCTCTGCATTTTCATTTTCTGTATTTCTATTTTTTATATTCTCTGCTATTTCCGCTTTTTCTACTGTTTGCGCTCCTCTTTCTACTGTTTGCGCCCTTTCCACATTCCAACTGCGATCTGCCATCCCTGTTCTGACAATCCATTCTGGTTTCCATTTTTCTGTCTAAGATATTCCCTCACCCACAAAAATGTTCTTCCACTTACCAACTTAACGATCAAATAAGTTATCAGATCCCCTCACCCGGAGAGCATCTTACAAATATTTGAGCATTGTCGCAATCAGAACATCCATATCGATCGGCTTTGCCACATGATCATTCATTCCTGCCTCAATCGCTCTCGCCTTATCTTCTGAAAATGCATTTGCCGTCATTGCAATGATCGGGATACCTGCCTTTGCCCGATCTTGAAGTCCACGGATCTTTATTGCCGACTGATAACCATCAAGCACCGGCATCTGAATATCCATCAGAATCATCGAATAATACTCATCGGGACATCGCTCCACCCGCTCAACGCACTGTACTCCATCCATCACGCGATCTACCTTCATTCCCTCTTCCTCGAGCAGGGCAATCGCAATCTCTGCGTTCAGATCATTGTCCTCTGCCAGCAGAATCCGTTTTCCAGAAAGTCGTTCCTTCTTCTGGTCAGCCTCCGTGGAATGTTTCGGCTGGGTATCCTCAAACGTCGCAATCCTCATCGGGATTCTGATGAGCACCGTGGAGCCTTCCCCGATCTTGCTTCTGATCTCAATCGTTCCTTCCATAAGATCAACCAGTTTTTTCACAATTCCCATGCCAAGCCCCGTTCCCTGAACTCCGCTAAGTGTTGTGGATCGCTCTCTGGCAAAGTTCTCAAAGATGTGCTTCTGGAACTCCTCTGACATTCCGATTCCGCTGTCTGTGATCGAAAGTTCCTGATAAATCCACCCCTCTCTCGGATGGGGCGACTGCGTCAGTGCACAGTGAATCGTACCTCCATCACCTGTGTACTTGATCGCATTACTCAGGACATTCAAGATGATTTCCGTCACTCGCGATGCATCAAAGTAAATATATGGATACGAAATCTCTTTTGTCGTAGTGACCGTGTGATGTTTCCGCTCAATCTCCGGGTTCATCATCACCATACAGGCGTCAAAAACCTTTCCGGCTTCCTGTGGAGTCTCCTCGAGAGTCGTCTTTCCCGACTCAATTCGAGAAAGCTCAAGCACCTTGTCAAGAATTGAGAGCAGTCCCATTCCACTCGTCTGAATCTTCCCGAGATATTCTTTGACAAGTTGATGGTTGTCCGAATTCTTCTCAGCAAGCGCCGTAAATCCGAGAATCGCATTCATCGGAGTTCGAATATCATGCGACATGTTGAACAAAAACGTCGACTTTGCCATATTTGCATTTTCCGCCTGTACCTGGGCCTCCTTTGCCTTTTCCTCCGCGCGTCTCGCCTTTTTCAAAAGTCCAAGAATGAGAATCAGAATCAGCGCAAAAATCGAGACAAATACGCTTGTGACAACCAAAATGTTGTCCTTGATAAAATTCGCCAGCGTGACTTTTCTCAGAGAATCTTCATACATCGACACCGCACCGGACAACTTGGAAGTCTGCATCGTTTTCAGCGTTTTATTTAAAATGGACATCAAAACCTTATTTCCCTTGCTGACCGCAAAAGAGGTGTTTCCGGATTTCGTCAGAAACACACTGTGGAGTTTCTTGTCATTGACATAGTTCATCGACTGCCCCGATTTTGCAATAAAACAGTCTGCCTTTCCCTCCCGCACAGCGCGCTCCACGTCTTTAAATGAATCGTACTGCACGATCTTCCAATTTGGATAGTTGTAGGAATATACCACCTGAATTTGCAATTTCTCTTTTCTACGGCAACGGTGTTCTGTGCATTTTCGTCGAAATACCCCTGCGTCGTGACCGCTGCGAGCGGGATCGTCAAAACCGTGTTTGACAGCGCCACCTTATTCTGCTCAGCATAATAGGGATTCTGGCTGATATGGAAAATCAGGTCGATCTGTCCTTCTTTTAACGCCTGCAACTGCTCTTCCTGAGAATCAAAACCAACCAGTTCAAAATGCAACGTCCGATCAAGACAATTCGTCGCAAACTCAACATAATCATTGATGACACCGACCACTCATTTTGTCCAAAAATGGAGAAAGAGACTTGAAAAACCTTATTTTTCCCATATAATGCAAATGAGCTGATGCAATTTCTATGTATCGTGCAATTATCATACAACAAAGTCAACTACTCCCGCTTATAGAAGCGGGAGCTTGTAAGTCAGAGAAGCATAGGTAATAACGACATCGCAAGATGTCTCCCTCATTCTGCCTACATCATCGGACAGTTGACAATGCCCGTTTTACCAAAGAGATTTACTCTGAGGTATTTGTTAATTTTTCGTAGCGAGGATGGGTATCTCCAGAAATCCACATTGTACCGAGAAGCTGTATATTCATTGCACCGATTCGGTCATCATTGGATTTGTAGCCACACTGACAACGATACAGATGCTTGTGGTGGTTACGGTTTTCCTTGTGGATTGTTCCACATTTCGGGCAACGCTGAGAGGTGTATTTTGCCGAGACTTTCAGCACTTCTGAGCGATTTTCGTGAGTCTTATAGATCAAAAACTGCTCGAACTGATAGAAACTCCAGCTTCTCAGGTCGTAATTTTGTTTTGCGGTTTTGGAGAGATTCTCTTCTTCAAAGCTCACGCCAGTCAAATCTTCCAGAACAAATAACGTATCCTTGCCATATTTCTCAACGAGTGTCTTAGAAATCTGATGGTTTACATCGGACATCCAACGGTTCTCTCGTCCTGAAATGGCTTTTAGTCTACGCTTTGCAGATTTTGTACCTTTTGATTGGAGCTGACGGCGAACTTCTTGAAATTTGTGTCGTTTCGTTGCTATTTTCTTGCCAGAAACAAATTCTGTTTTACCCTGTTCATCATAGCTGACAGTTAGGAAACGTAAGCCACGGTCAATGCCAACAACATGACGGATGTTCTCTTTCTGAAAATCTTCAACAGCTTTCGTAACAGGGATATGCAAATACCACAGACCTTTGAGTTTGATCAGCTTCGCGGTGCCAAGGCTCCACGAACCATCGAGATATTCAGCGAAATGTTCGCCTTCAAAGGTACATTTGGTTCGTTTACCAAGCGTATTGATGGATAGGGTTTGCCCATCATCGACAAAGCTATAATCACGATTGCGAACCAAGTCTGCTTGTGGACGGCTGAAACATACAGGTTTCCAGAGCCATTCAAGCGTTTTGGTAATATATTTCCAGTTGCCATTCTCATTTTTGTATTTGAATGGATTTTGAGATAACTGTTCTTTGACCGTTTTGTATCGTGCGATGGCTGTCTTAATAGACGATTGTGCAAGTTGTGACTTTAAGCCAAACTGACCGCGAAGGTCGTTGTACAGCTCCTTATTGAGGTTTTGATAAGACAAGTTAAACTGATTGTCGAAGATGTGTTTTGACACAAAGTTGCAAGCCTGGCGGTACTGCTCAGTCATCTGACAAAACAAAATCTCCTGTTCCGGAGAAACATGGATGCGAAGTTTTATTGTTTTGGTTAGGTCGGACAATTTTCAGCACCTGACTTTCTAAGAAATTATAATACTTTCATCAGCAATATTATTTTATCATATATTTTGCTGAAAATCTAGCATTTGAGAAAGCGAGGTGTAGCGGGCATTCCTCCCCGACCTAAGAGGTCGGAGTATCCTGCCCGCATTTAGATGAATTTGAGTTCCGACACCCGAATTCCCGTGGCACAGATCGTCTGAATCACAAGCGATAATCGCTCTTTTTCCTGTCTCTGCGCGGTACGCACGAGACGCACATATTCTTCTCTGGTAAGCTCCTTTTCCTCCTCAAGAAACAGCGAGCGCTGAATTTTTAAGGGTCTCACAATCAGATCATTCCACCCCATGTACCGCAAATACCCATTCGCCACCGCAAGCATCGCATTGACGGAGGACGGCGCGTACAGACTGATGAGTTTCTCTTTCCACGCAATCAGACTTGTCTTTGTCAATCTCAACGATCCATTTTCCTCCAGAAACACTCCTAGCGCCTTCAAATCATGCGCATATTTTTGTAATGTTGCCTGACTGCACTCCTGCTCGCGCAACCAAATCAGATACCTTTCCACGTTTTTCTGACTGAGTACAGGATTTTTTTCGGTCATTGTCATGATAGTTCTCTCCTTCACCAAATAAAGATACCTGTATTTTACCAATCTTCGTCTCTTTTTACTCCTCAGTCATTCCAAAACGATTTTCCGCAATCTTTTCACCAATCTTTTTTGCAATCTTTACTCCAATCTGATTGCAAAAAGGCTGTCCCGATCGTTTCCGAAAGGAACAGCCTTTTGGGTTTCCCCACATATTTAAAGTTGATAAAGTGCGATCAGAAGTGGCATCGTAAGGATACACAAGATCGTAGTCGCAACGTTGATCACACTGGCATAATCTGCATCTTTGTCATAGATCTGCGCCATTTGCATAATTGTGGACGCGGATGGCGTCATCGTCGCAAGCAGGCTGATCATAAGAATGGTATCTCCATTTGGAAACATTTTTCCTACTCCGCTGAACTTAAATACCAGAAGAATCAGCAACGGAAGTCCCACCAAACGAAGCGGTACAACGAGAAGCAGACGCTTGTAGGAAAAAATTTTCTTCATATCCATACTGCCAATCAACATTCCCGTCACGAGCATGCCGACAGGTCCCATCATATTGCCAACCGATTCAATCGCATCTGACACAACTGCCGGGAAACGGATTCCGGTGGCAAAAAGAATGATCCCGATCAAAACAGAAATCATATTGATGTTCATGAAGACCTTTCTTAAATCAATTCCTTTTTCTCCGCACAAAACAGATTTTCCATGACTCCAGAGTAAGAAAAGCTGTACACAGACAAACGGAGAGGTATAAATCACCCATTCTTTTCCCAATATCGCAAGAATCAGCGGAATGATCAGACCGGCGGCATTTGAGTAGATCAGCGATGTCACTTCCACCGCATCCAGATTCCATATTCTTTTTAGCGGCACAGAAAGGATCAGCAAAATCACATGGGCAACAATCGCCGCAATCAATGCCAGAAGCAAACCACTTTGAACCTCTTTCGTACATTCCACCTGAAAAGAGGTGAGAATCATGCACGGCATAATCAGATATAAGCTGAGCAAAGAAAGTACTTTGCTCTCATTTGCCTTTAGAATTTTAAGTCTTACCAAAATTGCTCCCATTCCCATAATCAGGAATAGTGAGCATATTTTTTTCATCAAAATTACCGCAATCATAATTCCTCTTTTCTTCCCATTTCCTTTCCCAACAATTTTATTCACGGAGTCACTTTTTCTTTATACTTCCAATTTCATCGACGTGCTCCTCAATGACCTCCTCCGTGACGATCCTCTTACCGGCAAACCATCAAAAAACTGCAAATACGGCGATTTTACTTGCGGTCCGCCGGAAAGACAATTTCCTGTTGTCTGCGCACTTCATCCATCACCTGCATCTCCATCTCCGAGTTCTTCAGATACGGATGATCTGCCTTGTTTTCCTGAATCAGCCGTATAAATGTCTGAATCTCGTAAGACATATTGTTGTTGGACACTTCCGGAATATCCAGGTTTTCCTCTCGTCCATCGCGGTAATAGATCGTAACGTTCCGCGGATTTGGGATTTCCCTGATCACCATCGTCGCATTCTCTCCCTGAATCTGACTCGGAAGCTTGGAATTCGCGATCTTCGAGTAGAGGCACTCCGCCTGCATCTCCTTGTACTGTGCAAGAATCGTTCCCGCTCCCTCCACTCCATTTGAGAACTTGATACTGCTACTTAAAATTTTCTCCGGCATTCCAAACAGAGCGACAAGCGGATGCACGCAGTAAACTCCGATATCCATCAGTGCTCCATTTGACAGCTCCGGATTAAACGCATTTTCGATAATTCCATTTTTGAAGTTATCGTACCTTCTCGAAATCTTGCAATACTGAAACGTCGCTCTGCGGATCGTTCCAAGTTTCGGGAGATTTTCCCTGATTGCCGTAAATCCCGGTGAGTACACGCTTCGCATGGCCTCAAGCAAAATTACTCCATTCTCTAACGCCGTTTCTCTCATCTGCTGAAATTCCCGGCTGTTGGAAGCAATCGTTTTTTCGCAGAGAACATGTTTTCCGGCACGCAACATCCGAATGCTCTGATCGGCGTGAAGGCTGTTCGGACTTGCCACATACACGGCATCAATCTCCTTGCACTCAGCCAGCTCGTCTAAATCATCGAACGTCAGCTCCGCCCCCTGCTTTTTCGCATAGGCCTCTGCCTTTTCTTTCGAGCGGGAATAGACTCCCTTTAAACAAAATCCCGGAACACTCCTTCCCGCCTCAAGAAAGGTGTCTGTAATCACATTTGTCCCAATCACTGCAAAATGAACCTTCATGTAAACTCCCCCACTTTCTTTCACTGTACGAGTGGAATCCCTTCTTTCCACCCATAAATCGTTTCCTGACAGATGAACAGATGGTAACGATTCCGCATCTTCCCAGTTACGACAAATTTATTTTATCAAAAGATCTGTTCTGTTACAACAGAAATGACTCCGAAATGATTGTCACTGTTCACGCGCACGTGCCCAGTAACGGAATTTGCCGTGGCTTCGCATTTAAATACGGCAAATTCCCGCTACCACCACGTTATCTTACGGCACTTTCGGTTCCAAAAGTGCCTATCTCTAAACAGTCATGCGACAGGCTAGATCGCAAATCCGGAATACTGCGTCATATATAACTCATAATACTTGCCCTGTCTCTTTAACAGATCTTCATGGGTTCCGCTCTCCACAATCTCGCCGTGATCCATCACGACAATCAGATCCGAGTCGCGGATCGTTGACAGGCGATGTGCGATCACAATGCTCGTGCGCCCCTGCATGATTTTCTGCATCGCAGTCTGAATCGCCTTCTCCGTCCGCGTGTCGACATTTGAGGTCGCCTCATCGAGAATCAGAATCTCCGGGTCTGCGACAAACGCGCGGGCGATCGCAAGGAGCTGGCGTTGCCCCTGACTGATCGTCGCTCCTGCGCCCTTGAGAACTGTATCGTATCCCTCTGAAAGATGGTGAATCATCTCCGCACAGTAGCTCATTTCCACTGCCCGCTCAATCTCCTCCTCGCTCGCCCCTTCTCTGCCATATCTTAAGTTATTGCGGACGGTATCGGAAAACAGAACTGTATCCTGCAACACAATCGCCATGTGTTTTCGCAGATCATCCCGCGCAATCGTTCGGATATCACGACCATTGATCAGAATCTCCCCGCTGTCAATCTCATAAAACCGCATCAAAAGATTTACGATCGTCGTCTTTCCGCTTCCGGTCGCCCCGACGAGCGCAATCTTTTTTCCTTCAGGAACCGTCAGTGAGAAGTCATGGATCACCAGTTTTCCAGGCTCATACGAAAAGCTGACATCCCGAAATTCCACCGAAGCCTGTCCCTGTTCTGCATGAACCGCACGGACAAACGGTTCTCCATCCATTTCCTCATTTTTTTCATCGAGAACACGAAACACCCGCTCCGCTCCTGCGACCGCAGTCTGCAACTGACCGTAAATCTGAGCAATCTCATTGATCGGACGACTGAACTGTTTTGCATAGACGATAAATGCCGAGATCACACCGACGGAGATCATTCCCTTTAAGGAAAAATATCCGCCAAAGACGGCAATGATCACAAATCCCGTATTGCCGATCGCATTCATGATCGGTCCCATGACTCCGCTGAAAATATCCGTCCGGATTCCCGCCTTTGTGAGGGCATCCGCGGTCTCACAGAATTCCTGTGTTGTGATTTTCTGACGGTTGTAAGCGAGAATCGTCGCATAGCCTGAGACCATCTCCTCGACCGTGCCATTTAACTGTCCGAGAAGCATCTGACGCTTTCTTGAGAACTTGCGCACCTGTCCCGAAAGAACCTTCGTTGCAAGCAACGTCAGAAAGACCGTGATCAGGCTTAACAGCGCCAGTTGCCAGCAATACCAGATCATGACGATCATCGTTCCAACGATCGTGAGCACCCCGGAGCAGAAGGATGGCAGGGACTGCGATACCGTCGTCGAGATATTTTCGATGTCGTTTGTCATCCGGCTCATCACATCTCCGTGTGAGTGGGTGTCCATGTATCGGATCGGCAAATCGACAAATTTTCCAAACAATTCTTCCCTCATCTGCTTTACAACGCTCTGACCAAGTCTGGCACTTAAAAGTCTCTGGAAAAGCCCACTGACACTGTAACAGAGATAGACGAAAATCATCGCGATCAGGCAGGAACCCAGATTTCCATGTTTCTCCTTCGCAATGATATCCACCGCCCGGCTCTGAAGACTCGGCGCATAAATGCCACAGACTGTTCCAAACACAACCACACCAAGCATCGCAAAGACAACCGCCCGCTCTCGCGCAAAATAAGCGAGCAGTCGCTTTAAGGTTCCGCGAATATCGTTTGCATACTCAATCTGTGCAAATCTCTGTCCCCTCGTTCTCGTTCCGGGGAGGTTTCCCTGAACCAACTTCGGAATTTTTTCGTTTCCTTCGTTCATGCAAATACTCCCTCCTCCCCGATCTGAGAGCGATAGATATCCTGATAGGCAGGACAGGTTCGCAAAAGTTCCTCGTGCGTTCCACAGGCAGAAATCTCTCCATTCTCCATCAGAATAATCCGATCTGCATGGCAAACAGAAGCAATTCTCTGCGCCACAATGATCTTCGTGCAGTCCGCATGAGACTCCCTCAGCGCCCGATAAAGCAAAGCCTCGGTCTTTAAGTCAAGCGCACTCGTCGCATCATCAAAAATTAGAATCTCTGCCGGTTTGAGCACCGCTCTCGCAATCGAGATTCGCTGTTTCTGCCCTCCGGACAGGCTCATTCCGCGCTCTGCGACCTGCGTGTCATATTGCAGTTCTGTCGATGAGATAAATTCGTCTGCCTGCGCGATCACGGCAGATCGCCTGATTGCCTTCTCATCCGCATTTGGATCTCCCCAGCTGATATTCTCGCCGATCGTCATCGAGAACAGCTCACTCTTTTGAAGGGCAACCGCAATTTTTTCTCTCAGAGCCTCCTGCCGGTACTCCCTGACATCGACTCCGTCAACGCGGACACTGCCCTCCGTCGCATCATAGAAACGGGAAATCAGGTTCAGCAGGGTTGTCTTTCCACATCCCGTCGCCCCCATAATGCCGATCGTCTCCCCTCCGTGAATCGAGAGATTGATATGGGATAAGACCATCTCTGTGTTTCCCGGATAGGCAAACGAGACATCCCGAAACTCAATCTCGCCCTTCAGATCGCCGTTTTTGTCTCCGTTTTCTTCTCCGCTTTCTATGCCTTTCTCTTCGCCTCTCCGTTCCCCAATCTTTTCGTCTCCCGGCTCACTCTTCGATTTTGTTTTCAGCTCTATTTTTTGTTCCGTTTTTGCACAAGTTCCAACAAACTTTCCATCTCTGATCTCCGGTTTGCTCTCAAGCACTTCCTTCACACGCTTCCATGATGCCAATCCCCTTGAGATATTTTGAAACAGCATAACCATCATCAAAATTCCGTGAAGGAGCTGAGTTGTGTAAGTGATTCCCGCCATGATACTGCCCGGTGTCGTTCTCCCCGCTCCTACCTCAAACGAGCCGACAAGCAGAATCAATGCCACAACCAGATACATCATCGCATTGATGACCGGATTCATAAACGCAAAAATGACGAGCGTCCGAAGCTGAATCCCGACAAGCCCCTCATTTGCCTTTCCAAACCGCTTTTTTTCATAAGCCTCGCGGACACAGGCTTTGATGATGCGGATCGCAGAAATATCCTCCTGCATGATCGCATTGATCTGATCGAGCTGATCCTGCAATTTCAAAAACAGTGGTCTTGATCTCCACAGGCAGAACGCGAGTGTGCCGACAAGGAACGGAAACGCACATGCGACAATCTCCCCAAATCGCGCGTCAAGGCGAAACATCCAGTACATACTTCCAAATGTCAACAGCAGAGTGCGAAGCATGCCACGGACAAACTGGGAGACGAAATTCTGCACCTGCGTGATGTCATTCGTCACCCTCGTCACCAGAGAACCGGTTCCAAACTGATTCATCTGGGGAAAGGAGAATTTCATGATCCGATCAAAACAATCTTTTCGCATCTCATTTCCAATATTTTGTCCGGAAATGTGTACGAAAACGTTGTTCATCGAACCACAGAAACATCCCAGGAGCACAATGAGGATCATCCTCAGACCCAGATTCCAGATCACAGCCAGATCTCCGACCCCGCCATGATTCAGTCCCAGAACACCCTCATCCACAATCCGACTCATCATTCTCGGTTGAAGCAGGTCCATCGTCACCTCTCCAACCATAAAAAGCCCCGCCAATACCGCAAAATGAAGATAACGCCGAATATACTTCCACATAAGCAACCCTTCCCCAACCCCTCACCGATTTACAAAAACTTGATATTTCCGGTTTTTATCTGTTTTTCCAAACTTGAATCATTCTAAGTTTTAGTTTACCGCGTTTTTCTAAATCCTGCAAATCCTGTTTTCTGTTTGCCCCCAGCTCTCAGCTAATCGTCTAACTTGTCAACTTGTCACATCCAGCTCGTTCCCGTTCATCATGCACTGCACAATCCGCCCTACCATTGTATCACACAGAATTTTTCGTTCAGAAAGTCTTATCCCTGGCAGATTTCCATGTACGACTACTCCATAGCTACTCCATCTCCATACATTCCCGAACATTCCAGAATGATCTTCTCACATCTCTCATACCCCAGTTCTGAGCTATTTAATGACAGCGTGTAGTTGCTCGCCTTTCCCCACTTCTGGTCCGTATAAAAATTATAATTCGTCATCCTTCTCTTATCCGTGTCCGCCATCATCTTCCTCGCCTCCTGCTCAGAAACCGCATAGATCCGGCAGATTCTCTGCATCTTCTCCGGCAGATTTCCGTGTATAAACACGTTGAGCACATCCGTCCTATCTCTCAAAACAAAATCCGCATTTCTTCCGATGATCACACACGGTTCTTTCTCTGCAATTTCCAGAATGATCTTTCTCTGGACCTCATAGACGAGATCTTCCATCGATTTCCCGGCACTGTCCCGTCCGGAAAATGCATAGGCAAACAGTCCTTTTCGCGGGGAGAGTTCCGCACTCTCCTGAATATACTCCGGAGCCAGTCCCGACTGCTGTGCAATCTGGTTGATCAGATTCTTGTCATAGTAAGCGATTCCAAGTTTCTTTGCGACTTCCTCCCCGATAAAACGTCCCCCGCTTCCAAATTCTCTGCTGATTGTGATGATTCTCTTTTTCATTGCGTCTTCCTCCTTTTTCACTCAAAATTAATTCAGAACATCCACGGTTGTCTTTGTGATTTTCTTCAAGAACACATAGCCAACCAGACAGGACAGAGCTTCCGTGATCGGAAACGACCACCAAATCAACGTAAGATCTGCCTGACCATTTTTCACGAAAATCGAGAACACGCCTGCGAGTGGCAAAATGATCACAAGCTGTCTGAGCAGAGAGATCACGAGCGATTCGAGTCCGCGGTTTAATGCCTGATAAATGCCCTGGTAGGCAACATTGATTCCTGCAAAGAGGAAACTGATCGAAATCACACGCATTGCCCCGATAAAGTACTCTCGCGACTGCCCCGCATTGAATAACGTCGCAAACGATACCGGAAATCCTTCTGTCACAAAGATACCAAAAATCATCAGAATCACCGTATACAAAATTCCATATTTGATTCCATCCTGAATTCTCTTTCTGCTTCGCATTCCATAACCAAACGCAAGGATCGGCGTGATTGCGTCTCTTAAACCAAAGGCAAGGAAGAGCACAAACTGCTGAACCTTATAGAAGAGCCCATATGCAGTCTGCGCGGACGGACTGAATTTGAGAATCAGGTTCATCGCATATACCATGATCGACATCAGCGCCTGCGCAATGATTGCCGGAAGTCCGACCGTATAGATTTCCCGGATAATCGCACCATTCGGCTTCATCATCTTCGCACCATGCTCAAACTCATGGTTGAGTCTCAGATGAAAGATCAAAAGAAGTCCCGCAGACACCACCTGACCGATCACCGTCGCATACGCCGCACCGCGAACTCCCATCTCCGGAACCGGACCGAGTCCATAAATCATAATCGGATCTAAGATGATATTGACAACCGCACCGACTACCTGACCGATCGTCGAGTAGAGGGAACGTCCCGTCGCCTGAAGCAATTTCTCAAACAGAGAAAAATAGATAATTCCAAATGAGACGACACAGCAGATTCTTAAATAACTCACCGCCATCTCAAGCACTTCCGGATCGATTGTCTGAGACGAGATGTAGGCTCTCACTCCAAAAATTCCAAACAAAAGACAGATCAGATAAATCACTGCCCCGAGAAACAGGCTGTTGCCCGCAACCATTCCCGCTTTCTTCTGGTTTCCCTGTCCTAGGGTTCTCGCAAGAAGCGCATTCGTTCCGACTCCTGTTCCAATTCCGACTGCGACCATCAACATCTGGATCGGAAAAACCAGTGTCAACGCATTCAGCGCTGACTCACTTCCCGTTCTCATATTTCCGACAAAGGCGCTATCCACAATGTTGTAGACTGCCTGAAGCGCCATCGATAAGATCATCGGGATTCCCATCTGAATCATCAGCTTTCCCACCGGCATCTCCTTCATTTTGTTGCTCTCTGCCATTTTCTTTTCTCCTCCTTCTTCTCTTTTCCTTGTGCGTTGTTGTTTATGCGTTGCGCAAACAGCAACGTTTGCCCCATAAAATCAAAAAAGTGTGCATCTTTCCCCGTAAGTTGACAAGTTGGACTTACGCTGACAAGCTACACACTGATTTTGGATACCCGTATTCTTTTTTCTGTACCTAGTTTTCCGTATCTCTTCTTGGATCTACACAAACCTTGTTGATTTTTCGGGACAAACTTCTTGTATAAAAACAGGTTCTATACTGAATGTTGGGGTGTGTTGAAAAACATACTTCCAACATTCTTTTTGTTGTAATAAAATACATCCATAAGAAGCCTCCCAAATCATTTTACCGACCAAAGTTTAATGCTACGGAGGTGACCCCTTATAGATGTATCCTAATTATAGCAAAATTCTGCTCAATCTAAAAGATGTTTTTATTCGAAGATCCATCCATTCGGATTCCT
>NZ_JBNMIQ010000013.1:0-82456 GCF_050873365.1 Brotaphodocola sp. | reverse complement strand
TAGAGTAAATCTCTTTGGTAAAACGGGCATTGTCAACTGCCCGATGATGTAGGCAGAATGAGGGAGACATCTTGCGATGTCGTTACTACCTATGCTTCTCTGACTTACAAGCTCCCGCTTCTATAAGCGGGAGTAGTTGACCACGGTCCCCGCAACTCCGGCAGATGCAAATGCGTCCAAACCAAGAAACCGCCCGATCATCATCGAGTCGACCACCCCGTACCCCTGCTGAAGAATATTTCCGCAGAGAAGGGGCAGTGCCAGACGAATGATCTGACGGTTTGCTGATCCGGTAAGCATTGGATTTTCCATGTGGGATTCGTTTTGTACCTGTGTCCGTTTTTCCTGGTGTAAATCCATGGTTCTCTTACCTGTTGTCTATCCTTTCCAAATGTCCTTATGATCCTTATGACCGATCTTTATAATTGATCCTTATGATTGATTCTTATAATTGGTTCTTATGATTGATTCTTCTATGTTTTCTGTTTTTCTTTTCGCTCTCACATAGGGTGTTCCCTGTCATGTTGGCTTTACAGCATCACCACAAGCGCTATCGTAATCAGCACAATGCTGACCAAAATCGATAAGGAATTGACCGCACTCGACAGTCCGAAATCTTCTTCGAGCTCTGCGGTGAATGCCGGGGCGATGCTTGCGATCGGCGCAAGGAAGGTGATCACAAGTGCCTGGCGGTACTCAAGCGGGAACGGAAGGAAAAAGTAAGATGCCAGAGCAAAACAAATTCCCACGAAATAGCGAGTAGAGAGAATTCTCACAATGTCTCCGATCTGCTCCCGATCCCCACTTAAATGGAAGCCGACACCGATCATCAGCATTGCCATGAAGACATTCGCGTTTCCGATAATCCCTGCATACTCGATAATCGGCTGAGGCAGGGACAGATGGCAGAATGCCAGAATGGTCATGAACACATAGGTCAAGAGCGGGATACTTTTTGACAGTCTCTTGAGAATCGGACGGATGTCAAATTTTCCATTTCCGGACTTTACCATATCTGCAACACTGCATGAGCCTCCCATACAGATGAAGCTGTTTCCGCAGTCAAACAGGCTGACCGCCATGACGCCGACCGGTCCGAGAAATCCCTGTGCAAACGGCATCGCAAAGTTTCCAATGTTGCATCCGGAAATATTGAGGATCGCAAACGACTGATGCTCGCGCCCTCTTCTGCGGTAAAGCACTGCGCCGACTCCGATCATGAAGACACCGAACAAAAAGCCCATCACCATCAGAAGCAACATCGAAGTCTCCATCTCTCTTCCTGAGAAATTCGTGATGATCGCTGCGGTGAGCGTGATCTTGACCACAATCTTGCTCAAAACATGAAAGTCATCCTCTGCAAAGAATCCGATGTTTCGCAGAACATATCCCAGAAGAATAATTCCCACAAAACAGCCTGCATGAACCAGTATCTCTCCCATAACTTTGTCTCCCTTTTCCTTTCCTCTCACTCTTTCTCTTTTTTCTTTGTACTACTCTTTTTGTACTGCTTTCTTTTTATTGCTCTTGTTGTATTGCTTTTAAGTCGACGCCTTCATCGACTTGGCGCACCGCGTAGAAGATGCCCTTTTTTACAGCAAAAAATCCCGCAAGCGGGATTTTCTGTTATTTGTATGCTCTCTATGCTCTTATTTATGATGATGCGGATCATTCTGTATCATCCTGTGATCTCCTCATCCGCAAATAAAAAGGACCTCTGCTCGGAATCACATTATAAATAACTATGACTCATTATGAATACATCATCATCTGCGAGATCACCGGTTTGAGCCGTCCTGCTACAACCACCGCAAGTACGCAGAGAATATAGTCCGGTGCCATTGTGCCTACACAGTACACAACGAAGATCTCCTTCCAGCCGATCGGATTGGCAAGCAGGAAGTTCGCGATCATGTAAAAATAGATCAGACCCATTCCATAATATACCACAAATCCTGCCGTCGCCGGAATCATCATCGGAAGTGCGCGCGTCGTATGCATTCTCTCATTCAAAAATCCCATCACCCAAGCTGCAAACGCAAAGCCCAGAAGGAATCCGAATGTCGGTTTCAGCAGATATGCCGGTCCACCGCCGGACGCAAACACCGGAATTCCGATCAGACCAACGATCAGATATGTTGCCACACTCATGAATGCCTGATTCGATGAGAGTAAAAGTCCCGCAAGCAAAACAAAGAACCACTGCATTGTGAAATGCATATCCGTCAACGGCATCGGAATCGTAATCTTAATAAATGCACCTGCCGCAATCAGTGCTGCAAACAATCCACAAACCGCAAGGTTCATGGACGCCCCCCTCTTTTGTTTAATCAACCCAATATCTCCTTCCCTGTTCCGTTTCGTATTTAACAATCTCATTATAACAGGTTTCTCGCGCTTATTCCATTACAATTACTATTTTTTCTTAAAGAAAAGCACCTTACAGTTTGCGCAACGCACGAACTGCAAAGTGCTTTTTCCGTTTCATTTCATTTTATTGATCTGCTTACATACGCTCCGGAGCCTCGAACCCGAGAACGTGGATACAGGTCGTCAGAACATCCTTCGTCAGCGTGATCAGCTGAATCCAGCTTGCCTGACGAGCCTTGTCCTCCTCAGCGAGGATTCGGTTGTCATGGTAGAAGCTGTTAAACGCATTGGACAGCTCGTAGATATACTGGCAGATCTTGTGCGGTGCGGTCTCTGCAAACGCATTCTCCATCACATCGTTGAAGCGTGCAAGGCGAAGCATCAGATCCTTCTCTGCATTTCCCACAGCCGGAAGAATCTTTGCGTCTGCCGGTGCATTCTGTGCCTGAGTCTCCTGATACTTGTTCAGGATCGACTTGATACGAACGATCGTGTACAGGATGTACGGACCGGTATTTCCCTCGAAGGAGATGAAGCGGTCAAGATCGAAAACGTAATCCTTGGATGCCTGGTTTGTCAGATCGCCGTACTTCAGAGCAGCAAGTCCAACCGTCTTTGCGGTCTCCTTTGCCTCCTCCTCGGATACGGTGCGGTTCTCCATGATACGATCGTAAACAGCAGAATCGATGTCTGCAATCAGACGCTCGAGACGCATAACTCCGCCCTCTCTCGTCTTAAACGGCTTGCCGTCCTTTCCGTTCATCGTACCAAATCCGATGTGGATCATCTCAGTCTCCGGCTTCACATAGCCAGCCTTTCTCGCAACACGGAAGACCTGAACAAAGTGAAGCTCCTGGCGCTTATCCGTGATGTAGATGTATTTTACCGGCTGGAAATCTTTCTCACGCTCAATGATTGTTCCGAGATCGGAGGTCGCATACAGCGCAGCACCGTCAGACTTGCGGACGATACATGGCGGAAGCTCCTTGCTGTCGGTCGGCTCTGCGATGTCAACAACAAGAGCACCCTCACTCTCATGAGCGAGTCCCTTGTCCTGAAGATCCTGAATCAGCCACGGAATATACTTCTGTGCATCGCTCTCGCCCTTCCAGAGCTCGAAGTGAACATCCAGATTACCGTAGTTCTTTTTCAGATCTGCAAGGGAAACGGACATGATGTGCTTCCAGATTGCGGTAAACGGTGCATAGCCATTCTGCAGTTTGAAGGTTGCAGTCTGAGCGCGCTCCTTGAATGCCGGGTCCTCTTTTGCCTTTCCGCTTGCGGTCGGATAGATGTCCTCAAGCTCGCTGATCGTAAACGGAGCCTCTGTCGGATACTCTCCGGTGTAGGACTCATCAAAGTATACAAGATCCGGCTTGCGGTCGCGCAGTTCCTCGATGATCAGACCCATCTGGAGACCCCAGTCGCCGAGATGAACATCGCCGATCATGTTGTAACCGAGGAATTTACCCATGCGCTTTACTGCCTCACCGATTACTGCGGAACGCAGATGACCGACATGAAGCGGTTTTGCTACGTTTGCACCGCCGTAGTCGACGATGATTGTCTCACCGTGTCCGGTTTCCTCAAGACCCAGCTTTTCTTCCTTCTGCATACCGTCAAGGTAATCTGCAAGGTACTGCGGATTCAGACGGATGTTGATGAATCCCGGCATCACTGCGGTGATCTCAGAAAACATCTCATCTCCGGTCAGATTCTCCACTACTGCCGTTGCAATGTCAATCGGCTTTTTCTTGTATGCTTTTGCTGCCGCCATCGCACCATTACACTGGTACTCACACAGATCCGGGCGGTTTGACAGCACGATTCTCGCGTAAGAGGCTTCATAGCCACAGGTCTCAAACGCGGTGCGCATCTTTTCTTCGATCAGATTCAGAATCTTCTTCACGTTCTCAAACTCTCCTTTTTTCTTCAATGTTCTTCAGATTTCTTCAGACTGATTTCTTATTATAATGGATTTCATGGGAAAATACAACCCGCTTCTCTCAGGTTTATCCTACCGTTACTGTTCACGCACTGCGCAAACAGTAACTGATTTTGCCGATGCTTCGCATTCCAAATCGGCAAAATCTGCTACCACCATGTTATCTTACGGCACTTTCGGTTCCAAAAGTGCTTACATACTTTTATTTTCTCCCTTTCTACACACGAAGGATTTTGCGGATCAGAGAAAAGATGGCTCCCGCAGTGCTCACAAGCATCAGCTGACGGCTCTCCTCCTGCACGGCCGTCACAATCGCACTGACCGCCTTTGCCATCCCGTGCCACATTTCTCCATCCTCCGGCACAAGCCCTGACAGGCGAGTCACCGCCAAAACCGCTCCGAGGCACAGAAGAAACGGCAAAAAACCTCGACCGGTATCGTAAGTCTTCATCCGAACTTCTCCGCCGGCTCCCTTTCGGCTCATGATCCAGAGCGTCCAGATCATCCCGAAGAAGACCACAGCTCCGGCTGACGCGAGATAGAACGCAAGTGCATAGTTTCGCTCATCGAGAAGCGTCATAATTCCTCCGAGTCCCTCCCGGTGTTGCCAGAATGAAAATACACTCATCACCGTCAAAAGTGCCATCAGAACCGCTGATGCAAGCTGAAGCAGGCGGGAAAATCCCACAACCGCGAGAACTGCCGGTTTCGTTTTTTCCTTTGATCTTTCCGGATGATTCTGCGCTTTTTCTCGAAATTTATCCGGATGAATTGGGGCATTCTCCTGAAATTTATCTTTGCGACTCTGTTCTTTTTCCTGACGTTTCCGCTCCCGCTCTAAATCTTCGTGCACCTGTTGGCGCGCCCGAAGATCCTCAAGCTCCGACTGCATCGCCCGAATTCGCTTATCTTTCTTTTCCTTTTGTTTTTCTCTTTATTTCTCTTTTTGCTTTTTTTCCTTTCGCTCACTGCGATCTGCGTCTGCATTACGCCAAGACCGCTTTTGCGTCGTTGTCGCCTTTTTTCGCGAACGCCCGCGCCCGCTCTGCGCCTCTCTCATCTCCTCCTCTCCGTTTTCCTGACTTTCTCTGTTCTCCTGATTCTCCAAAGCCGGATCCGACTTCCCGTTCTGAGCACGTTCCTGCTCTTGCCTGATCTTCTCCTCAAGCTCTCTTCTGTAATCCTCTTCCGGGATCTCAGCGCTATATTTATCATAGTCTTTGATCGAATACTCGGACAAATTTCGCCCGCTCCGACACCAGACACATATTTTTCCTGATGATTTTCGTCCACATCTCGGACAAACCATAATGATCGGCTCCTTTTCCTAAGTTCTTCGCTCCGAGACGTTTCAAACAACACGTTCCAAGAACGAATTTGGTTCAATATATCGCGCATTTCATCAAATGTCAAGAAGCTCGTGGATGCGCAGTAATTTTGATAGGAAGATGTCAGCAGAGCCGACCAAAATCACGCGCCAAGTCGATGCTTGCGTCGACTTGAATAGCAAAAAACGTACACCTGAAAAAACACTCACGAAATTATTTTTGTTTTCTCCCCATAAATCTTTCAGATTTCCTATGGAAGTTGTCTCAATTATATAGTACAATCTAAAGGTCTGTTTTTAAAGACCCTGATTTTTTTAATTTGAAACTTCAAGAGGTACGGTTCTCGCACTTTGCTGACCATACCTTTTTAAGAAAGGACATCATGAGACCACTCCATACTTTTTTTGGTGCTCTTCTCCTCTCGATTTCCGTCCTCACCCCCGCTTACGGGGCGGATGCCGATGCGACCGCTGTCCCGACCTCACCGGTCATCACGAGCAGTCGCGGAATTCTGAAACCGAAAGACATCCTGAGCACATCCACTTCCATCCCGGAGACTGTCTACCGACCGGGAATCTACCAGGTCGGAACCGATCTTCCTGCCGGAGAATACATGATCTTCACGCTGACGAACGGAATCAAGGGTTCCTACTCGGTTCTGTCTGACTTGAGTGATGAGGCTCAGGTGCTCGATCACGCCTCATTTCCGTACAATTCAATCGTGACGTTGAGCGAAGGACAGGTGCTCAAGCTCACGCGATGCAGTGCCTCCCCGATTGCCGAGGTTCCGCAGATCGATCATTTTTACGGAAATATGTACAAGATCGGCTACCACATTCCGGCGGGCACTTACCGGCTCAAACGTGCGAAAAACGCACAGGCAGGTGTTGCATTCACACTCGCATGGCCGAGCAACACCTACGACTGCGTGATCGATTACATGGAAGTAAAAGACAATGCGGTGATTACTGTTCACGAGGGGGAATATCTCCAGCTTGAGGACTGCCTGCTCGCTTCGACTGCCTCTGCGGAGGATATCAAACACTACCGCATCCCAACTGCATCAGAGACCGCGATTGCCGAGGAGGAAGCACTGAAACGCCAGCAGACCTCTCCGATCCTTGTATCGGGTGATCTCGTTGCCGGACTTTCAACCTCAACCTCCAAACCAGAGACGATCTATCCAGCCGATACCTATCTCGTCGGTTCCGACCTTCCTGCCGGAGAGTATGTTTTGCTCTCCACCGGCGAAGAACCTGGTGTCTATATGATTTCTGACAAGGCAGATCCAGACAAACATGATGATCTCGTTGACTATGGCGGAATCCAGACGGACGCGATTGTGCAGGTCGAGGATGGAGAATATCTGACCTTTGAAAATGCCACTGCCTCCCCGATTGAGGAGGTTCCGGAGCTCGACTATCGCAGTGCAACCGAATTTAAAGTCGGTGTTCACATTCCGGCAGGCACCTGGTATTTCGTGACAGATGACCCGGACAACACCGGAATCGTCTTCGTGATGTCCGCGACGCGACGCCAATACAAAGATATGATTTCGATGAAATACATCGACACAACCCCAGTCCCGATCACTCTGGAGAAGGGACAGTACCTGCTGATGATGAACTGCCGGTTCACCGCCCAGACCTCATCGGTCAGCGGACCGGGAGCTGACCTCGCGAGTGGAGTCAACTCCGCAATCCAGACGCTCCTCGACGCAATCAAACAGTTCGGAGCTTAAACCACAAAACATAAACTGCAAAACTCAAATCACAAAACCACAAAACACCACTGAAACGCAGAAATAACATCTGTTTTTCAGTGGTGTTTTTTTGTGACTTCTCCAAATATGACGTCCCCAAAATCGGTTTCCGTGAAAAGTTATTTGCAATACCGCGCAATCTGTGTCATCAGTTCTTTCATCCGAATCGGCTTTGCGATGTGCTCATTCATGCCCACACGCTTTGCCGACTCCACATCCTCCGAAAATGCATTCGCCGTCATCGCAAAAATCGGGATCGTCTTTGCATCCTCCCGGTCTAAACTGCGAATCATCTCCGTCGCCTTCAAACCGTCCATCACCGGCATCATGATATCCATCAAAATCACATCGAAGGTACCCGGCGCGCAGTTTTCAAACGCCTTGACTGCATCTAGTCCATTTCCCGCCTCTGTGACAACCATGTTTTCATCCTCAAGCATGCACCGCGCAATCTCCATATTCAGATCATTGTCCTCGACGAGAAGCACGCGGACGCCAGTCAGATCATGATTCTGATTCAGCTCCATCTTCGGCGGAAGATCGGAGCGTCTCGCCTTCTGAAACGGAAGCATCACCTCAACCGACGTTCCCATGTTGAGTCTGCTGTTGATCGTGATCGTCCCTCCCATCCGGTCAACGAGGTTTTTGACGATCGGCATACCAAGCCCGGTTCCGAAATATACACTCTTCACATCGTAATTTTCCTGAGAAAACGGCTCGTAAATACTCTGAAGAAACTCCTCGCTCATACCGATTCCGCTGTCCGTGATCCGGACAACAAAGGCGATCTTTCCATCTCCAAGCTCCTTCTCGATGACCTTGCACCAGACAGAACCGCCGTTCTTGTTATATTTGATCGCATTCGTCATGATGTTGATGAAAATCTGCTTCACATGAAGACTGCTTCCAAACACATACGGATCTTTGACATTGAAGTAGCTGTCCTCCATGAAGACGGAGACTCCCTCCTCCGATGCACGCATGTCAGAGATCGTCTTCACATCGTGCATCAGATCGATAAAGTTAAATGGCTCCGTCACAAGTTTGACCGTCCCATTGTCCAACTTGTTCAGCTCGAGAACATCATTGATCAGCGACAGCAGATGGTTCGCCGCGACATGCGCTTTTTTCCGGTTGACCATCAGCCCCTTGAGATCCTCCGGATGGCGGTCTGCATACTCGAGAAGACCGATGATTCCATTGAGCGGAGTGCGGATGTCATGAGACATTCTCGAGAGGAAATCGTTTTTCGCCTGATTCGCCCGCTTCGCACTCTCAAGCTCGATCGTCTTCTGCATCAGCTCATTCTTATCGAGGATCAGATTCCAGTGCTCGACCTCGCCATTCACATTGATCACCTTATGACCGTGATCTTCAATGTACTTCCAGCTTCCATCCTTGCACTTCATCCGGTAAGTGATCGCATAGCTGTCGCTCTTTGAATACTGCTCGAGCGCATCGGCGATTCCGTGCTCCACATCATCCGGGTGAGCGATTCCGATGATCGTCCCGCCGGACGTCTCCATCAGTTCCTCCACGCTGTCATATCCGAGCATCGACGCATACTGCTTCGACACATATTTGAACGTGTAAAACGGATCATCGTAACTGATCTTGATTCCACCCTGAATCGAGGAGGCAATCACATCGAGCTGTTGCTGAGCATTCTTGTACGCCAAATCGAGTTCTCTCTGGTACTCTTTCTCCTTCCTCACAAGTTCATCGACACAGCGGAAACCGATGACAACGAAATGACCGTTGTGCTCATACTGGCGGACTGCATGCGCCTCAAAATAACTCTGTCCGATCGAATTGAGTTCCGTATGAAAACGGAAATAAAAATCACCATTTGTCTCAAAATGCTTTTTCAGATAATTGTAGCGCAGAACCCGCTTCATCTCTTCTCTCGATTCCTCGAGCACATATTTGTCCGCATAATTGTCCAGATAGGTCGAAAAATCGTTGAACTTCTGCACCCTCGCGACATTGTTCGACTGCTGGTTGATGATGATCTCAAAGGTGTCCGTGTCCAGATTAATCATATAAACCGCAGTGTAATCATTGCCGAGACCGGACAAAAGTTTCTGCACACGGTTATCCCGATTTAAGTAATCCCGCTTTGCCAGACGGTTTGCAAACCAGCCGTCAAGCATGTCCGCGATCTCAATCAGAGACTCGACCTGATCTTCCTTCGGATTTGCAATCGCAAGCAAAGCAATGATCTTTCCATTGTCCAAAAGTGGAAGCGCAAATAACTTGTCGCCCTCATGCTCTCCCTCCCCATCAAACATCCGAATTCCTGAACAATCCTGACCGTCTGTCTCCCGAATCGTCTTCCTGATCCAGTGGTCGATCTTCGGATTCAGATCCCTCCAGATGCTCGCAAGGATGTAACGTCCCTCTTCCCGTTTATAGAGCTGAACCGTATCCGCCGAAAAATGTTCCCCCAGTCCTTCCATCAAATGATCGATCGCAAGTTGCAGTTCTGTCGTCTGTTCAAATTTCTGCATCTGCCTGTTGAGAAAACGATATGCGTCTCTAATCTTCTGTACGTCGTTTTTTGTGTTTTCCATTCTGCTGTCTCTAACTCCCTCAATATCCAAATCTTTCCCGGCACGCTTTTCTCATTCCGATCCATTTTTTCCATTTATTTTTTGATCATTGGATCGTTCCCCATTCTTGTTTTTATCCATGCCTTCTTTCTCCCGCTTCCGCAACGACTTTTCTCCTATTTTTTCCTACTTATAATCATAATACCTTTTTGCAAAAACTGCACGATGTTTTTTTCTAAGAAATTCCATATCCGTGTAGCGTAACCATCCATTTCAACAACCTTCATGTGCGATCGATATCCAAAAAAGAAGGAACACAAAAAAATCCGGCTGAAAACACCAGATTTCTGGCATCCCCAACCGGACTTCTCGTCTCATTCGTTTTTTCCTGATTTTTCTTTTTTATCCGTTTTTCTTATTTATTTTTCTTATCAATCCCTTTTACGCCTTTCTTTCCCTCTCCTGCTCTGCGCGCTTAGTCGGCTCCTGTTTTGTCTCCTCCCTGTCCATTTTTTCTTTATCATCTTTTTTTGCTTTCTTCGCCCAGGGCTCCTCATCCGATGCCTTGAAATTGTAGACCGGCTTTAACACCTCAATCACATCGACGGACTCTCCGATCACATCGATGATGTCCTCCAAGGACTTATACGCCATCGGCGCCTCGTCGATCGTCGCCTCGTTGACCGAGGTCGTGTAGATTCCTCTCATCGATTCCCGATATGCCTCAAGATCCAGAGACTCCTTCGCCTTCTTTCTCGACATCACGCGCCCTGCTCCGTGCGGTGCAGAGTCGTTCCACTCCGGATTTCCTTTTCCGATTGCGAGAATCGAGCCATCTCTCATATTGATCGGAATCAGCACTTTCTCGCCCTTATGCGCGCCAATCGCTCCCTTTCGCAAAATCCTCTCCTGCACATCGATGTAATTGTGAATCGTGTGAAAGCTCTCCTCACCCGTCATCCCCGTCCGCTCGAGAATGATCTCCGCCATCTTTTCGCGATTCCTGCGCGCAAACTGCTGACAGATCTCCACATCGTGAAGATAATCATCGAGAAACGTCCCGTAGAGCCAACAGATGTCCTCCGGCACAAGCAGGGCGTGCACCTCATAATCTCGCTTGAGTTTTCCGAGTGCAGACTGAATCTCCGACCGTCTCCCTGCTTCCTTGTAGGTGCGGATGATCTCCTCCCTCTCTTTGAAATACTCCTCTTTTCCCATATGAAGATCAATCGCAAGCTGTTGATAATGCTCAGCCACCTGCTTTCCAAGGTTTCGGCTTCCGGAATGAATCACAAGATAGTTCGTTCCATCCTTTGCGCGGTCGATCTCGATAAAATGGTTTCCACCACCCAGAGTCCCGAGCGAACGCTCAAGTCGTCTCGAATCCCGCAGAGCGCGGTAACAGCGAAGTTCCGTCAACGGAAATCTCTCGATTCTGCCCTCCCAGACATTCATTCCCGACGGAATAAAATGACAGGCTTCATCGATCTTCTCGAAATCAAGTTTCGTTTCCTTCAGGCGCACCGTGTACATTCCACATCCAATGTCGACTCCGACGATATTCGGGCAAACCTTGTCGGTGACCGTCATCGTCGTCCCGATCGTACATCCCTTTCCGGCGTGGACATCCGGCATGATTCTCACCCGGCTTCCGCGCGTCAGCTCATAATCACACATCCGGCGAATCTGTTCGATCGCCTCATCCTCAATCTCCTTCGCATAACAGATCGCAGTGTTAACTTTTCCCTTAATTTCCAGCATGTTCCGCTCCTCCTTTCCCGTTACTGTTCATGTTACTGTTCACGTTATCTTACGGCACTTTCGGTTTCAAAAGTGCCTATCTCTGAACAGTAATCTTTTCCAACATCTTCATCTAACCGTTTCCCCATTTCACCCAAACATTCTTCTCTGCCGAATTTTATAGGAAACAATGTTTCTGCCGGATCAAACGCTTGCGAATCAACTCGACAAAAGTGTCCGGCGCAGTGACCCGAATCATCGGTCCAAACGAGAGCACCCGAATCACAAGTTCCGTCTCATCGTCCTTGTCATACCACACCCGGATGCGATAGCGATTGCCTTCTATCTTCTCCGCCTGCTTCTCAAAGTGGGCAAAGTGGAGAAGTGCCCGCTCAAGTGCATTTCTCTGATCGACAAGCTCAAACTCGACCGTCCGACTCCCAGAACCCTTTCGTTCCGTTGTCTCTTTCCATCTCTCACCACTCAGCTTCTTCCCATCTTCTTTTGGATTCTTCGGATTTTTTCCTCCATCTTCCTTCCATATTCCATCCTCTTCGCAGACCTTACAGCTGATGATTCTTGCAAGGTTGATCATCCCGCCATAACGGCTTCCCGTGCCGACCAGACGAAACTTATCATCTTTTTCGGAGTATTCGAGGTATTCCGGAACCACAGTCTCCGTCCGAATCCGCCCTTTTCGGTTAATGCTGTCAACGACGATCGGGCTGTGCGTTCTGCACGCTGAGAGCACTGTGCGGAAATTTCTCTGATAAACCGGATTTTCATAGGGATCGCCGTCCTCATACCGATCAAACACACGGATATCCTCCGGCAAAAACAACGGTTCCACCTCTGATAAATCAAGCACTTCGATCTCCGTACCAGCATCCGCAACTTTAATAAAATTTGGAACCGCATCACAATCCATATCCATAAAAAGTTGAATTCTCGGGTCCATCAGAATTGCCTTGAGCCAACGCTTTTCCAGCAGAGTCAACGGCAGAGACGGTTTTTTCCGGATCGGAGTTGTGCCATCCTTTCGGATCAACTGCCACCGCTCCTCGCGCAGAGCACTCTTGATGTTCCATGCACTCTCCCCAAACGCATGCCCTGTGATGATTTCTTTTAGTTCATTCGGCGCAAGCGGGTGATCGACCGCCGTTCTCAGCACACGGGCGACTGTCTGATAATAACTCCCATAAATTTCATGAAACATCATCACTCTCACCCTCTCTCTCCAAACATTCCCCTACCTTGGGGCACACACGATTTCCATATCTTTGCTCCATATCCATCACTTCTGTCTGATCACGACAGCTATCTTTTGTCTCTTTCTTCTCTTCCTCAATTCCATAAAGACGATACATTTCCTCGACATCCCGCTTAAACTGCGCCTCGAGACGCGGATCGGAAAAATGAACCTGTGTAATCCGGCAGAGAAACGTCCGAATCCACGGAATCAGCTCGCTCGCGTCATAAACATCTGCCGAAAAATGACTCGTGTGCTCATCGAGTTTTTTCACCGTCCCACATCGCTTCTCCCGCTCAAGTCTCCGATGAATGTGTTGCTCGCCCTCACCGTAGCAGACCGTAAATTCCACATGCTCCAAGCGTTGACCGGATCTTCCCTGCGTGCTGACTCCCCACATATGAGGTTGCATCGCGCGAAGCCGTCCGCGAAGTTCCTCAAAACGAGAATTTCTGTCATTGATTTTAACTGACACAATCGAATCAATCCGCACCGAAGCGATCCTCTTAAATCTCGGCATATATGCCATCAGGTACTGGCGACCACTCTGGACGCTGATCATGATCTGGAGCGGAACAACATGATTTTCTGCAATCCGATCCCGGTTCCGATTGATCGTCTCGAGTGTAATATTCTTTTTTTCCTGTATTGCAAGAAACAGTTCCCCGAGAATCTCGCTGTCCATCGCAGACGTGATATAGTGGTGCTTGAACACGAAATGTTCCTCACGCTTATTTTCATCCCTACTTTTCTCTGTCTCCCCGTCTCTCTCCCTGCATTCCTTTTGACCCTTTATATTTGCTCTCTGACTGCACTCCCAATTTTCCTCCGCGCGATCAATCAGATAAGAACCGATGACACCACACGGCGCAACTTCCGAGAAGAAATCGAGCAGATCCAGATACCCCTGTGTTCCTGAAATATCCCAACCCACACTCGGATTTTTCACGGATAAATGTGTTTGCAAACCTTCCTCCGTTAAGCAACTCTCTGCCAATCGATAATAAACCAATTTACCTTTCTTTCGAGCACGGACAATCCCCTCTTTTTCGTAATCTTTGAGCTTCTTTCGGATCGTCGACTCATCAAAAAGCCGTGGAGTCTCAAACTCTGCAAGATAAGCATCGACCGCAGTCGTGATCTGTGCAAGCGACTGTTCCTCCTCTGCACACGCGAGAATATCCATCAGGATAAAATGAAGCGTGATCTCGCCGTCCGTAAAACTCTTCATCTTCCAAGCACGGTAAAACGGATTATGGCGGGACTGACGGCTGTCGATCGAGAGAAAAACATTTTTTCCGTCCGCTGTCTGGCGAAATCCCATATAATCTCCGAGCCACGCCTCAATGCGCCTGCGCTCATCGTCATAGGAACGCGCACTCTTTCTCGTGTACTCTTCCCTGCTCTTAAATCCATATATGTAAAATTCCCGCATATAATCGCGAGTCCGATTGAATTTCTTGATCAGCTCGTTGTATGCCATCTTTCCACCTCAGCCCTCTATCGCTTCATCTGTACTCTTTCCTGTTACCAAAATGATAGCATCGTATACCTGCTTTGTCATGGAAAAAAAGATGCGAAGATATGGTTTCTCTATCCAAAATGCAAACGCTTAGACCTAACCGGCATAAGAAACAGCGATCTTTTGATGTAGTAACTTATTGGATTCACAAAATATATGAAATAAAAAATAAATGATATAAAGACATACGGAACTTAAAACCAGATTAAGACTAGACGAGAGCTTGGGCTTCCCGGCGAACAAGTCTAAGCAAACCCGTGTGAGACGTCGGTGTTTAGGTCGCGTAGTTTGCAACCTTATGCACCGCTACGTCGAACCCGGAGTGCGAACGCGTTTGCGTGACTTTGTTCGCCAGGGAAGCCCCCTTTTTTCTCTTATTATTTTTTAAATTTCTTATCCCATTTATAACTCAAAGTGGATGCGCAATGATTTTGATGGGAAAGTGTCAACAGAGCCGACCAAAATCACACGACCACACGACAAGTACCCGTGGGTGTCGACTTGATTTCTAACTCTTCTAGCATTTCCTGCGCCCATGCGCCTCACGCTTCTCAGCGGAAATACTTCTCCTCCACCTCATGCGCCGGCATCTCTTTGCCCGTATACAGCTTGAACGCCTCCGCACCCTGCCACAAGAGCATCCCGATTCCCGGCACGATCTTGCATCCGGCTTTCTCTGCATCCTCAAGCAGTTTTGTCTTTCTCGGATTGTAAACCACATCCGACACCACAAGACCCGGATGGAACATCGCCGGATCATCAATCAAAGTCTGATCCTCATGCGGTTTCATTCCGACACTCGTCGCGTTCGTGAAAATATCACTGTCCGCAATCTCTCTCGCAAATACCTCTCGATCCGCAAGATCATAGAGATTGACCTTGCACTCCGGAACCGCACTGCGAATTTTCTCAACCGTGTGCTCTGCATTTGCAAAAGAAGCCGATGATTTTCTCGCAAAGATCGTGAGTTCTCTGAGTCCCTCCAGCGCAGATGTGATCTCAATCGAGGTTGCCGCACCGCCAGATCCCGCGATCGTCATCTTTTTTCCGTGAATATCAACTCCCGCTTCCTTGAGACTTCTGACCCAACCGCGTCCGTCCGTGTTGTAACCGATCAGTTTTCCATTCTCATTTACAACCGTATTGACTGCGCCGATCAGCTCTGCCTCCTTTGAGAGCTCATCACAGCACGCCAGAGCCTTCGTCTTGCACGGCATCGTGATATTAAATCCTCTGACATTCAGAAGACGAAGCGAATTGATCGCCTTCTCCGTCTCATCTTCCTTGATATCAAATGCGAGATACGCATAATCCAATCCGCATTTTTCAAAGCTGTAATTGTACATCGCCGGAGATCCAGAATGTCCCACAGGACTTCCGATCAGGCAAAGCATCCGAGTGTGTCCGCTGATTTCCATATGTCACTCCTCCTTCATCTTCCTGCATGTTTCTCCATGTTTTTTCATGTGTTTTCATACCGTTTCATGCTACTCCATGTTTTTCATGCTACTTCATATTTTTTCATGTTACTCCATTTTACCCCAGTTTCATCTGCTTGGCTATCCTGATTACATAAATTTTATAACTCAGAAGGGGATTGTCTCCCCTCCTGAGTTATACGCTCCGCGAGGATGCGCAGTGATTTTGATAGGAAGATGTCAGCAAAGCTGACCAAAATCACGCGCCAAGTCTCCGCGAGCGTCGACTTGAACAAATCAGCCCTGCACGCATATTCGCGCACAGGGCTGTCTGTCCAATCAATCCCGAAAGTTCGAGATCCGATCTAATTCAATTAATTCAATTTAATATCTGTATAGTAATATATCTGTATGGCAGCTTATCTTGCATTATCTTACAAACACTTTATTCCACTTTTTTGTTTGCAAGTTATTTTGCAAGCATCATCATAATCTCATTGCTTCGGCTGATGAAATTCGTCATACGCTCTGGAGACAGAGTTCCATGGCTTAAAAGTGCCAGATCATAGAGCTGTTCACAGATCTTTGAGGTATTCTCCTCATCGCCGTGCTCCATCACATACTGAACTAGCTTGTTGTTCGCGTTGAGCACAAGCGTCTCTCCGGCGCCACCGAACATCGACGGGTCCATTCCGTACATGTTGTACATCTTCATCATATCCTGCATACGACGGCTCTCCTCAGATACGGTCAGCATCGAGGCAATGCCCTCGTTCTTGAGCTTCTCAACCTTGATCTCGAGCTTGTCATTTCCAAGTGCCTTCTTGAAGACAGCAGTCAGCGTCTCAGCGTTCTTCTTGAATGCCTCGTCATCCTCCTTGACTTCCTCCTTGAAGGTGTCATTCAGATCCGCATCGATGCGCAGGAACTTGAGTCCCTCATTCTTCTGCTCAAGATGTCCGATAAACGGAGAATCAATGCTGTGAGGAAGAATTACTGCGTCCAGACCAGCCTCCTTGAACATGTTGATGTACTGGCTCTGCTCCTTCTCGTCGGTCACATAGAAGACTTTGTTCTCATGCTTCTCCTTGTTTTCCTCAAGACAATCCTTCAGAGTCAGGTACTTGCCCTCAAGATTCTTGAACAGGATGTAGTCGTTCATCTTCTCGGCAAACTTCTCGTCCTTCAGGCAACCAAACTTGATGAACGGAGCGATGTCATCCCAGTACTTCTCATAATTCTCACGGTCGGTCTTGCACATACCGGTCAGCTTATCCGCTACCTTCTTCGTGATGTAATCCGAGATCTTCTTCACGAAACCATCATTCTGAAGCGCACTTCTCGATACGTTCAACGGCAGATCCGGGCAGTCGATCACACCCTTTAACAGCATCAGGAACTCCGGAATAACTTCCTTGATGTTATCTGCGATAAATACCTGGTTGTTGTACAGCTTAATCGTTCCCTCAATGGAATCATACTCCGTGTTGATCTTCGGGAAGTACAGGATTCCCTTTAAGTTGAACGGATAATCCATGTTCAGATGAATCCAGAACAGCGGTTCCTTGTAATCATGGAAGACCTTGCGGTAGAAGTCGCGGTAGTCATCATCCTTGCACTCATTCGGATGCTTGTTCCACAGCGGATTCGTGTCGTTGACCGGAACCGGACGTCTCAGAATCTTGTAACGCTCCTTTGCCGGCTCTACCTCAACAGTCTCCTTCTCGCCGTTCTCATTCTCCTTCTCCTCGGTCTTTGCCGGCTCGAGCACTGTCTCAACCACGGTATCCTTATCCGTCAGCTGATCCTTGTCGATCGTGTCGTACTCCGGCTCTGCCTTCTCATTCTTTAAATAAATCGGAACCGGCATGAAGGAACAGTACTTCTCAAGCACTTCTCTTGCGCGATACTCGTTGGAGAACTCATAGCTGTCCTCATTCAGATACAGCGTAATTGAAGTTCCCTGCTCTGCCTTGTCGCCATCCTTCATCTCAAAGGTCAGACCGCCCTCGGACTCCCAGTGTACCGGGGTGCTTCCCTCCTTATAGGAACGGGTATCGATCGTCACCTTGTCAGCTACCATGAATGCGGAGTAAAATCCCAGTCCGAAATGACCGATGATCTGATCCTCATTTGCCTTGTCTTTATATTTCTGAAGGAAATCCTGTGCACCGGAAAATGCGATCTGGTTGATGTACTCCTCAACCTCATCAGCGGTCATACCAAGACCATTATCGGTCACAGTGATCGTCTTGTCGTCCGGATTGACACTGACCTGAACCTTGTACTCAAGATCCTCCGGCTTCGTGTACTCGCCCATCAGCTCCAGTTTTTTCAGCTTTGTAATTGCATCACAGCCGTTGGAAACCAGCTCACGATAGAAGATATCATGGTCGGAATACAGCCATTTCTTGATAATCGGGAATATGTTCTCACTGTTAATGGATAAATTGCCACTCTTACTGCTCATCAATCTCACTCCTTATCGAATTTCTGCAAAATCCAATCTGCTTCTACAAAATTTCCACAAAAATTGAATTTTCTTATATTTCTTTCTATTTTCTTTTTATCTCTCTTGCAGATTCTTCCACCTGTACGGAATTTTCATTCTTTACAGACCACTAAATGGTATTGTAATACAGCAGAATTCAAATGTCAATAAAAAATTAGCACTCATTTAAAATGAGTGCTAATAAAATATTGCATATTGATTGCATATTGCAGTTCAGAAATTTTCTTTTCCTCAATTCTCCTCGGTGAACGGGATCTGCTTTGCCTTAAAATAACGGCGCACCGCCTCATCCCACGCATGTTCCGCCTGCTTATCCAACGTAAAAACGTTCATCGAAAGACCCGTCACACAGACAAGTTCGCGATTCTCATAGCGGATATTCAGACAGAGACTTCCGATCTGGTCTGCGGTAAATCCGATGCCTGAGCTCTTTAAGAAATCCTCCGTCTGATCCGATGCGAGCTGAAGCGTGATCCGAAAGCTCTCCGGCAGACGCTTTCCGCGAATCAGTGAGAAACAGAACGGGCGCAGACTGCTCCAAAGTGAGTACGTTCCGATCCCATTCTCCCTGCGCTCCTCCTCCGAGTAGTAGGCAGGACGAATCCGCCCATCGATCGAAAACGTGTTGAACGTCACAATCGAAACCTCGCGAACCTGCCAGTGATCAAACGCCTCCCCGGCAAAGAGCTGACCGGTAAAATGTTTGAGATCCTCTATCTTCAGTGCAATCATAATTCCCGCTCCCTTCTCCTCGTCTTTTCCCTGCTATCTCTGCTATTTCTTCTCGTTTCCCAGATTTTTCGTCTTTTTAACTCTGACTTTTTTCTATTTATTCTCTGTCTTCTTTTTTCTGCTTCTCTTTTCTTCTGTCTTCCTTCGTCCTGTGAACTTCTAATCTTTTACTTTTCTAGTCTTCTAGTCTCCTAGTTTTCTCCATCCATCGCCTGACGGTACTGCTCAAAGAAATCGTCCGTCTGCGACTCCGTTCCATCTTTCAAAGAAAGTTTTTCCCAGAAACTTCCGTTTGATTCCACCTGATGATCCTCGGCAAAGCTGTCATAGATCTGGCGGAATGCCTGATTCTTCCGCTCAAGCGCCATCTTCTGCTTGCGATCAAGCGTCGCATTCTCATCGTAATCATTGACGCACTTCACGACGTACCAGCGTTCCCCGTCCTGAAAGACCGGACTGATCTGACCGCTCTCAAGGGCAAACACGGCATCCTCATACGACTTTGAGCGTTCTCCGCGACCCACCGATTTCTCGGCAGTTCCCTCTAAATTGCTCTCCTTGACTGCCGTGGAAAAATCCACTCCATCCTCCGTCACGCGATTAAAAAACGCCTGTGCCTCACTCTCCTGCAAAAAAGAAGCCTCGCAAACCGTGATCACCCTCGCCTCACTGTCGCTGACCTCGAGATTGACATTCTGGGTCAATGCATCGACGAGACGATTGGCGCGGTGATATGCCTCATACATCGTATAGACATCATCCCTCGTCGCACCTGTGTAGGCACGATCCGCATCGCTCATCGACTCGTAGTAGGAATCTGCAAGCGCATTGAGTTCCTCTTTCTCCCGCGCAGAGAGCGAGATCTGGCGCTCATCCGCAAGCAGGTTCATGACCTTCAGTTCTTTCAAAAACTTCTGGATCTCTTCTAACAGATAAGTTTGAAACGTCGTCCCCGCATCGTCGACAACGGTGTCCCAGATCTGATCGGTATAAATCTTCTGACAGCGGTTCCGCTCCGATGCCACAATCAACATCATCTGTGCATCGGAAAATCCCTCCGTTCCCATGCTCTCTGAGACAATAGAAGAAATCTTTCCGTTGCATCCCGACACACTTCCCGCCAGCATCACTGCCACCGCCATTGCCAGAAGCATCCGCTTTCCTGTTCCTGCTCTTCTCATTCTTTTCTTTCTCTCCTGATCTCCTCTCTACCCGTCTACGCAAGCTCAAGATCTACACAAAATCAAGATTTACGCAAAATCAAGATCCATCTAAAATCAAAATTCATTTATACAAGAAGTTTCAAGATCTTCAGAACGCCATCCTGCACATTGGAATCCGTCTCAAATCGTGCCGCTTCCTTGACTTCCGGACGTGCATTTGCCACTGCAAAGCTGTAATAGGCCTGCTTTAACATCTCAATGTCGTTGAGCTGGTCCCCAAACGTCATCGTCTCCTCCGACTTGATCGACAGGCTGTCCTGAAGCAGTTTCACTGCCGCACCCTTGTTGACTCCGGTCTTCATGCAGTCCATCCACATGTCGCCGGAGATCGTGATCTTCATTTTATCGTTGTATTTCTCACGAATCGCCGTCGTCGCCGGCTCAATCCCGAACTTTTTATATGCAGAAATCTTGATACACGGATCGTCCACCTTGAGCACATCCTCGACCCTCTGGACGCGGAACTTGTATCCGTTGACCAGCCAGTCATAAAAGTCCTCGTCAGGATCGTCCAAGTAAACCATATCAGGTCCACTGTACATCGCAATCAAACCAGCAGAACGGATATCCTGAATCATATCGACAACGAGATGACGGTCAATCGGATTTACGATAAGACGACGACCACAGCATCCCACATAAGCGCCATTGTCCGACAGATAAAAAATCTTTTCCTTGATCGGATCAAAGACCTGCTCAATACTCGCCCACTGTCTGCCACTCGCCGCTGCAAACTGCATTCCTGCCTTGCGCAGTTTCAAAATAACCTCGTACAGTTCCGGATTCATGTCATGTCCGCCGTCCGGCAAAAGGGTTCCGTCAATATCCGACACTACTAATTTGATCATTCCGCGCCTCCTCTTTTTCCTGAAAATTCCTACCTATTTCCATTTCCCATTTTAAATCATAATACGAAAAAAACCGGTCTCAGTCGCCCGAGTCCGGTTTTCAACGGAGATGGAGGGATTTGAACCCTCGCGCCGGTTACCCGACCTACCGCATTTCGAGTGCGGACCCTTCAGCCACTTGGGTACATCTCCGTAGCTGGCATCTGCCAGCTTTTCCATTATATACGATCTTATGAAAATTGTAAAGCAAAATCAGAATTTACTTTTCGAGAAGTAATTTTTTGTAAACGTCAATGACCTCAGTCGCAAGCACTTTCGCCATTTCTGTGCCTGCCATCTGGTCCTCCGCATGCATCAGAATCAGGGAAAATTCGGTCTTCTCTCCGCCAGCTTCCTTCTGAATCATCGAGGTATGTACTTCATGAGCCTTTGCGTAGAACTCATCTCCCTCGTTCATCTTCGCCTCAGCCTGCTCAAAGCCACCCTTTTTTGCCTCATGGATTGCCTCAATGTAGGAAGACTTTGCACTTCCCGTATTCGTGATAATCTCCATACAGGTCAGAATTGCTTGCTCATCCATTATCCAATCACCTCCAGAGCGTGCTTGAGCACTTTCTCACCGTTCATCATGCCGTAATCTTTCATGTCAATCGCCTCAACCGGAGTGCTTCCCGCAATCTTGCGAACGTTGTCAAGCTCATAACGGATCTGCGGTCCAAGAAGAACGATGTCGGTCTCCTGAATCTGAGCCTTTGCGTCAGACAGTGGCTTTGCCTCGATCGAAACCTCAATGCCATCCTTCTCTGCTGCCTTCTTCATCTTTGCTACCAGCATACTCGTGGACATACCTGCGTTACAAACTAAGAGAATCTTCTTCATGATTATTTCCTCCTATTATTTTTCTTTTTTGTCACTCTATAACGAACGATACGTTTTCTATAAATAATTTTATAAATGATTTTCTTCAGCCTTTATTTATTCTCGCGTCTCTCCTGTGAGATTTCCCGCTTTACTCCTCCATTGTCTTCGCCATAACTGCATCGTTGATCTTGACAAACGGAATGTAGATCAGCACGCCGAGAACAAGGATCAGGAGCTGTACAAGAATTGCTCTCACATCACCGGCAGTTGCCAGATATCCACTTAACAGAACCGGTGTCGTCCACGGGATGTAAACCACGCAGGTGTTCATCAGGTTCAGTGCCGTTGCCAGATATCCGATGATGATTCCCATCGCCGGAACGAGGATGAACGGAATAATCAAGCTGATGTTGTACACGATCGAGTATCCAAAAATGACCGGCTCATTGATGTTGAAAATTCCCGGAACAAATGCCATCTTGGAAACGCTCTTTGTCGCCTTGTTTCTACCTACAAGGAAGGTTGCAATCAACAGACAGATCGTCGAACCGGAACCTCCCATCATTCCAAATGCCGGAACAAACGCAACGTTGATGATGTTCGGGATCGCCTGACCTGCTGCATAAGCTGCCATGTTCTGCGTCATATTTACGATCAGAAGCGGTTCCAGAATCGATCCGTAAATGACAGACTGATGAATTCCGAGAAGCCACAGGAAGTTTCCAAGGCTGTACAGGATCACACAGCCGACAAGACCGGTCGTCACGGTGCGGAGCGGTTCCTGAATCAGGTTCGTAATCAGCTGGATCAGGTTCGTTCCTGCCATATTTAACAGAGTGGATACAATCGCAAATCCTGCCATAACGAGGATGAACGGGATCAGCACGTTGAAAGATTTTGCAACGGACGGCGGAATGTTGTCACCGAGATCAATCTTGAGTTTCTCGATTGAGGACACCCACAGAAATACTTCTGTTGCGAGCAGTCCGATGATGACACCTGCAAACATTGCCTGCGTTCCGATGTTGGAGAAGGTCAGCGCGCCGGTTGCCATCACTGCCTGATCTGCGCCATCCGGAGTGATGCTGACCATGTTTGGCATCATCACAACGAGTGTGGCAAGTGCAATCAGTGCAGCTGAAATCGGGTTATCAAATCCACGGTTTTTCGCCAGCATATATCCGACAAGCGGTGCGATCAGCAGGGAGCTGATGTTGAGTGTTCCGTTTACAATCAGTGTGCCCCAGTACTGCGCATTTGTCAATGCATCACCGGACAGAATCCACAAAAAGATGGTATTGTTCACAAGAACGGCAAGACCTGCCAGAATGTACAGTGGCATGATCGTTGCAAATGCATCTCTCAAAGATCTCAAATGAATTTCATTTCCCATCTTCGATGCAATCATGGTAAATTTATCCACAAATTTGGAATTTTCCAAGGATATCTCTTTCATGGTTACCCCTCCTAAGCCATTTTCTCTTCTTAAACCTTTTTCTTTTCCTAAAATTTTTTCTTTTCCTACCCGAAAACTTTTTTAATTCTTCTCCCGCTCCGCAATCAGCTGTTTGATCCAGCCGGCACTCTTCTTGAGTTTTCTCTGATAATTTCCCATCAGATCAACTTCCACCATTCCATAACGGTTCTTGAATGCGTTGTTCCAGGACCAGTTATCAATGAGTCCCCAGTAGTGATAGCCGAGACACTGTGCGCCGTCCTCGATCGACTTGAAAATCCAGTCGAGATGCTCGGAAACGAACTCGATCCGGTAATCATCCTGAATCTCGCCTGCCTCATTTCGGAAGCGATCCTCGTGTTCCACGCCCATTCCATTCTCTGAGACGAAGAATTTCAGGTTCGGATACTCGTTCTTCATCTTCATTCCGAAATCGTAAATGCCCTTCGGGTAAATCTCCCAACCTCTCCAGACATTCATCTTTGCCTCCGGCCAGACATATGGATCAGAGAACTTCGGATAACCGTTCTCATCGGTCTTCTCTGCCGGAGCCTGAATGCGCGACGGATGATAGTAGTTAAATCCAAGCCAGTCCACGATGCCCTCTTTCAGGACTTCCTCATCCCCCGGTCTTGTCTCCGGCATCAGTCCACACTCGGAAAGCGTTTTCAGCACATCCTCCGGAAGATGTCCCTCTGCGACGAGATCCAGCCACCATCGGTTGTTGATTCCATCCTCCATGCGAAGAGCCTCAAGATCCTCCGGTGTCGGATTCTCCTTCGTGTAAGGCGGTGCGAAGCAGTTGATCAGTCCGATCTTTGCATCCTCGCGCATCAGTCCCTCTTCCTTCGCCTTGCGGAACTCGCGAACTGCAAGTGCATGAGCAAGAGAAATGTGATACTGTACCTGCATGCCACGCTTTGCATCTTTCAAGAACGGATACCAGAAACCATTGCGGTATCTCTGGTCCGGCTCGACGATCGGCTCATTGAAGGTGAACCAGTAGCGGATCTCCTTGCCGAACTCACGGAACGCCGTTCTCGCATAGTTCACATAGGCCTCGACGACCTCACGGTTTTCCCAACCGCCCTTCTTAAACAGATAGGTCGGCATATCAAAGTGATACAGGTTCATGAACAGCTCGATCTTCTCTTCCTCGGCACAGCGGATCACCTTGTGATAGAACTCTGCGCCTTCCGGATTCATCTTCTCATTCTGATCCATCAATCTGCTCCACTGCATTGAGGTGCGGAATGAGTCGAGCCCGAGGCTCTTCATCAGTCGGATGTCTTCCTCGTACTTCTCGTAGAAATTGTTTCCGACGTAGCTTCCCACTTTATTGTAAAAATCTGAAATGCGCTCCTGTGACCAGGTGTCCCAGATACTCTCAAGACGACCGCCTGTCTTCCAGGCACCCTCTGTCTGAGGACCCGACATTGCGGCGCCGATGAAAAAATTCTTTGGAATTTTTCTCTCCATATGCTCCTCCTTGTTTTGCTCTCCCAATTTCTGTCTCGTCTATTCTGTCTGCCTTGATGTCTTCTTCTGATGTCTTCTCATGCTGTCTTCCTGTGATGTTTCCTATGCTGTCTTCAACTTGTTTCCCCGTGATGTCTGTTTGATTCTGTCTTTGATTTTGTACCCCTTGTTGTCGTTTGTTGTATGTTGTTTTGTGTTCTTTGTTATGTTTATTAATTAATTTGTTATAACATATTTATATAATATCATGTTATGTTTGTTTTGCAAGTGTTTTTTTCATATTTTCTTCTTTCCATAAACGTTTCTTATATTTTGCACAATTTTAATCCGTTCTTTTTGTGCAAAAAACCAACAAAAAAAGAGAACCAATCCCATTTTTGATAATTGATTCTCTCTTTTTGCTATTTTTTATATTTACCGCATTTTTTGATATTTTTGCTATTTTCTATTTTTTATTAGTAATTCAATGAATTCTGATATCTTTACCTTCGTCGCACCCTACATCCTACACCCTACATCCTACACCCTACCATACATAGCCGTTCACTGTAACATCTTATCGCACACTGATGCTTCTGAGTTCAAAACAGTCCGCTCTGTGTCTGGACTTGGAGTACTCAAAGATTCTTCCATCATCGAGATAGGCAACCTGCTCCACCTCCAAAACCGGGATCTCATCGTCCCCAATCTCAAGCCACTTTCTCTCCTCAGCTGTTGGCATATCGGCGCGCGCTGTTCGATGCGCACTCTTGATCTTGAGTTTTAAATCATTCTCCAAATATGCATAGATCGATCCTTTGACCACATCCTCCGTGATTCCTGTGATGAAATCAGTCGGCATGTAGGTATACTCCACAACATACGGTTTCTTGTCCACAAAACGAGTCCGGCACACATAAAACACAAGTGCATTCTCAGAAACTTGAAGTTTCTCAGCGACCTCCTTCGGAGCTTTCATCAGCGTCAGCACGTGCACATCGGAGGAAACTTTCTTTCCCGCCTGATCTTTGCTGAAACCGCTGAACTGCTGGGATCTCGCAAATCCCTCCTGATCCTGCGCACTTCCCGTCACCGCCTTCACAAAACTGCCCGCTCCCCTGCGCTTTGTGATCAGCCCGCGATAGACGAGAAGATCCATCGCCTCTCGAATCGTGATCCGGCTCGCATCGTAGATCCGGCACAACTCCATCTCCTGTGGAAGTTTCTCATCCGGCTGATACGTTCCGTCCTGAATCTTATTCTGAATATCTTCTGCTATGCTCTCGTATTTAAACATTTTCCGCTCCTATATCTTATTTCCGTTATTGACTTTTATTTTCCATCCATCTTCAAAAGTTGTTATATCTTTTTATTATTTTATTATAAATTGATTTTCACAGAATTACAACAGAGAAATTTCGCCGAAACTCTCAAGAATATTTTTGAGACAAGCGCAAGGGAGAAGGAAAGGAACTAAGGAAATAAGAAAATAAAAAAATAGAAAAATAGAAAATGAAGAACAGAAAAAGAAAAACAGAAAAAGAAGAACAAAAAAGGCAATGAAACAGAGAGCGACAAAAAAGGAGGAGCCCGAAAGCTCCCCCCCTCTTTATCTATACAGGATTTTAGTTTTTTTTATAGGATTTCTGAGTTTACAGCAGTTGTATCAATCTTTCCAATCTTACTTATCGAACCATGCACGGCTTCTTGTTGTCGAACTTCCAGCCCGGGATCAGGTACTGCATGCCAACAGCGTCGTTACGAGCACCCTTGCCATAGCACTTGTCCATGTACAGCTGATGAGCCTTCATGATCTGATCACGGTCAACCTCAACACCGAGACCCGGCTTCTTCGGCAGATCGATGCATCCGCCAACGATCTGTAATGGCTCCTTTGTCAGACGCTCACGGCCCTCCTGCCAGATCCAGTGCGTATCAATGCCGTTCATCTTGCCCGGGATTGCTGCTGCACACTGTACAACCATAGCCAGAGAAATGTCGAAGTGGTTGTTGGAATGGCATCCCCACATCAGACCGAAGTCGTTGCAAAGCTGACCAACGCGAACAGAACCTTCCATTGTCCAGAAGTGCGGATCTGCTAACGGGATATCTACGCTCTGAAGAGCGATTGCATGGCACATCTGTCTCCAGTCGGTGTTGATCATGTTCGTTGCAGTCGGCATCATCGTTGCCTTTCTGAACTCTGCCATTACCTCACGGCCAGAGAAACCATCCTCAGCACCGCACGGATCCTCGCAGTAAGCCAGAACCTTCTTCAGTCCCGGTGCAACCTCGAGAGCCTCTTTTAAGCTCCAGCAACCGTTCGGGTCAAGGTCTACACGAGCATTCGGGAATGCTTCCTTGATTGCGGTTACAGCCTTTAACTCCTCCTGCGGAGAGAAAACACCACCCTTGAGCTTGAAGTCCTCGAAACCGTACTTCTCGTTGGTTGCCTTTGCCAGAGCAACAATTGCCTCCGGAGTCAGAGCCTCCTCATGGCGCAGACGATACCAGTCGCAATCTGCATCCGGCTCTTCCTCGTACTCCAGATCGGTCTTCTTGCGATCACCAACATAGAAGAGGTAGGACAGGAAACGTACTTTCTCACGCTGAATGCCATCGCCCATCAGAGCAGCTGCCGGAACGTTTAAGAACTTTCCGAGAAGGTCAAGAAGCGGAGCCTCTACTGCGGTCACTACATGTACGCCGACACGCAGATCGAAGGTCTGAAGACCGCGCTTGTCATCCTTTACGTTGGAAGACAGCCATGCTCGGATCTTGTTTAAGGTCTGCTTATAATCAGCAATGCTCGTTCCGATCACGATGTCCTTAATCTTCTCCAGAGCATCGGTGATCTTCTCACCGCCCGGAACCTCGCCGATACCCTCATTGCCCTCGCTGTCCGTCAGGATGACGATGTTACGGGTGAAATACGGAGCATGAGCACCGCTCAGGTTCAGCTCCATGCAATCATGACCTGCTACCGGGAAAACTTCCATTTTTGTGATTGTTGGAATCATGTAAATACCCTCCTTATATTGAATGCCTGTTTGTTTTTTCTGTTTCTCACAAATCCTTTATAGGTCTTTCACAAGTGTTTGTATCTCTCACTGACACCATCATATCACAGGAAGAATCATAAGTAAAATTAATAGAATTTAGATTTCTCTTAATTATTTTTCTTAATCTTTTTTCAAACTTTTTTCCATGATTCATTTGCGATTTCGTCTTTTTTCCCGGCAACCTCTCAAATACATTCAAGTCTACTCTCGCAGAGTTCAAGTCGACGTTCGCAAAACTATCTCTCAAAGAACTGGTCAACGCCCTCCGCAAGTCCATCTGCAAGCGTATTCAGCGTAGATGCCGAGTGATCCGATGCCGTATCGCCAAGCTCAATATCGACAGACGGAATTGTAGAGTAGGAAGTCTGGGTCAGATCCATCGCCATCGTTCCATTTGAAAAGATCTTGACTCCGGCACTTCTCAGTCCGGTAATCAGGCTGTCACCAAGCGCGTGGTGTTTCTGCCAGTTCGACGCAACCGGCTCCATTGCGCGGTAGGATGCCACATCCGGAACACTCATGTAAAATGCGCCTTTGTCATTCTTCGTGGAATCCCAGTGAAGCGCAATGTGACAATCTGCCATATTGTTTGCAATCACGGTTCTCGCAATGTTGTCGAGCTGAACATCGTCGCTGTCTCGGATCATCAGCACATCATATCCCTTGTCGAGAAGTTTGTCTCTGAGTTTCTGTGCCATCTGAAGCGTCACCTTTGCCTCTGCTGTTCCGTCCTGAAACGTCGTTCCTCCTGAGACTGCGACTGCGGATGTCGCTCCGGCGCTTGTCGTTCCTCCGGTCACCTTCGCGCTTCCATCCGGATGACACTGGGTCTTGACCGAAGATCCTCCCTTTGTTCCGTGTCCTGCATTGACACAGACTACCTTTCCATTTCTTGAGACAGAGGTGGACTGGTACAGCAGGGCAGAACCCGACGCAATCTTCGCAAATCCCGCATACGTCCACTGCGGATTCAGAGAGACAACGACTGCATTTTCCGGAACATTCTGAGACGTTGTGGAAGTTGTCGAATTAGCAGAAACCGCCTTCGTCACAGTCGATTCCACCTTTTCTGTGCTCAGATAGGTGGTCGCAACATAGCACACAGAGCCATTGTACATCACCTGGCTCCACTCATCGCTATATCCGGTTCTCGTAAGCGTATCTCCCCGGTTAACTCTCCCGGCAACTTTTGCCGTCGTTCCAGGCTCTCTGCGCACATTGAGCTGATCGGCATTGACATAAACCGTCTCATTCCTCGTCTCCATTGGCATCGTCGTCGTTGCCGTCTCATGTGCGCTCTTCTGCATCTCAAGCGTAGTCGTTGCTGTCTGCACAAGCGTCGATGTCTCTGCCTCCTGAACCTGAGAAACCGAAGCCTCCGCCACGACCTCTGAAGCACTCCTTGCCGGCTCCTGCTTCTGGCATCCACTCGCCATCACCGCAACAGCCATCACCGCAACGGCACAAATTCCTTTCTTTCTCATAAAATAGTTCCTCCCCCCATTACATAATCTCCATCGTAGAACACAACCGCCTGTCCCGGTGTCACTGCGCGCACCGGCTCAAGGAAGCGACACTCCACGCGATCTTCCCCGATCTCGCGGATCACACACGGCGCCCCCTTATGGCTGTAACGGATCTTTGCGACAATCTCCCGCTCTTCCCCGTGCAGTCCGTCCACGCTCATCCAGTTGATGCGGTCGCAGACAAGGTAATCGGTGAAGACATCGGTTCCCTCTCCAATCACAACCTCATTCGTCTCCGGACGGATCTCGGTCACGAACACCGGATGACCCATCGCAAGATTGAGTCCCTTTCTCTGACCGATCGTGTAGTGCGTGATGCCCTCATGGCGACCGAGAATCGCCCCGTTCTTGTCCACAAAATTTCCCGGTCCCGGTACATTCTGCGCATTCTCCTCGATAAATTTCGCATAGTCGTGATCCGGAATAAAACAGATCTCCTGGCTGTCCGCCTTGTGAGCGACCGGAAGTCCTGCCTCATCCGCGATTCGGCGAATCTCATCCTTCGTGTAATCTCCGACCGGCATCAACGTCCGCGCGAGCTGATCCTGTGTCAGGTTGTAGAGCGCATACGTCTGATCCTTCGCCGATGTCACAGACTTCTTGAGCGCATATCTGCCATTTGGCAGTTTGTCCACGCGCGCATAGTGACCAGTCGCAATATAGTCCGCCCCGATCGCAAGACTGCGGTGAAGCAGAGACTCCCACTTCACATAGCGGTTGCACGCAATACACGGATTCGGGGTGTGACCTCTCAAATACTCCGCCACAAAATAATCCATCACATGTTGCTTGAACTCGTCACGGAAATTCATCACATAATAGGGAATTCCGATCTCCCATGCGACCCGTCTCGCATCATCCACGGCAGAGAGACCACAGCACCCTCCGTTTTCCTGAACGACACTGCTGTCCTCATCCTGCCAGATCTGCATCGTCACACCAACCACGTCATATCCCTGTTGTTTTAAAAGCCATGCCGCCACGGAGGAGTCCACTCCGCCTGACATTCCTACCACTACTTTCTTTGCCAATCGTGTCTTCCTTTCTTTTTCCTCTTCCACATTTTTCACATTTACATTTCTTTTGCAGTTCTTTTTGAATCTATCTATTAAGAAATCCCGGACTCTCCTTCTTTGTCAGCTTCAGGAAATCCCGAATAAATCTTACCAACAAGTAATCTGTCTCTATTTTACACTTTTTTTGCGTTTCTGTCCTTTTTTATCTCTTACAATTTTTTACAATTTTGTATAAATTCGCATCCATTCGCATCTATTTCTTCCAAATGGCGCCATTTTGTATGATGGGACGCAATTTCCTATCATATGAAAACAGGGCGTGCAGACTATCTGCATGCCCCTTCCTGTTCTTTTACAAATGCCCCATAACTATTCAGTACCTTCTATCCTATGTTTTCTTACGGTCAGCGCAGCAAGTGCGCAGACCTACTGAGCAGTTATAAATGCTTCATAACTATTCAGTGCCTTCATAGTTACGAGCAAAAATCCATTCTAAATCGGCTACGCCGATGGGATTTTTGCCTTCTAGCCTATGTTTTCTTACGGTCAGCGCAGCAAGTGCGCAGACCTACTGAGCAGTTATAAATGCTTCATAACTATTCAGTACCTTCATAGTTACGAGCAAAAATCCATTCTAAATCGGCTACGCCGATGGGATTTTTGCCTTCTAGCTTATGTTTTCTTACGGTCAGCGCAGCAAGTGCGCAGACCTACTGAGCAGTTATAAATGCTTCATATTTCGGGGACATTTTGCGAAGACGCTTCACGGTTTCCTCCATGCAGTCAACCACATAGTCAAGCTCCTCCTTCGTGTTCTCCTCTCCAAGAGTCAGACGAAGGGAACCATGAGCAATGTCCTTTGGAAGTCCCGTCGCCATCAGCACATGGGACGGCTCGAGAGAACCGGAACTGCACGCCGATCCACTTGAAGCACAGATTCCCTTGCTGTCGAGCACGATCAGCAGAGACTCCCCTTCAATAAACTGAAATGCGAAGTTCACATTGTTCGGCAGACGAAGCGTCCGGTGACCATTGACGCGGGTGTAAGGAATTCTCTCCATCACACGCTCAATCAGGTACTCGCGAAGCTCCACCTCACGCTCTGCGCGCTCCTCCATCGTCTCGATCGCAAGCTCCGACGCCTTTCCCATGCCGACGATTCCCGGCACATTCTCCGTGCCCGCACGACGTCCGCGCTCCTGCGCTCCCCCGTGAATAAATGCACGGATTTTCACATTGCTCCGGATATAGAGAAAACCGATCCCCTTCGGTCCGCCAAACTTGTGTCCACTCGCACTCATCATGTCAATCCCGCTCTCGTTGACATCGATCGGGACATGACCGTAAGCCTGCACGGCATCCGTATGGAACCAGATTCCATGCGCCTTTGCGATTGCTCCGATCTCAGAAATCGGCTGAATTGTGCCGATCTCATTGTTCGCATACATCACGGAAATCAGGATCGTGTCCGGGCGAATCGCCTTCTCAAGCTCGTCAAGCTTCACGACTCCGTTCTCATCGACATCGAGATAAGTCACCTCAAATCCATGCTCCTCGAGATACTTGCAGGTATGAAGAATCGCATGGTGCTCAATCTTGCTCGTGATGATATGGCGTCCCTTGTCCTTGAGTGCATCTGCGGTCGCCTCGAGTGCCCAGTTGTCCGACTCGCTTCCACCTGCTGTGAAATAGATCTCAGACGGCTTTGCCCCGATCGACTTTGCAATCGTCTCCCTCGCCTTTGCAACCGCCTGCTTGCACGGTGCCGAAAAATCATACACAGACGAAGGATTTCCATATAATTCTGTAAAATACGGCAACATGGCTTCCACGACTTCCGGTCTTGTTCTCGTCGTCGCCGCATGATCCAGATAAATATTCTTTCTTTCCATTCTTTTCTCCGCCTTTCCGGAAAATCTTCAAACCTTCTGTAATCTACAACCTACTACTATCTACGCCGTAATCCATACGGTAACCGATGCAGTAACCCATCCATACGGTAACTGTTTTACGCTTTACAGTATTAAATACATACTCATTCTCCCATTATATCACGATTCGTACCTTCGGTACTTGACGCTACTTCGTAGCTATCGTGATCGCCATTCGCCACTCGGGATGAACAAGTAAACTTGTTCCCCCTCGTTAACGCTCATTATATCATCTGAAGGATTGAGTTTCAATCTGTCCGTACTCCATTATATGTCACCGTTTATGCATTGCGTTACCCTTCCCGTGTTGCCCCACAGTAGAATCGCAAAAAGGAGTCCGACATGCCCTGCGCACGTCAAACTCCTTCCCGATTTATCGCTTTTTATTGAAATTGAAACTCATTTTATTGAAATTCATCTCAACACTGACCCAAACGCAAAACAAACTCAATCTCTAAATCCAAATCTAGTTCTAACTCTAACGCGGGAACTACCCCGACTTAAATCTCCCGCAGGAACTCCGGATGTTCCCGAAAATACCTCTCCCCGTAATTTCGGTCTTTTCCGATCTGCTCTTTAAGTGCCTCAAGCGAATCAAACTTCGTCTCCGGGCGCTCAAAATTCAGGAACTGAACCTCGATCCGTTTTCCGTACAGATCTCCGTCAAATCCCATAATGTAGGTCTCCACACTCACCGGATTGTCCCCGCTGATCGTCGGTTTTCTGCCGATATTGCTGATTCCGCCGAAAACTTTCTGATGATTTCCCACAGTCTGCTTTCTGGCAGTCTGCTCCTCCTCATCGATTAGAACGCGGGTCACATAGACCCCGAACGGAGGGAGATGTTTCTCTGGCGGTGGAAGCAGGTTGACCGTCGGAAATCCGAGAACCGGACCTCCGAGATGATTGCCATGCACGACCGTCCCGCCGATCGTGTAAGGCTCCCCGAGAAGCTCATTTGCCTTCTCGATGTTGCCGAGCGTGAGCTCCTCGCGCACATAGGTACTGCTGATGTCGCGATGCTCATCCTGCTCCTTCTCGATGATCACTGCCTTAAATCCGCACTGGTCTGAGAGAATCCGAAGCAGTTCCACATTTCCGGCACCCATGTAGCCGAAACTGCAATCCGGTCCCGCGGTAATCGCCTTCGCATGCATCTGTCCCACAAGAATCTTTTTCACAAAAGTTTCCGGGTCCATATGGGCGATCTCCCGGTCAAACGGATACTCCACAAGATAATCGACACCCATGCGCTCCAATTTTCGACGACGCTCCTCGTTCGTCGTAATCACCGTCACCGAATGACCCGTCACAACTCCCATCGGCGCCATATCAAATGTAAACACTGCAATGCGAAGCCCTTCGCTTTCCTTGAGCTCCTGCATCTTTCGCAGAAGTTTCTGGTGTCCTTTATGGCGTCCGTCAAATTTTCCGATGGTCACAACCGTCGGCTCGTTGATCTGAAACTCTCTCGTTCCGGTGATAACCTGCATCTTGCTTAACCTCCCAGAAATACTTTCAGAGGCTTATAGCGCCTCTTGCTCTTCTCATACCCGTAAACTCCGATGAATCTTCCCTCGCTGTCATAAACGCGGATATTCTTCTGCGGATCAAACAACGCTTTCCCCAAATCTCCCTCTTCGATGTGCGAACTCAACCGATGTGAATGGTCTGCACTCTGCTCTGCTCCCTGATCTTCTGCCTCTCCATCCTCACGGCGAAGCGCAAGCTCTGGCGGAAGCGGATTTCCATTGTGGACGAGCTTATCCCCGTCCCCCGGCACTGCCATGTAAGCCGGAAGCCCCGCAAAGACCTCATCAACTGCGATTACATGACTTTCTACTTCACCGCGATCGCGAAGTTCCTCGATCTGTGAAAGTTTCAGGCTGTCCGCAAGTTCAAACCGATCTACGCGGGTGCGCAGAAGGTGTTCCATACAGCCTCCACAGCCGAGTTTTCGTCCGATATCGTAGCAGAGCGTGCGAATGTAGGTTCCCTTTGAACAGGTCACAGTCATCGTCACGCGCGGAAGCTCGATCGAATCGACACGGATCTCAAGGATCTCAACCGGACGAGCTTCCCGCTCGACCTCTTTGCCGGCACGCGCAAGCTCATAGAGCTTTTTGCCGTTGACCTTGAGTGCAGAGTACATCGGCGGAACCTGCATGTAAGGTCCAAGAAAGCTTTCCACTGCCTCCCGAACTTCTTCCTCCGTCACATTGACCGGATACTCTGCAAGAATCGTTCCCGTCGTGTCCTGTGTATCGGTCTCCTGTCCGAGAAGCAAAACAGCCTGATACGTCTTCGTCTTGTCAGTCAGAAGATCACACAGCTTCGTCGCTTTTCCCAGACATACCGGAAGTACGCCCTCCGCATCCGGATCAAGCGTCCCGGTATGACCGATTTTTTTCATTCTGAGGATTCCTCTCAGCTTTGCGACCACATCGTGAGAGGTATATCCCTTTTCTTTGTATACATTTATGATGCCATCCATCATGATTTGTGTTCCTTCATCTGTGCTTCAATCTGTCCGGAGAGGTTGTTGATCACGTCGTGAACGCTTCCGTTCATCGTACATCCGGATGCGCGAACGTGACCGCCACCGCCAAAATAGCTTGCGACCTTGCTCACATTGACGTAATTGTTCGAGCGCATGCTCACCTTGAACACATGGTTCTCGATCTCATAGAGGAAAATCGCTACTTCCACGCCCTCAGTGATTCGCATCTGGTCAACAATTCCGTCGAGATCGGTGGACTCTACTCCGTAGAACTCCATATCTTTTCGACGCACAACGCTGAAAATGCAGGTTCCATGAAGGAAGACTACACTCTCAAGAAGGGCTCTTCCGAGAATCTGGTTCTGCACATAAGTCTTGCGGTAAAAGCTCTCGTCGATGATCTTTGCAAAGTTGATCCCCTTGCTCATCATCTTTCCGGCAACCTCCATCGTGTGCTCCGTCGTGTTGCTGTTCTTGAATACGTTGGTGTCATGCAGAATACCAGTGTAAATGCACTCTGCGGTCTCCTTGCTGATCTTCTCCGGATCAAGGAAGCCATAGACCACCTCACTTGCGGAACTCGCATCAAGCACAAAGTTTTCCTGTGCGTATCCGGAATTCGTCACATGGTGATCGAGACAGATGCTCGCCTGTGCACTGTCAAGATATGCCACAAACTCACCCAGACGATCAAGCGCCGCACTGTCGAGACAGATGCACAGATCATACGTCTTTCCGGTATGTGCATCCTGACAGATCTCATCAAAATATTTCAGATAATTAAATTTTACAGGAGGCTTCTCCAGATAGACCTGAACAGTCTTCTCCGGATACTGCTCCCTGATGTAATTGCAAACGGCAAGGCAGGACCCAACACAATCACCGTCCGGATGGATATGTCCCAGAACTGCAATCGTCTCAGCCGTCTCAATCATTTCTATAAGTCTGCTCATCTGTGGTCCCCCTTTGTCTTCGTAATTAATCATATTTATTTTTGTAATCATCCGTTTTTTAGTCTTCTTTTAAATCTTTTGTCACCTCATCGATCAGTCTGGACATGTTTACGCCATACTCGATGGACTGATCCAGCTTGAACGTGATCTCCGGGGTGTTGCGCAGGTTGACTCTGCGAGCCAGCTCGCGACGGATATATCCCTCTGCGCTCTTGAGACCTGCAAGCACTGCATTTGCACGCTCCTCATCTGCGAGAACACTGATATATGCCTTGCAGTACTTCAGATCCGGAGTTACCTCAACGGAAACTACGCTCGTCATCGCTCCGTTTACACGCGGATCTTTGATCTCAGAGCGGATGATCTCGCTGAGTTCCTTCTGAACTTCTGCATTGATTCTTGTGTTTTTAATGCTGTTTTTACGCATGCTTTTCTTTCCTTTCAGGTTGTGAGCCAGAGCTCATTCTGAGTTTTCCGGATCTAAGTTTTCCAGATCTGAATTTTTCAGATCTCACTGGGAAATCTCCGTTTTCACTGGGAAATCTCAGATTTTTGAGCTCTGACTCACCGGTTGTAGAAAGCGTCTTTGCGACTCTCTCCTGCTCCGCCCTAGCGCGGTACCTCAACCATAATATATGCCTCGACCTGATCATCTTCCTTCAGATCGTTGAACTTCTCAAATACAAGACCACACTCGTAGCCTGCTGCTACTTCCTTCACATCGTCCTTGAAACGCTTCAGGGAAGCCAGAGCACCGTCGAAGAGCTGTTCGCCCTCTCTCGTGATACGGCAGGAACATCCTCTCTGGAACTTTCCGTCGGTTACATAGGAACCAGCGATCGTGCCGACACCGGAAGCCTTGAAGGTCTGGCGGACAACTGCGTGACCGATTACCTTCTCCTCGAATACCGGGTCGAGCATTCCCTTCATTGCTGCCTCTACATCCTCGATTGCCTGATAGATAACCTTGTAGAGACGTACATCAACCTTCTCACGCTCTGCGATGGACTTTGCAGTTGCATCCGGACGAACGTTGAAACCGATGATGATTGCGCTGGAAGCTGCTGCGAGGTTGACATCGGACTCGTTGATTGCACCAACTCCGCCGTGAATTACCTTTACGACAACCTCCTCGTTGGACAGCTTCACGAGACTCTGCTTCACTGCCTCAACAGAACCCTGTACATCTGCCTTGACGATGATCGGCAGTTCCTTAACGTTACCTGCCTTGATCTGGCTGAACAGATCGTCGAGGGACATCTTGGACTTCGTCTCCTCAAGCAGTTTGTTCTTGCTCTCTGCAACGAAGGTCTCTGCCATTCCTCTTGCTTCCTTCTCGTTCTCGGTTGCCATCAGCACATCGCCTGCACCCGGAACGTCATTCAGACCGAGGATCTCAACCGGCATGGACGGACCAGCCTCTTTGACACGACGACCCTTATCATCCATCATTGCACGGACTTTACCGTAGCACGGACCTGCGGTTACGTTGTCACCGATGCGAAGGGTACCCTTCTGTACGAGGATCGTTGCAACCGGACCTCTTCCCTTATCCAGCTCTGCCTCGATGACAAGACCTCTTGCACGGCGGTTCGGGTTTGCCTTCAGCTCCTTCACCTCAGATGCCAGAAGGATCATCTCAAGAAGCTCCGGGATACCTTCCTTCGTGTGTGCAGATACCGGAACGAAGATCGTGCTTCCGCCCCAATCCTCCGGGATCAGCTCATACTCAGCAAGCTCCTGCTTTACGCGGTCGATGTTTGCGCTCGGCTTATCGATCTTGTTGATTGCAACAATGATCTCGACCTCTGCTGCCTTTGCATGGTTGATTGCCTCAACAGTCTGTGGCATAACGCCATCGTCTGCTGCGACTACGAGGATTGCGATATCGGTGGACTGTGCACCTCTCATACGCATTGCGGTGAACGCCTCATGTCCCGGGGTATCGAGGAAGGTGATCTGCTGACCCTTTACATCAACGGTGTATGCACCGATGTGCTGGGTGATTCCGCCTGCCTCTTTTGCGGTTACGTTTGTCTTACGGATTGCATCCAGAAGGGAAGTTTTACCGTGGTCAACGTGACCCATTACGCAGACTACCGGCGGTCTCGGAACGAGATCCTTCTCGTCTTCCTCATCCTCTTTCAGAAGCTCTGCAATCACATCGATCTTCTCTTCCTTCTCGCAGAGTACCTCGTACTCCATTGCGATTTCCTCAGCCTTCTCAAAGCTGATCTCAGAGTTCAGAGTTACGATCTCACCCTGTAAGAAGAGCTTCTTAACGATAGCGGACGGCTGAAGTTTCATCTTATCTGCGAGTTCCTTGATCGTCAGAACCTCCGGAATCGTGATAACCTTGATCGTCTCCTCAACCTTCTCCTCAACCGGCTTCTGTGGCATGATAAACGGATGCTTCGATACCTTGCCGTTCTTGTTTCTTGGTCCGTCCTCTACCATGCGGTTCTTGTCGTAACGGTCGTTCTTGTGGCTGTTCTTTGTAGCCTGACGGTTGCTCGTCGGCTTGGTCTGAAGCGTATCAAATCCGCTACTGCTCTTTGCAGAATCTCTCTGACCCGGACGGCTTCCCTGTCCTGCGCGATTTCCACCGAATCCGCCCTGACGGTTTCCACCGTCGCGGTTTCCGCCAAAGCCTCCCTGACGATTTCCACCATCACGGTTTCCGCCAAAGCCTCCCTGACGATTTCCACCGTCGCGGTTTCCGCCAAAGCCTCCCTGACGATTTCCACCATCGCGGTTTCCGCCAAAGCCTCCCTGACGATTTCCACCATCACGGTTTCCGCCAAAGCCTCCCTGACGATTTCCACCATCACGGTTTCCGCCAAAGCCTCCCTGACGATTTCCGCCTTCACGGTTTCCGCCAAAGCCTCCCTGACGATTTCCACCATCGCGGTTTCCGTTAAATCCGCCCTGACGATTTCCGCCTTCGCGGTTTCCGTTAAATCCGCCCTGACGATTTCCACCATCGCGGTTTCCGTTAAATCCGCCCTGACGATTTCCGCCCTCGCGGTTTCCATTAAATCCGCCCTGACGGTTTCCGCCTTCGCGGTTTCCGTTAAATCCGCCCTGACGATTTCCGCCTTCGCGGTTTCCGTTAAATCCGCCCTGACGGTTTCCGCCCTCGCGGTTTCCGTTAAATCCGCCCTGACGGTTTCCGCCCTCGCGGTTTCCGTTAAATCCGCCCTGACGATTTCCACCTTCGCGGTTTCCGTTAAATCCGCCCTGAGTGGAAGCAGTAGCCTGTGCCGGCTTGGTAGCCTGGTCACTGCTGTCTGCGGACGGCTTGCTCTCCTGTGCGCTTGCCGGCTTGGAAGCCTGCTCGCCATTCTCTCCAGCAGTCTTCGGGCGTGCCGGCTTCTGCTGGGAATTCTGGGTGCGGAATACTGCTGCGATCTTCTTCTTCGGAGCATCTGCTGCCACCGCACGTCCTGCCTGAGAAGCGGAGGTGTTCTTTACGATCTCCACCTGCTCTGCGCTCAGGTTCTCTGTCTCATTTGCTACATTCTGATGATTATGATTTAAAATATTCAATATATCCCTGTTCGTCCTTCCTAATTCTTTTGCCAGTTCCTTTACATTCATACCTACTACCTCCGATTATGTGTCATGAATTACGCTCTTCGCAACTAATGACTGTTTTCGTTGCCATTCATCTGCTTCTGAATTGCACCGGCAAGACCGGTATCTGTCACAGCCAGAGATGCCCGCATTTCTTTTCCCATCGCGTGTCCCAGCTCGTCTTTTGTGCCAAAGTAACCGATTGGAACTTTATAGTAAGTACACATGTCGGAAAACATTTTCTTCGTATTGTCGGATGCCTCCTCCGAGACGAGAACCAGCCGGGCTTTTCCTGTCTTTACCGCTTTCTCTGTCGAGAACTCACCACTCGCCGTCTTTCCGGCTTTCGTGGCAAGACCGATCAGATTCAGAATTTTCTGTCTGTTATCCAAGATTTTCCATCTCCTTTTCCAGTGCCTCGTACACTTCCTTCGGAATCGCCATCTTGAATGAGCGCTCCAGTCCTTTTCCCTTCACAGCCTTCTTCAGACATTCCATAGACGGGCACAGATAAGCACCTCTGCCGTTCTTTCTTCCAGTTGCGTCCAGAGTGAATTCTCCCTCCGGAGTCTTCAGAATACGAATCATCTCTTTCTTGTTCTTCTGCTCCCCGCATCCGATACACTGACGCTGGGGAAATTTCTTTGTACTCACTCGCGTTTCACATCCCATCTGTTCCGAAAATTCCTACCTGTGAACTGTAATTAATTGTAATTATTTGTCTTCTTCTGATGATAAATCGGCTAAATCAGCAGAATCATACTCCTCGCCGGAAGCAGAAACCTCATAATCGGTCTCGAAGTCGTCGTAAACGCCGTCCTCCTGATAATCAATTCCCATTTCCTCGAACAGTCCAAGCTCTCTTGCCTGAGACTCGCTCTTGATGTCGATCTTGTAACCGGTCAGTCTTGCTGCCAGTCTTGCATTCTGACCCTCTTTTCCGATTGCCAGAGACAGCTGATAATCCGGAACGATTACCTGAGCCTCTCTTGCTTCCTCATCTGCCAGAACGCAGATAACCTTTGCCGGGCTGAGTGCATTCTCGATCAGGATTGCCGGGTTGTCATCCCAGGTGATGATGTCGATCTTCTCACCGCGCAGTTCGTTTACGACAGAACCAACACGAGCGCCGTTGATGCCGACACATGCGCCTACCGGATCTACGTTCGGATCATTGGAGCAAACAGCAATCTTCGTGCGGGAACCAGCCTCACGTGCAATCGCCTTGATCTCAACAGTTCCGTCCTTCACCTCGGTTACTTCCTCCTCAAAGAGGCGCTTTACAAGGTCCGGATGAGTACGGGAAACCGTGATGCGCGGTCCCTTATTTGTATCCTTAACTTCCAGAACATATACCTTGATTCTCTCGGTCGGCTTGAATACCTCGCCCTTAACCTGCTCGGTCTCGTTCAGGACAGCGTCCACACGACCCAGGTTGATGCTGATGTTGCGTCCGTTATCGCGCTGAACGATACCGGTAACGACATCTTTCTCTTTCTGATACCACTCGCTAAACTGCTGACTGCGCTCTTCCTCGCGGATCTTCTGAAGGATCACGTTCTTTGCGTTCTGAGTTGCAATTCTTCCGAAAGACTTGGACTCGATCGGCACATGAACGGTGTCGCCAAGGTAGTACTTCGGGTCACGGATTCTTGCCTCTGCAAGGCTGATCTGAGTAACCGGATCCTCCACGGTCTCAACAACCTCTTTTGATGCATATACAGCGAAATCACCGGTCTCCGGATTGATGTTTACCTTCACGTTGTCTGCTTTTCCAAAGTGGTTCTTGCAGGCAGTGAGCAGTGAATTCTCAATCGCCTCCAGCAGAGTGGCCTTGCTGATATTTTTCTCCTTTTCCAGCAAATCCAATGCTTCAATTAATTCTTTGTTCATGATTTGTTTATCCTCCTAAAATCAATTCCCTTTCGTGCAGATTCTTCGTTATTGTATCAGGTTACTATGTCACTTTATTGTGTCCTACGGCATTTCCGTTCAGCAAATGCCTCCCCGCGTACAGCAACGATTTCTCGATTCTCATCTGCCTGCTCGTCACAGTTCCTATCCTCTATAACCAGCAACGGATTCTATCTATTGTTTTACTGTCTTGCTGTCTTCCTTTTTCTGTGCCCGATTAAAAATCAAACGCCAGACGGATCAAAGCGATCTCTCCGCGCTCGAAGACTTCCTCGGCTCCATCCATCTCCAGAGTCACCGTATCCTTATCGTATGCTTTCAGGATTCCGGTAAATTCCTTCTGACGGTTGCGTGGCTTGTAAAGACGAAGCTCAACTTCCTCGCCCAGACTGCGCTCAAAATCCTTATCTTTCTTCAGCGGACGTCCCAGTCCCGGAGAACTTACCTCCATAATATAGCTGTCCTCGATAAAGTCTTCCTTATCAAGCCAATCACTTAAAAGTCGGCTGATCACTTCGCAGTCGTCCACGGTAATTCCGCCCGGCTTGTCGATGTACGATCTCAGATACCAGTTTCCGGCTTCCTTGACATACTCCACATCCACCAGTTCAAACTGATGCTCTGCAAGCAGTGGGAGCAGGAACTGTTCGGTCTTTGCCTCGTATTCTTCCCTTCTTGTCATGATGTCACCTCTTTTTCTCATTTTTCACAGCTGTCGTCGATCCATTCATTCTTTTTATCATAATACCTTTGCGATCCAGCTGTATGTTCTCTCTGTTCGCTCTGTAACTGAAGCATAAATTAAGAGTGGACCAAAAGCCCACTCTTCAACGTCAGTTCATCATGTTATCATTTGTATTGTAACACCCCTTGTTTAGAATTGCAAGGGTCAAATACCAAATTTTCCGCATATCTTACCGTATATGTTAGATTGGTGAAAGATCATGATTCCTATCCTTGATGTTCAAAATCTCAGTTATTCCTATCATAATATGGACGGTGCAACTTTAGCGCTCTCAAATATTTCTTTTCAAATCAACACAGGCGAATTTGTTGCAATCGTTGGACCCTCCGGCTGTGGAAAGTCCACACTTCTTTCCCTGATTTCCGGACTCTTATTTCCAGAAGAAGGAAAAATCCTCTTAAAAGGAAGTCCCATTGCAGGTCCCGACATCCGAATCGGATATATGCTTCAGCGGGATCATCTGCTTGAATGGCGCACAATCCTCGACAACGTTGCTCTCGGACTTGAAATTCGCAAACAGAAAACTTCCGAGACAATGGACGAACTCAGAAAAATGCTCGACACCTATGGACTTGGCGGATTTGAATCTGCTCATCCATCGGAACTTTCCGGCGGTATGCGTCAACGCGCATCGCTGATTCGCACCCTCGCCCTGAAACCCGATCTTTTGCTCCTTGATGAACCATTTTCCGCCCTTGACTACCAGACCCGCCTCTCCGTCTGTGACGACATCAGCGCAATCTTACGCTCTGCCGGAAAAACTGCCCTCTTAATCACTCATGATCTCGCCGAAGCCATCAGCATTGCTGATCGAATTCTGATTCTCACCGCCCGCCCCGGCACAATTAAGGCTTCTCTCTCGATTCATTTTTCTCCAGAAGCAGACACCCCGCTCAAACGACGAAACGCCCCCGAGTTCGCTGGATATTTTAATGAGGTATGGGGAAATTTACAAACAGAACACTAATCTATTTTAACAGATTAAAAAAAGATGTAAGAATACTAAAAAGAGTAAATGATAAAATTAGTATCTCAACATTTATTACAAATATTTATCGATATAACCAATGTTCAGCGACGAAAGGCGGGAAAGTACATGCAAACCCGTTGGAAACGTCGGTGCTTAGGTCGCGTATTCTGCGACCTTATGCACCGCTACGTTGGAAGCCGGAGCGCGAGCGTGTTTGCATGACTTTCTTCCGCCGTCGGAGCGTCGCAAGTAGTAAATAAAATTCTCTAAAAAATTCAAAACATCTCAAACGACTTTTCTCATAAAAAAATACGCAAAGATAAATTTGGCGCGAAACCAAAAAACTGACAGTGTGAATCCTCCAATCTTTCACATACTAAGATCAGAAAACTCACCGACATACCCTTATTCCATTCAAACACACATCTGAAAAATTGAGGAGGACACAACAATGAAAACAAAGACGAACATACCGACTCACTCTGATTCAAATTCACCCTCTCGTAATACCAATCTTCACGATCAAAACACTTCTGACAACAGCGCCAAACCATCCAAAAAACTCTGCAAAGCCAACCCCCGCTTCCGCCACATCCTCATCCGCACCTTCTGGATCAGCCTCCTCTTCACAATCGGCTTCACCTGGTACACCTTTGACCGCCAGATCCCCGATCGACTCAGCCTCACCCGAAACGAGACCGGCTCCTTTACATTTGGCGGACTCCCGCTCGAGGTGACACTTCTCGACGAGACTTCCGAAGTCTCCCTGCGAAATGCCTCCAACATTCCGGAAAACTCCGTGCGAATTTCCAGCGACTCCCCACTCTCGCTCTCCGCGACAAAATCCGGAACCTACCAGCTCGGCTTAAAACTTTTCGGTGCAATTCGCCTCAAAAACATCCAGCTCGACGTCGTCGAACAGCGCTATGCGATCCCCTGCGGATTCCCGATCGGAATCTATCTCAAATCAGACGGCATCCTCGTCGTCGGAACCGGAAAAGTTACGGACGAAACCGGAAATGAGACAGAACCCGCACTCGGCATTCTCGAATCCGGCGACTACATCGAGGCAATCAACGGACATCCCCTGACAAGCAAGGAAGCCCTGATCACCGAACTTCGCCATGTCGGAGGCGCAGAGAACGTGTTCCTAAAAATCCGGCGTGACGATAAAGAACTTGAAGTCTCCGTGCGCCCCGTGCGAACTTCCGACGGAACCTGCATGCTCGGCGCCTGGGTCCGCGACGATACGCAAGGAATCGGCACAATGACCTACTTAGAACCAGATGGCAACTTCGGCGCTCTCGGTCACGGCATCAGCGACTCAGATACCGGACATCTGATGGAGAGCCATGAAGGTTCCCTCTACGAGACAGAAATTCTCGGAATTGAAAAGGGAAGCGTCGGAAATCCCGGCATCATGGCAGGCGTGATCTACTACGGTCCCGGCTGTCTCCTCGGCAAGATAAACGCCAACACGGATGCCGGAATTTTCGGAAATGCCAATGAAACCCTGCGCTCCCGCACGCTCTCCACCGCAATCCCGATCGGGCATTGTCAGGATATCGAAAAAGGCCCCGCCCTTCTTCGAAGCAACGTCTCCGGGCAGATCCGGGATTATGAAATTGAAATTCAGAAAATTGAGCTGAATCCGCTCCAGAAAAACAAGAGTATGGTCATCCGCATCACAGACCCGGAACTTTTAAAACTGACCGGCGGAATTGTGCAGGGCATGAGCGGAAGCCCGATCATCCAGAACGGAAAACTGATCGGAGCCGTCACTCATGTCTTTGTTCAAGATTCAACAAGAGGATATGGAATCTTTATCGAAACGATGCTCGAAGCCGATGATTCCACCGCCCAATAGAATCTCCCAATAGAATCTTCCCAATAAAAGCCCAGAAAACCCCTAAATCCCTAAATACCTAAATCCCTCAGAGAGGATGCGCAAACGTCGACTTAAATTAAAAAGTACGACGTTTTTCCTCTCTCGTCTCCTGGGCGAGACGCTTCATCTCCTTCGCATTCTCGAGCACTGCTCCGGTGATCTCGACACCGCCGAGGAGACGCGCAAGTTCCGCAATCATCTGCGTCTCATCAAGCTCGTGGATGACGGTCCGCGTCTTTCCATCCTTTGCAGACTTTGCAATCTCAAAATGCTCATCCGCCATCGACGCAATCTGCGGAAGATGCGTGATACAGATTACCTGATGATTCTTCGAAATGATCGCGAGCTGTTCCGAGACTTTCTGTGCGGTGCGTCCGCTGATTCCCGTGTCGATCTCATCAAAGATCAATGTCGGAATCTCATCCGTATCCGCAAGCACGGTCTTGATCGCGAGCATGATTCGCGAGAGCTCACCGCCCGAGGCAACAAGTCCGAGCGAACGCTCCGGCTCTCCGGGGTTTGTTGAGATCACAAACTCCGCCTCATCAAAACCATTTGCCGTGTAATGGGACAGGCGCGTAAAATTCATCGAAAACTTCACATCGAGGAAATTCAGATCGAGAAGTCTCTCGCGAATCTTCTCTGTCAGAATCACCGCTGCCTTTTTTCTCGCCTCCGAAAGTTTTTCACAGGCAGTCTCAAGCTGTTTTTCCGCTCTCTTAAGCCCTGTTTCCGCTTCTCTGCGGTAATCATCAAAATGCTCTAACTCCTCAAGACGCTTCTGCTTCTCCTCAAGAGTCCGTGAGATCTCTGCAACCGTGCTCCCGTACTTTGCCTGAAGATTGTGAATCAGATCGAGGCGCTCTTCGGTCTGTCTCATCTCCTCCTCATTAAACGAAATATCCTCGAGATAGCTTCCGATCGCATGATGCACATCGTCAAGCAGGGACTCTGCGTCATAGAGCTGATCCTGAATCGGCTTCAGCGCCTGATCGTAGTCCACAACCTCACCGACCTCATGAATCGCACGTCCGATCAGCTCAGAATTCACCGCCTCATAGGCGACAGAAAGGCTCTCCGCGATCTTTCGGCTATTGGAATAGAAACGATAGCGTTCGGTCAGCTCCTCTTCCTCGCCATCCTTAAGTCCCGCCTGCTCAATCTCATCCACCTCAAACTGGAGGAAATCATACTCCCTGCGTCTGCTCTCCTCATCCCCGGACAGCTCTTCAAGGCGCGCCTTCCACATCCCATACTCTTTGTACAAGCCCGCTGTTTTTTCTTTAATTGGACTGATCTGCGATTTTGCGTAAGTATCCAGAATTTCCAGATGTTTTGATGCGTGAAGCAGAGACTGATGCTCGTGCTGACCATGAATATCAATCAGAAGACTGGTAACCTCCTTGAGTTTTGCGATTGTCACCGTCTCATCATTGATCTTGCTGACACTGCGCGTCGGCATAATCTTTCTTGTAATAATCAGGGTGCCGTCGTCGTCCGGATAGACATCCATCCGCTCAAGAAGCGCCCTCTTTTCTTCCTCAACCGAAAAAATCAGTTCCACATAGGCGTAATCACTGCCACTGCGAATCATCTCCTTCGGCGCTTTCTGCCCAAGGGCCAGATTGACTGACCCAATGATAATCGACTTTCCCGCTCCGGTCTCACCGGTCAAAATGTTCAGTCCGTCTCCGAACTCCACATCCGCCTGCTCAATCAGCGCAAGGTTTTTCACATGCAGTTCCAGAAGCATCCTGCGTCCTCCTTATTCTGCTATCTATTCTGCTACGAGTTTCTTGATCTTATCCATCACAAGAATCGTGTCGTCCACACTGCGGACTGCACACATGATCGTATCATCTCCGGCAATACAGCCGACGATCTCATGAAAATGAATCGCATCAAGAGCCGCTGCAACTGCCATCGCCATGCCGGACACCGTCTTGATCACCAGAATATTCTGAGCCATGTCCATTGACACATAGCCATCCTTCAAAATCCGGATGTACTTGTCGCTAAATGTCGTCGTCGGATTCTGCATCACGACATAGCGCTGGCGTCCGCTCTCCGACGGAACCTTCGTCAGGCGAAGTTCTCGAATATCTCTCGATACCGTTGCCTGCGTCACGCGATATCCAGATTCCTGCAACTTCTGTGCAAGCTCCTCCTGCGTCTCAATCTCATATTTCCCAATTAATTCTACAATCTTGCTGTGACGTTCCAGTTTCATTTTTCCCCTCCAGAATGTCTAAAAATATTCCAGTTTCTGAATCGATCTTCTCAGATTTGTTTAAATCGATCTCTGAAATCTCGAAAATCTCTGAATTGTTCTCAAAATTACGCTTTGCTTACATCCGCTCCATCTTATTTCTCAGTGTCTCCAAAAATGAGATGTTTTTCAGCTTAATCAATACCGTGTGGTTGCGGGAACGGAAAATTTCGAGTGTATCTCCCGGCTTTAAGTCCACAACCTGATCTCCATCAAAGACTGCTGTCTGCTCCTTGTCGCGGTACTCCATCAGATGAATCCCAATCCGATCCTCCGAGGAGAGCACAATACTCTGTGCTCCGAGCGTATGCGGGCAGATCGGAGTCATGACAATCAGTTCCGTTCCCGGCGTCACAACAGGTCCTCCGGCAGAGAGATTGTATGCCGTGGAACCGGTCGGTGTCGCGGCGATCATGCCGTCCGCGAGATACTCATTCAGATACTCGCCGTTCAAAAAGACGCGAAATTTCAACATCTGAAGCACGTTTTTTCGCGCGAGAACGATGTCGTTGAGGGCGACTCCGGTGCGGATTCCATCCTCCCCGGTCACCCGCCCCTCAAGCATCATTCGATTCTCAAGCGTATAATTGTCGTTGAGAAGTGCCTCGAGCATCGGACGAATGTCCTCTCCTCTCGAAACCTGAGTCAAATACCCGAGATTGCCGAGATTGATGCCGATCAGAGGAAGCTGGCGCGCGACAAGATCTCTCGATGCCTGAATCAGTGTTCCATCTCCTCCAAGCGTGATCACACACTCCGTCTCATCCGGCACATCGTCCGGATCGGTGTAGCCATTCCGATGTTTTTTTCCGGATTTCTCCGGGTCTTCCTCCACACCTCCGGTGCAGGTTGCACCTCGGGAGATCAGATAGTCACGGATTCGGATTGCGGTCTCCACCGCCCCTTCCTTGGTGGGATTTGCGATCAAGTAAAAATGCTTCATTCCTGCCTACTTTCTCCTGCTCTCCTGCGTTTTCACGCATTTTTATTTATCGAGTGTCTGATGTGCCGACTCTACCACTGCCTCCTCATCAACCGGGAATTCTCTGCGGATCTGTCCGTCCGTGTGATTCTGCAAATGCAGAAGGTACTCGATATTTCCCTCCGGTCCCTTGATCGGGGAGAACTCCAGGTTCAAAATCTCAAATCCGATCTCGGAAGCGAACTCCATAACCTTGCGGATAACTTCAAGATGGGTGCTCTTCTCGCGGACAACGCCTTTCTTTCCAACCTTCTCACGTCCCGCCTCAAACTGCGGTTTAATCAGGCAGACAACCTGTCCATCATCTGTGAGGAGTGCCTTGACCGGTCCGAGAACCTTCGTCAGAGAGATGAAGGAGACATCGATCGAGGAGAGACCAATCTTATCCTCAATGTCGTCCGGAGTCACATAGCGGATGTTCGTCTTCTCCATGCAGACTACACGCGGATCGTTGCGGAGTTTCCAGTCGAGCTGTCCGTGACCGACATCAACCGCATAGACCTTGACTGCACCGTTCTGAAGCATGCAGTCGGTAAATCCACCCGTTGAAGATCCCACGTCCATGCAGACCTTTCCCTGTGGCTGAACGCCAAAATGCGTCATTGCCTTCTCCAGTTTCAGACCGCCACGGCTGACATACTTTAATGTCGTTCCGCGCACCTCCACATTTACCTTCTCTTCAAACATCGATCCGGCTTTGTCTTCCTTCTGTCCGTCCACATAGACGATTCCGGACATGATGATCGCCTTTGCCTTCTCCCGGGAAGTTGCAAGTCCCCGGTTTACAAGCATTACGTCGAGTCTCTCTTTCATCTCTGTCTTGTTCCTCTCTGTTCTATTTCACTTTCACTGTTTTATTTCACTATTTTAATTTTCTTTCCCTGTGCTGTTTCACTGTGCTGTTTCACTGTGTTACTTCACGATTTTATCTTAATTCTGTCTTAATTCTATCTCACAATTCTGCCTTAATTCCATCTCACAGTTTTATTTTCCTATATGTTATGTGTCTGTTCGTTTGCTCGAAGCGCCGGATAAAATTCCCGCATTGTGCGGATAATCGAATCGCTGTCAATCTTCACGGTCTCCCTGAGCACGGAGACATTTCCGTGTTCGACATACGCATCCGGAAGCGCGATGTTGAGCACCTTTACATTCGGTGCGTACTCGTGAACCAACGCAGTCACCTCAAGACCAAAACCGCCCTGAAGCACATTTTCCTCAAGCGTCACGATCAGTTTGTGGTGATCGGCAAGATTGCAGACCAGCTCCTTATCGATCGGTTTAATAAAACGACCGTTTGCGAGGGTGCAGTTCCAGCCCTCCTCGCCGAGCTTATTTCTGATATGCTCCGCGGTGCTGACCATACTTCCGACTGCGAGAAGTGCAATCTCCTCGCCCTGCATCAGAATCTCGCCCTTTCCGTACTCGATCGGCGAGTCGAATTCCTCGAGTCCGCGGTACGCCTGTCCTCTCGGATAACGGATCGCAATCGGACGGTCATACGTCATCGCAAACTGCAAATCCCGCTCAAGCTCCCACAGATTCTTCGGTGCAAGCACGCTCATATTCGGAATGCAAGTCAGATAAGACAAATCAAAGATTCCCTGATGGGTCTCACCGTCGCTTCCGACAAGTCCTGCGCGGTCAAGCGCAAAGACAACCGGCAGATCCTGAATACACACATCATGAAGAATCTGGTCAAATGCGCGTTGCATGAACGACGAATAGACCGCCACGACAGGCTTTAAACCCGCTGCCGCCATTCCAGCCGCCGAAGTCACCGCATGCTGTTCCGCAATTCCCACATCAAAAAACCGTTTCGGATACGCCTTCCGAAATGCCGTCAGTCCCGTACCGTCCGGCATTGCCGCCGTCACAGCGACAATTTTCGGATTCTTCTCGGCAAGCCGACAAAGCTCCCCCGAAAAGACATCCGTGTAGGTCGGAAACTGCTTCGTGCGAAGTGCTTTTCCGGTCTTGATATCAAACGGCTCAACTCCGTGAAAGCGCGATGGATTCTCCTCCGCCGGTCTGTATCCCTTTCCCTTCTTCGTCAGGACATGGATCAAAACCGCGTGGTCCATCTTCTTTGCTTCCTTGAAAATCTTCGTCATCTCCGAAATGTCGTGACCGTCGACCGGTCCAAGGTAGGTGATTCCCATGTTCTCAAAGAGCATACCCGGAATCATCAACTGCTTGATGCTGTTCTTCGTCCGGCTGATCTTGTCGACAAGTCCCTCCCCGACAACCGGAACCTTCAGAAGCGTGTTCGACACCTGCTTCTTCAATCGGTTGTATCCGGTTCCCGAGCGAAGTCCGCTCAAGTACTTCGACATTCCTCCGACATTCTCCGAGATCGACATGTTGTTGTCGTTCAGTACAATAATAAAATTCTTGTTCAAATGCGCTGCGTTGTTCAGCGCCTCATAAGCCATTCCTCCGGTGAGTGCTCCGTCTCCGATCACAGAGACAACCGAGTAAGTTTCCCCCAGAAGATCCCGGCCCTGAGCAATTCCCAACCCCGCTGAGATCGAAGTCGAACTGTGTCCCGTATCAAAGGAATCATACGGGCTCTCCTTGCGTTTCGGAAATCCGCTCATTCCTCCATACTGACGCAGTTCATCGAACATCTCCTTGCGTCCGCTCAGAATCTTGTGCGTATAGGACTGATGACCCACATCCCAGATTACCTTATCCTTCGGCAGGTCAAAAGCCCGATACAGGGCAATGGTCAGCTCCACGACTCCGAGATTCGACGCCAGATGTCCGCCCGTCACACTGATCTTCTCAATCAGGAACTGGCGAATCTCTGCTGCGAGCGTCTTCATCTGCTCCGGAGTCAGTTTCTTTACATCCCATGGTCCTTCTATCCGTTCCAGAATCATAACTCTTCCTGTGCCCTTCCGTACATCTCTTATTCCTCTTAATTACTTTTCTCTCGTGACAAGCATCTCGATCAGACCTGCGAGGAATGGATTCTTCCCCGGCAGTTTCTCAAGAAGCTGTACTGCGCGCTCCGAGATTTCCTGCACATCCTTGTGTGCCTGCTCAATTCCGACGAGAGTCACATACGTCGTCTTATTGTTCTTCTCATCACTGAGAACCGGCTTGCCAAGCTGTTCTGCCGTGCTCGTCACATCCAGAATGTCATCCTGAATCTGGAATGCCAGACCTACTGCCGACGCGATCTGCTCCGTGAGTGCGATCTCCTCCTCATTTGCTCCCGCAAGCACAGCACCGATCATCATCGATGCCTCGAGAAGGGCGCCCGTCTTCAACCGGTAAATGAAATCGAGTTTTTCCTGTGGAATCGGCTTTCCGGTCAGCTCGACATCGACAACCTGACCGCCGATCATTCCGTAGATTCCCGTCTTCTGTGAGAGAATTCCGATCGCACGTCCGACAAGATCCGGGCGGGTCGTCTTCTCAAATGCCTTGGAAGCCGTCTCAATCGCATAGATCAGCAGGGCATCTCCGGCGAGAACTGCCATGTCATATCCGAACTTCACCCACGTCGTCGGAAGACCTCTTCTGAGCGTGTCATTGTCCATACATGGAAGATCGTCATGAATCAGGGAGGAGGTGTGAATCATCTCCATGGCTGCCATAAACGGACGGATCTCCTCTCCATTTCCGCCAAAAAGGCGATAGGTTTCCTCCATCAGCATCGGGCGCAGGCGCTTTCCACCGGCACGCACGCTGTAATTCATTGCCTCAAAAATCGTTTTCTGATGCCCGGTCTCCTCCGGAAGAAACGCTTCCACAACTGCCTCTACCTCAGCTGTGCGCTTCTTGAGCTCCGCTTTCAACATCTCTTTGTCATTCATTTCCATCTTCCATTCCTCCCCGAAGAACAATCATCTGTTTTTCCACGCGATCTAATTTCTCCGTACAGCCCTTCAAAAGCCGGATTCCCTTCTCATAGAAGGTAAATGCCTCCTCAAGCGATGTATCTGAATCCTCCAGCTTCTGCAAAACCTGTTCAAGCTGTGAAAATGCCTGTTCCACGGTCAACTCCTCGAATGCTTCCTCGGACGATTTTTTCTTCATCTTTCCTCCTAAGCCTCCCTTTCTTGCCATTTCTCCCCATGACAGTTTTCTCAGTCCTCTCTGACCGGCGCTTCATTTTCCCTGACATCGATAGGATCACTGACATCGGTGACAACCGCCTTAACCCGTCCATCAAGGACTCGGATCGTGATCGGATCTCCCACTTTGACATCAGAAACACTCTCAATCCGGTGCTCATTCTGATCGGTCAGGAAGCCAAAGCCCTTGCTGATCTTCTCGAGTGGAGAGAGTCCCTGAAGCCTTCCACTTGCAAGCGCAAGGCGATGTTTCGCCTCGGTGAAGCGTTTCTCCATCGCCGTGTTTAATTTGCCTTCCATCTCTGCAAGTCTCCGCCGTTTTTCGCTGAGCTTGAAGTGCGGATCTTGAACGAGAAGGCGCGTCCGACACCAACTTAAATAATTTCGACGGTTCTGAATCTGCTGACTCATTGCGCGCACCAGCGATTTCTCATATGCCTGACAATCGCTCTCAAAGCGATTCCATTCAAATACCGCAAGCTCTGCGGCCGCTGATGGAGTCGGCGCACGAAGATCTGCCACATAGTCCGCGATCGTCACATCCGTCTCATGACCAACCGCCGAGATCACCGGTGTCTGACATTCAAAAATCGCCCTCGCGACTTTCTCCTCATTGAATGCCCAGAGATCCTCGATCGAGCCACCTCCACGCCCGACAATCAAAACGTCAAGTCCCATCTCATCGAGTGTGCGGATACCTGCGCAGATGCTCGCCACGGCACCCTCTCCCTGCACAAGAGCCGGATAGAGAATCAGCTGAACAAACGGATTTCTGCGCGCCGTGATATTCATGATATCGCGAATCGCCGCGCCCGTGCTCGCGGTCACAATCCCGATTTTCTGCGCGTAACGCGGAATGGGGCGTTTGTACTCTTTAGCAAACATCCCCATTTCTTCGAGTTCCTCGCGCAAACGGCAGAAGCGCTCATAGAGATCGCCCCGCCCGTCGAGTTCTATTTTCTTTGCATACAGCTGATACGTCCCGTCCCGCTCATACACATCCACGGCTCCGGTCACGACCACGCTCTGCCCTTCCTCCAGCCGGAAAGAAAGCCCTCCGCGCATTCCGGCAAACATCACGGCACTCAGAGTTCCTCCCCCGTCCTTCATCGTAAAATAGATGTGTCCGGACGGATGGTATTTGCAGTTGGAAATCTCTCCGCGAACAGAAATCCTGTTCATGACAAAATCCTGTGCAAACATATTTTTTATATAAGAATTTACCTGTGCAACGGAATAAACACTCGCCATCTCAATCGCCCTTTGCTATCCCTTCCGGTCTTAGAGTTCAAGTCGACGCTCGCGGAGACTTGGCGCGTGATTTTGGTCAGCTCTGCTGACATCTTCCCATCAAAATCACTGCGCATGCTCGCGGAGCGTATAACTCAGAAGTGGATTGTCTCCCCTCCTGAGAAATCTTGTGATATCCCTACCTATAAAGGAGGGGGACATCCACTCTGAGTTTTTAGTTTGCCTGCTCTTTCACCAGTCTTGCAAGCACACCGTTGATGAAAGCCGGGGAATCGTTTCCACCGAACTTCTTTGCAAGCTCAACTGCCTCATTGATTGCTACCTTATCCGGCACATCGCTGTCATAGCGCATCTCGTAGACTGCCTGACGCAGAATCGTCAGCTCCACATGACCCATACGCTTTGTGTTCCATCCCTGAGCAACTTTATTGATCTCCTCATCAAGCTGTGGAATCATCGGTGCGATCTCCTCCACGCGGGCAATCAGGAACTCTCTGTCCTTGTCTGCCATCTCCACCTGGTGAACAATCTCCAAGGTTCCATCTGCTGTTGTATCATCTTCATCAGGTGAACCGAAATACTGTTCTACCTGCTTTGCGGTCTCCTCTGCCGGGTAAAAATCTACCCCAAATAACATTTTAAAACAGTGTTCCCGCATTTCTCTTCTGGTCATTCTTCCTTTTCCTCCTGGCACATACATATCTGCATAGTTGGATATTATCATATCACATTTTTTTCAGATACTCAATGGGTGGTTTTCGTATAAAATTTTCCTGATTTTCGCATACTGTTACTGTTTATTTCCCGGATTTGGCAAATAAATGACTCAATTTTTCCAATATCTTTTTATTTCCTGTATTTTGGAAATCCATTTGGAGGTCTTTGTGATGTGGGGATTTTTGATTGCGCTTCTCTCTGGCGCACTGATGAGCTTGCAGGGTGTCTTAAACACCGAAGCGACAAAACAGAGCGGGGTCTGGCTCTGTGCCGTCTGGGTTCAGCTGACGGCGCTTGCGACCTGCGCTCTGTTCTGGTTGTTCGGAGACCGTGCTCCGTTCTCTTCTCTTTTTCAGATTCGCCCCTGGTACCTGCTGATCGGCGGTGTCCTCGGGGCATTTATCACCTGGAGCGTCGTAAAAGGCATGGACCGTCTCGGTCCCGCCCGCGCGACGCTCACAATCGTGGTGACTCAGATTCTCGTCTCCTACGGGATCGAGCTTTTTGGACTCTTTGGCGTGGAAAAAGTTCCGTTTGAATGGCGCCGACTCCTCGGCGCCGGAATCGCAATCGCGGGGATTGTGATTTTTCATTTATAATATAAATTAAATATAATATCAATTTGTTACGTGCCAGTTTTCTACACCATCAATCTTCCAATCAGGGTACCAAGTCACGCCCCGTCCGTTCATGAAGGCTCCGTACCTGACTCTCACTTCTGGCAAATCTGATCAATCCACTCGATCAGCTCTCCGTCGTAATCGGCATCGCCGTGAGGCTGATCCCAGACGAGGGCATAATCAACCTGTGCATCGGTGTGATTTTCAAGGGCAAGTGCAAGCTCGGCGGAGATTGACAGGGAGGTGTCCGCATCCTGTGTGCCGACTCGAATTCGAATATATTTGGCAGTATCCGCATCTGTCTCCTGATTGCCGATGTAGGTCAATGGGTTCAGCAGTTTCTTGCGCTCTGCAAGATCCTGATCCCCGTCCACAGCCGAGTACGCTTCGGCATACTGTTCATACTCGCTCGGGAAACTCTCTTTCAGCTTCTCGAGAACTCCTGACATGTAAGAATCAAAGTGCATATACTGGTGATCGGCATCTCCAAACTCCAGATTTTCACCGGAATTTTCCGTCATCTCCAGATTATCAAATGCCATCACGGTCTTCATTCTCGGATTGTACGCACTCAGATAGTCATCAAGACTCGAAATCGTTGCCGTTGTGCCATCCCAGCTTAAGAAACTGCTCAGATCGGTGCCCGCTTCCTCGTTTCCGGCTTCTCCCGGTCTTTTGCCTCGTCCAACCTTCGTATAATTTCCGTTCAGATAATCATCCACCGAGTAGGTCGCAGAGAGGGAACCATCCGCAAGTTTCGTCAGATACTTCGTTGCAGAGTCCTCCACCTGTTTTTCCATATACTCATAAAAACTTCCACTGCGTCCGTCCTCTCCGAGTGTCAGCGTTTCTCCGGTCTGCGGATCTTTGAGTCCCAGACTGTTGATATAGTCGACATACTCCGATGCCATCAGACCGGAAACTGCCTTCTCAAAATCACTCGTCTCAAATTCATAGTTTTCTCTCCTCTCACTCTCTTATCCGACCACATGCTTATCCACACGCTTATCCATTTACATTTGCACACTTCTTATTTTTATTCATGCTTTTATTTTTCTGTCGCATAAATAACTCTGAACGACTCAACTCCATCATTTTATGAAAAAAATATTTGCAAACGGTGTTTTTTGTGTGTCTTTTCTGTGTGCAACTTGGCAACTTTTCAATTAACACCCATGCAAAGAGAGAGGGAACAAAAAAGACAAAAGAAAATGTGAAAAGAAAAAAACAAAAGCAATGGGATAAAGGCAAAAGAACAAGGAAATGGAAAAAAATAGGACAAGGAAAAAGAAAAACAATACAAAAAGAAAAGCAATACCAGAAAAAGACTCAAGAAAAAGAGTATAAAAAATATCAGAAACAGAAGATAAAAACAGGAGCCCGGCAAATGCCAGACTCCACACAAAACAAATCTCAAATTATAAAACTCGGTTTGATTCTCAGCAAAATCAGCAAAACTTACGTTTCTTTTTGCTTACTTTTCCTCTGCCAGATTCACACCTGCGATCCGAATGTTGACATCCAGAACAGTCAGACCAGTCATGTTTTCAATCGCAGACTTCACGCGATCCTGCACACGCTCGCTGACATCCGGAATGTTGTATCCGTACTTCAGATTCAGGGAAAGATCTACGGACACATGCTCCTCCGTCACATCCACCTTCACACCTTTTGACAGGTTCTTCATGCCAAGCTTTCCGACAAGCTCATTCGTGATGTTGCCTGCCATCGAGTCAACACCCTCTACCTCTGTCGCTGCCAGACCTGCGATGATCGCAACCACCTCATCCGCGATGCGAACTTCTCCGATTTTATCCTTCTCATATACCTTGTGAGTATTTCTTCCTTCCAGTTCTGCCACGTTTATCCCTCCTCGATCACTCTGTACATTCAGAGTTGTATTCTGCATTTCGTTCTGCTGTTATTATAGCAAATGACGGCAGTTTTGCAAAGGGCTGTTTTTTACCTACTCTTCGAGCTTCATCAGCGTAATCACAATCCCGTCCACCGGAATTTCCGTCTTGCGTTTCACAATGTCCTCGATCTGCGCCCTCTGCTGGTCGGTGATCGACGGCGCATTGATCACAACGTCCACCTTTCCATCCGTGATGCTCACAACCGGGTCAGAAAATCCCCTCGCCTGAAGAAGCGTCTCCGTCGCATTTTCCTTCTCCGCAATCGCCGTCATCTGAATCATATTCTGAATCGCTTCCTGCTTTGCCGATTCTGCGATATTGGCGTTGTTGATGATGCTGTTGAGCGTCTCCTTGTTCTTCGCACGGATCTGCTCGCGATTCATCTGCACCCCGGCTATGTAGTCCGACACCGTGATTCCGCTTGTGAGCACGGCTTCCCCGGGATTTTCAAGTCCGCTCTCCTCCGCGTCCCAGCTGTCAATCTCGGCAAGCTGAGTTCCCGCAGTGTCAGGATCTGCACCCGAATTTCCGCTCCCGTCAGCCTGCTCTCCCCCTGCTTCCGCCTGAAGAAGACTTCCCTCCGCCTGCGGTTGCAGATTGTCGCCACTTACCTGATTGTCCGTCAGACCATTCTCATTTCCTGTCTGTCCGAGCATCGTCCCGTCTGCCACATTTTGCCCATCCTGCCTGTTCTTGTCCCCCGCGAGCTGATTCTCCGCAAGCAGATCTTCGTCTGAAATATCAAGGCTTCCCGCCTGATAAATCTGATTTCCTGTGTTCGTGCTCGCCTCAAGCTCCCGCTTCCCCGCATAGTTTAAGTATCCGGCTGCCGCAATCATGATCGCAAGTGTCGTGATAATCATCTGATTTCTGCGGAACATTCGTTTGACTTTTCCGTCCCCATCCTTCTGCGGACGTATTTCCGGTTTCTTCAACTTCATGACGCCACTCCTTTATTCCACCCGCTTTGACACTTTTATTCTATGCGATTGATTTTATTTTATGCCGAATCCTTTTTCTTCTATTTTTCTCTAGTTTTTCTATCTCTTTGCATCTTTCCCACTCTTCTTTGGCGCATAATCCTTCATGTCGGGAATCGCACCACCTGCAACCGCCCAGAAATAAAGACTTGCGACACTACAATAAGGATGGAACCGTCTGCGATATTTCTCAAACAGTTTCCGGTCAATCTTTCGGTGATGGTAAACCATGCGAAGTCCTCTCTGAATCGCAAGATCATCAAAGCTAAATACATCGGGACGTTGCAGACAGAATAATAAAATCATCTCCGCTGTCCACACTCCGATCCCTCGCAGAGAGGACAAGGCTTCGATCGCGTCCGCATCGGACATCTGCTCCACATTCTGCAAGTCAAACTCACCGCTTTGCACCTTGTCCGCAAATTCTTTGATGTACTCTGCCTTGCGAAAACTCATCCCAAGCGCTTGCAATTCCGAACATTCTCTCGCAGAAATCGTCTCCGCATTTATTTCTCCCAACGTATCTTGGAGTCGCTTCCAGATTGTTGCCTGCGCCTTGCTCGAAATCTGCTGTCCGACGATATGATGAACGACGGAAGAAAACAAATCTGTATCTGTCACCCTCTCGATATGACCAATTCGCTCCATCACCTCCGCCAGTTTTTTATCTTTTCTCTTTAAATATGCGATTTCCGTCTCTCCGTATAAGAAATACACGTTTTTTCCTCCTATCCGCTTTTCCTCTTCTTCTCTCTTCTTTTCTCTTATGTTCTCTTATTTTTTTATTCTGTTCGTTTCTTTTTTCGGTACTCTTTCGGTGTGCATCCCGTCTTTTCTTTAAAGCATTTCCCAAAATGGCTGACCTGATGGAATCCAACCTCCTCGGAAATCTCCCCGATGGGCAAATCCGTACTGCACAGAAGTTCTCCCGCCCGCGCAAGCCGAAATTCAATCAAATACTGATACGGCGTTGTCCCGAGACTGACCCTAAAACAGCGCAGACACTCCGATTTGCTGACATTCGCGCTCTGAGCGAGAGCTTCAAGCGAGATCTCCTGTGCATAATTCAGGGCAATGTAATGCAAAAACTGTTGCATCCGAACGTTGAGTGGATGAGGACTCTCCCCCGCGGGCAGGGAAAGATTTTTCCGCAGAGTCAGCCAGATCGTTGTCAACTGTACCATCACTTCATATGCATAAAATTCGCTGTCCGTTTTCAGTTCTAACAGTGACCGAAGCCTTTCAAGAATTTCCTTCTGCCACAAAACAGAAGGCTGAAAGACAACAAACGGAAGACTGTCGTTTGTGATAACGCTGTCCACAAGTCCCCGCCCCGGAAAATCAAAATAAAATTTGAGAAAATAATCTGGAAACAGGATGCTGTGATAATGGCAGGGTCCATTCTGGCGGACGCGATGCACAACATTCTTGTTGATAAACACACCTTCTCCCACATTCAGAGAAACGGAGGTATCGATCGTGTCAAATTCAATTTTTCCGCGATGCACAATGATAAACTGAAAATCTTCATGCCAGTGAAAAACGCGAAAACCCGGCTTGCGCGGAACACTGTTCTGGTCAACAACATTTAACACCAGATACGGGAAGTCTGTCCCTGCATTTAGATTGACCGAGTTTAAAATATTGTCCCGCTCCTTAATTTTCTGCTCCCGATTTTTCTGTTCCATTTCCGGTTTTGCAAAAGTCTTGTTCCCATGTATCCCTTCCATTTTTCTTCCTGTACACCTCCCGACGTTTTTGGCTTCTCGCATTTCGCGGACAATGATCTTCCAAAATTTTATTTTAATTGACGATATAATGATAAAATATGAGAATAATTCGATATAAATTCTAATTTTTATATGATAAAATCATATTGCAAAAAAGAAAAGCCGTCAAGCATCAAGCACAGATCTTCCACTATCCGATCTTGCAAAGACAGTTACGTGATATGCCGGGCATAAAAATCAATTTCATTTTCAAAAAGGGGATTTGTATGAACACAAAAGATTTTCAAAACAAGACAGAATTTCAGATTTTTCTGTCCTACTTCAAACCACACATCAAACTTTTCTTACTGGACATGCTCTGTGCGCTCGGGATCGCGTTGATTGACCTGACGTTCCCTGCTGTGTCCCGCTGGTGCATGTACACCCTGCTCCCGCAGAAAGCATGGCAGACATTCTGGTTCGTGATGATCGCTGTCCTCTGCGCCTACGTTCTGCGATCGGTATTTACTTACATCATCTGGTACTGGGGACACAATTTCGGCGTCCTCGTCGAAACCGATATCCGGCGCGACCTGTTCCGCCACATCCAGAGTCTGAGTTTTGACTATTTTGACAACAACCGCGTCGGTCAGCTCATGAGCCGTCTGACCGCCGATCTGTTTGACATCACAGAACTTGCCCACCACGGTCCGGAAGACATCTTCGTCTCCTTCGTGACGATCATCGGCGCACTGATCATCATGTTCACAATTCAGTGGCGACTTGCTCTTGTCATCGCAATCATGGTTCCTGTCTTTCTGGCTGTCGTCTGGCGCTGTAAAGCCGGAATGAGAAATGCCTCCCGACGGGTCAAAAAGACGACCGCAAGCATCAACACCGACTTTGAGTCCGGTCTTTCCGGCATCCGCACTGCAAAAGCATTTGCAAATGAAAATGCCGAACTTCACAAGTTTGATTCTGCAAATGGCAGTTACAAAAATGCAAAATATGAGTATCATCAGGCAATGGGACGCTTCAACTCCGTGATGGAATTTTTCCTCTGCACGCTCTCCGTCGTTGTCATCGCAATCGGCGGTGCGCTGATCATGAGGGGTGAACTCAACACAATTGACCTCATCACATTCAGCCTGTATATCACAACATTTGTCAGCCCGATTCGTCGTCTCGCTGTGACGAGTGAGTTGATCGCAAACGGCACTGCCGGTCTACACCGTTTCGTCGAGCTGATGCGAACCGAGCCGTCTCTGACCGATGCCCCGAATGCCAAAGCTCTGACGGATGTCAAAGGCAAAATCGAGATCAATCATATCTCCTTCGCCTACCAGCCGGGACGCGATATTCTCCACGATGTCACGCTGAATATCGCTCCGGGTGAGATGGTTGCCTTCGTCGGCTCCTCGGGCGGTGGAAAGACGACTTTAAGCCAGTTGATCCCACGTTTCTATGATGTGACAGACGGTGCTATTCGCATCGACGGACAGGACGTCCGCACGGTCACACAGGAATCCCTGCACCAGAACGTCGGCGTCGTCTCTCAGGATGTCTTTCTCTTTGCGGACACGATCGCAGAAAATATCCGCTACGGCAGACTCGACGCGACGATGGAAGAGATCATTGAGGCAGCCAAACTGGCTGAAATTTATGACGATATCTGTGCAATGCCACAGGGCTTTGACACAAATGTCGGTGAGCGCGGTGTCCTGCTCTCCGGCGGACAGAAACAGCGCATCTCGATCGCGCGGATTTTCCTGAAAAATCCACCCGTCCTGATTCTCGATGAGGCAACCAGCGCCCTCGACAGCGTAACCGAGGCAAAGATCCAAAAGACATTTGAAAAGCTCTCCGCGGGACGCACCACGATCGTCATCGCCCACCGCCTGTCGACAGTCAAGAATGCTGACCGCATCGCCGTGATCGACAACGGCAGAATCACCGAGCTTGGCGCACACGAAGAACTGATGCAAAAGGATGGCGAATACTCTGCCCTCGTGCACAGTCAGCTTTTGAAAGAGTAACCTGATCTGCTCAAAATGAGTCATACAAATTTGCGGAAGTGCTACTGGCACTTCCGCAATATTTTTTAATCAAACTGAAATTTTCAAATGCTCCGATACGGATTCTTATCCCACAATCGTATAACCCTCATGCGCAAGAACCTCCAGCGCCTTCTCATAATTCTCTTTCTTAATAAAAACATAATCGGTATTGTAAGTTGAAACTGCAAAAATAGAGATTTGATTCTCTGCCAAAATTCCCGCAATCTTTGCCAGAATTCCGATCAACGAAAAATCAAGGATTCCCTGAATTCGAAATGCCCTCCATCCATCATCGCGCTCAACCGTATTGGACGGCACATTTTCCGTCATGCAGACCAGAGAATTTTCTTCCTCCGTCTTTTCGATAAAACAGTACGGTGCATCCAGATTTACAAGGGAATAATCCTTCACCTTGCACACCGAAAAGTCATGCTCAATCTTTTTTATCTCCATCACAGGTCTCCTCCAAATTTCCCGCAAATTTCCAAATTCACTCTGCAATTTTTACAGCGGATGATAAACCGGCTTCATCTGATCAAACGTACAAAACTCCGTAAACCCAAGTGCCCGCAATTCCTGTTTTGTATCGTCAATATACGCGCCGAGATGTTCCGGCTTGTGGCTGTCACTTCCGATCGTGATAATCCGCCCGCCAAGTTCATGATACAATCTCAAAATGTCACGCGACGGCGTCAGATCCTTGAGCCCATATCTGTGGCTGGAAGTATTGACCTCAATTCCCTTTCCATCCGCAATCACTGTCTTTAAGATCTCTGTGATCACAGGTTTTACTTTCTCAAACGGATAAACGCCCGCGTTGTCGTATCTTGTGATCAGATCCACATGACCCAAAATGCTGTAATTGTGATAATGCTTGACCAGATACAGCAATTCCTCATAATACCGCTCATTGTATTCCTGCTGAGATCTGCCTTTCTGGAAATCCTGATTCCAGAATTCTTTGTCCTCAACCTCATGAACGAAAAGAATGATAAAATCAAACGGATACCTCGCGAACAACTTCTCATACCGATCAATCGTGTGCGCCTGCATGCCAAATTCCAATCCCAGTTTTATGGAAATCTTGTCCCCGTATTTTTTCTGAAGCTCCCGAATCTGCGCAACATATTTCGGATAATCCACATTGTTCAGAACCATTGCGTCCGGCTCCCCCGATCCGCCCACACGATAAATCAACTCCCCCGGCTCATCCCAGTCCCTCTTGATTCCATAGTCCACATGATCCGTAAAGCAGAGCTCGTCAATGCCTCTCTCAATCGCATCCCGGACAACCTGCTCCATCTCGTAGGCGGAATCATCACTGTATTCCGTATGTACATGATAATCAGCCCTCATCATTTTATCCTCCCGTAATCACAGATTTCCTCCATACTCATCTTTTCCCCCGTTATTCAGCACCCACTCATCGAGAAAATGCCCTGCTCCATCCTCCTCATTGTTTCCAGTCACATACTTTGCGACCTGCTTCACATCCTCCTCGGCATTTCCCATTGCGACCGAAACACCGGCTGACTGGAGCATCGAAATATCATTTTCATTATCGCCTATTGCGAGCACATTTTCCATACTTATTTTTAATTTTTTGCAAAGTGTGCGCAGTGCATTTCCTTTTGAGGCATCGACGGAATTTACCTCCACAATTCCGTCGCCGGTCCGCAAAAATACGATTCCGGGAGTCGGACTTCCCTTTGCCAAAATCTTCTGTGCCAGTCCATCTTCCAGGGCAAACGCCCCCATTTTCAGTACTTTCACCCCACTGGTCTTCAAGAACTCCCTCAGATTTTCGACATTTCCGTCACTGAATTTTATATAAGGGTATTTTTCTGATAAACCCGTCTTTTCCCAGCCCACTTCCCGAAATGTTCCCTGATCGGTATGTGCATACACCGCGGTTGGAAACTGCTCCAGAAACGCAAGCGCTTCTACCGCTTTTTCAGTCGGAATTCCAGCTTCACAGATGCATCTCTCCTCCGGCACATCCATCAGCATCGCACCATTGGAGCAGATCGCATATTTGATGCCATCGATCTGATTTAACACCGCCTTCTTCATTCCTTCGAGCGGTCTACCGGACGCCGGCACCAGGATCACACCTTTTTTCACGATATTTCTCAATACCTTTAATGTATAATCCGATATGCTCTTGTCCTCATGGAGAAGCGTTCCATCCAAATCTACGGCTACCAGACGAATCTCTTGTTTCTCACTCTGCATAATCCTTTCCTCCTCATTTCATACACTAGCTAATACGTTTTTTCCGTTACTTTTCTGTTTCATTTTCTTCTGTCCAATTCTCCAACTTCCCACTTCTCGTAGTTCCAGTATACCACAACTCCCACTCCTAAAAGTGTCAATCCTAGTGTCGAACTCCTTTCCTCTGCTTTCTCCACACCCCCATTTTATGTCTCCCTACTGACGAAACCCCGCCACAACTGGCGAAATCATCCAAAACCTATTCCATTAAAAAAGATTTTTTGTATAATAATGCTTGTAATCAGGTAGACAAGAAAACGCGCGAAGAAACAAGCTCAAATTTACAAACAGGAGAATCATGTACATGCTCAGCACCAAAGAGGAATTATATCTTTACTTGGAAAAAATAAGTCGGGGTTTTACTCTGAAAGATCTGAAATATTTTACGGCGAATCACATCAGCGAATCTCTGAACATTTCCCGTAATTTAGCCAGTCAGTATCTGAATGAGTTGGTAAAAGAAGAGCGGGCCATCAAGGTCAACTCCCGCCCTGTTTATTTCTTTCACAAGAAAAATGTTGAACGCGAGACCCAGGTTACTCTGGAAACCTGCGTATTCTCCGGCATGGATGAGTTTCAGCGTAAGTGCCGAAGCGATGAAAAGAAAAGAGATTTTCAGAAAGCCATCGGTTATTACCTGAGTTTAAGTTCTTGTATCGAGCAGTGCAAGGCAGCAATCAAATATCCACCAAATGGTCTTCCAGCCCTGTTTTACGGCGCTGGTGGAACCGGAAAGGCCTTTCTTTCCCGGCTGATGTATGAATACGCAGTAAACGAACGGGTTATTGGAACTGCGGGTGCAACTTCTCTCCCGCCCTACCTTACCGTAGACTGCTCGGAATACGCTCAGAACGAAGAAAAATTCGCTCTTGCCCTCTGTGGCGGAGCAGATGGGAAAGGTTGGCTCGCAAAAGCCAAAGACGGTATCCTGTTTTTTGATGAGATTGACCGTCTTCCATTTTCAGGTCAGGAACTGATTTATTTTTACCTGATCTCGGGACAGTACAAAAGTTATCACGATGAAGAACATATTTTTGAATCCAATGCAAGACTGGTTTTCTCCACCACAAAATCACCCGGAGAAACGCTTTATAAGCCACTTGCAAGGATGATCCCCATTGTGATCCCTGTTCCCAGCTTACATGAACGCACCGGCGATGAGAAAGAGGAAATGCTCGTCTCCTTTTTGAAAGCAGAAGGACGGCGCATGGGAGTTGACGTCAGCATCAGCCAGAACGCCTTCCATTGCATGCTGGAATTTTCCTACGAAAACAACATCGACGAATTAAAGACCTGCGTTACCAGCAGTTGTGCCGGAGCTTATCTGGAAAAAAGCAACGATGGGATCGCAATTTACAGCTACCACCTTCCGGAATACATGCTCTCTTCCTTAAAACTGGAAGTCAAGGACAAAGACAAACGGATGATCCATTTAAACAGTTACAGTCGGGACACCTCGCTTGGACAGACCGTACAGTTTTTCCAGATCATGTTGGATGCCTTTGAAGATTACCGTCAGGATGCCATCAACTTTGATGGTCTGATGAGTGAATTTCGGAAAGAGTTAAACGACTACTATGACTACTTGATCTACGGACAGAAACTGGTAAACATTAAGATCTCCACTTATGAACAGTTGATCAATCAGATTTTTGAAAATGTGGGCGAAATGTATGGCATCAGCCTTTCCAAAAAATACAGTCACCTGCTTGCCCGTTGCCTTTACATCCAGCTTCAGGGCGATCACCTGATTGACAACTGGATGAAACAAAATCACGATGAGATCGAGGAAATGTTTCAGGCAGTCAGCACCGTCCTCGAAAAAGAGGCAGTCATCTGTTCCAGGATCGTAAACCTGATCAAACTGAATCTGGATATTGAGACAGACAGTTTAAATCAACTGTTCCTGCTCTTGGATATCAAAAATCAGAACCAGAAAATTCAGGGACTTTCCGCAGCCGGTATCATTTTAAGCCACGGCTATGCAACCGCTTCGAGTATCGCGGACGCCGCCAATCAGATCATCGGCAGAAAAGTCTTTGACGCGATCGACATGCCACTCGACATGCAGATGAGCGACATCACCGATCTGTTAGAAAAACACATTGAACGATTTATCACCTGTCAGGACATCATCCTTCTGGTAGATATGGGTTCTTTGGAGCAGATTCACAGTCAGATGCGTGACTTAAGGAATTTAAACATTGGCATCATCAACAACATTTCCACTGCCCTCGCCGTCGACATTGGTCTCGGCATCTGTGGAAACCAGAAATTGGAAGATATTCTAAAACGCGCCAGCGAAAGCAATGTCTGCACCTATCGCATCATCCACAACGTGCAGAAGGAAGACGCCGTGATCTTCAGCGGAGAAAACGGCATAGACACGACCGAGAAGTTGAAAGAACTGATCCTGAAAACTTCCGAGACTGTGATCCCGCTAAAATTTGTGGCTTACGATTATTACCGACTGGTGAAAAACGGCAGTCACGATGAGATCTTCCAACAGTACCATGTAAAATGCATCATCGGAGTTTTCAATCCGGAGATCGAAGGAATCCCCTTTATCTCCCTGGAGGACATCATCTCGATGAATTCCGCGGAAAAGCTGACCAACATTTTTTCCGAGTATCTGAACGAAGAACAGATGGAAGTCTTCAATCAAAATCTGGTAAAGAATTTCTCTTTGCAGAATGTCGTGGAGTCCATCACGATCCTGAATCCGGACAAACTTTTAGACGAAGTGGAACAGGCAGTTGGACGGCTCCAGAAAATCACCGGAAGAAAGATTGCGGGACGAATTATGATCGGACTTTACGTCCACCTGTGTTGTCTGGTGGAGCGTCTGGTCACAAAGACTCCGATTGACAATTATCAGGATTTAAAAGACTTTGAAGAAAAACACGCCGAATTTATCGGACAGGTAAGAGACAGCTTTCAGGATATCTCCCGCCACTACCGGGTGGCTCTTCCTGTGAGTGAGATCGCTTACATTTACGATTACATACATCTGAATTCAAAAAATAAGCTTTCCGGACAAGCTGAAAGTCCGGTCGTCCGCGAGGACGAATAGGAGGGAAATATGGGTATTGTACTTGCAAGAATTGACAACCGCCTTCTTCACGGCATTGTGGCAACACAGTGGGCTGGTCGTTCTGGCGCACAGCGCATCATGATCATCGATGACACGGTTGCCAACAACGAGCTGACCAAAGCAAGTATGAAGCTTGCCAGACCTACCGGAATGGCAATCTCCATTATCACCGAAGAAACCGCGTTGAACAACTTCAAAGCCGGAAAGTACAACGATCACACGGTCTTCGTTCTGGTCAAGAAACCGGAAACTCTGGTTAAGCTCACAGAGATCGGTGTAAAGGTTCCGGAGCTGGTAGTCGGCGGAACCGTAAAACCTGCGGAAGGCGAGGAAGCTGTAAAGATCTCCCAGAGAGCCTTTGCAAAGCCGGATGACATCGAGGCTTACAAAAAATTAAAGGCGACTGGAACCAAGATTTATGCACAGTATGTACCTGCTGACGCGGTAATTTCGATGGATGAATTTTTAAAATAACAAAAGGGGGGAATTGTTATGCAATTAAGCGCTTTACAAATTGTACTGCTTGTCCTGGTGGCTGCTGAGATCAACGTCGACCGTCGTGGATTGTCTCTGACACACGCAAGACCTGTTATCGTCGGTTTCCTGTGTGGACTGATCCTCGGTGATATGAACAGTGGTCTTTACATCGGTGGTACGTTCACCCTGATGTCCCTGGGTGTTGCTGCTCTTGGTGGTTCTTCGGTACCGGATTACGGCGTTGCAACGATTATCGCCTGCGCGTTCGCAAAGACAACCGGACAGGGACCGGAAGTTGGTATGACGATTGGTCTTCCGGTTGGTATGCTCGGTGTGCAGATGGACGTTTTATACAAGATCTGCAACTCCTTCATCGCACAGAAATCTCAGAAATATGCAAATGAGAAACAGTTTGGCAAAATGTACGCCATCCTCTATCTCTGCCCGATCATGGTAGCTGTCTTCATGGCATTCCCGACCGCAGTTGCTCTGACTGCCGGTGCTCCTCTTGTTCAGGCGATTCTGGATGTCCTTCCGGCATGGGTAACAGGTGGTCTGTCGGTAGCCGGAAAACTTCTTCCGGGTCTTGGTATCGCAATGTTGCTCCACTACATGCCGGCAAAGAAATACTTCAACTACATTCTGATCGGCTTTGTACTCAGCGCATACATGGGTGTTCCGATTCTTGGTATCGCCTTCCTTGGTGTCGCACTGGCTTACAAGTTCTATATGGATGAGGAAGCAAAGGAAAATGTAGGATTTGCAGGAGGACTTGAAGATGAATAATGAGATTATGGAAAAGAATGAAGGAATGGAGAAAGCTCCCGTTTTAACGAAAAAAGACTGTGTGAAAGGTGCCATCCGCTGGTCCTTAATGGCAGTAACAACCTTTAACTACGATACCCAGCTCGCTCCCGCCGTTGTCTTCGGTATTGGACCTCTCCTGCGCAAGATCTACAAGGATGATGACGAGTACGTTGAAGCATTGAACAACCATTTCAAATACTTCAACACGATGCCGTGGCTCGCAAACATCGTTCTCGGTGCTACCCTGGCTCTCGAAGATAAGGAGGGAATCTCCTCCCTCGATGCGGTACAGAACATCAAGGTCAGCTTGATGGGACCTTTGGCAGGTATCGGTGATACCCTGTTCTGGACACTGCTTCCGACGATCATGGGCTCGATCGCAGGATATATGGCTCTTGAAGGCAACCCGATCGGTGTCATCCTGTGGCTCATTGTAAACCTTATCTTCATCGGCATCCGTACCCAGTTGATGTGGATCGGATACCGCGAAGGTACCAAACTCATCACCAAAGTCGGCGGAAAACTGGCTCGCATCACAGATGCTGCTTCTGTTCTCGGTCTGACCGTTGTCGGTGCTCTGTCCGCTACGGTTGTAACGGCAAAGACACCTCTGGCATTCCAGATGGGCGATGTCAATCTGGCAGTTGCAGATCTGTTAGACAAGATCATGCCTTCCATGATCTCTGTCGCTACTGTCCTTGTTCTGTACAAGCTCCTTGGAAAGAAAGGCATGAAGATCACCACCCTGATCCTCATCGTGATCGTCTTCTCCATGATCTGCTCTGCACTCGGAATTCTGGCTTAACGGACAAAACAGACAATTTTGTGATTTTGGCTTAACAGACAAAACAGACAATTTTGCGATTTTGGCTTAACAGACGAAACAAACAATTTTGCGATTTTGGCTTAACAGACGAAACGATCGACACGTTACAAGCAATCTGTAAATGACGGTTCTGCCCTGTCTTTATCCGGCAGGCAGAGCCGTTTTTTCATTCATCAAAAATCACATTTCAAGAATCAACGGATACAAACACAACGATCAACAAATTAAATTTGACCTGAACGATCACTCAGGCACTGAGGGGAGATTTATCATATGGTTGAAGTAAGCACAGCAAAACGCGTCATCACACCGCCGTTTCCCATGTACATGCGCGGTTACGCGATGAGAACCGGAAAATCGATTGGAGTTTTAGACGAACTTTATTGCAGAACTTTGGTTCTTCGCATTGACGGGGAGATTTTTATATGGTCCACGTTGGATCTTTGCCGGTTGGAGGAACCGATCTCGGATTATGCCCGCACGGTTCTCGCCGGAAAATACTCTGTTCCAAGAGAAAATATCATCATCGGAACGATCCACACACACTCCGGTCCTGACATCAGCTTTGAGGATGAGGGAGAAGACCGAAATCACCGCAAGGCAGTTTACCGCGAGCTGGTGATGAAACAGCTTTTTGACGCTGTGGACGAATGTTTCGACCGTGGCTTCTTGGAGGTAACGCCTTATATGGTAAAAGGCACGGTAGACGGCGTCTATGGCAACCGCAATTACCTCGACAAGCCAAGCGATAAGGACATCAACATGATCCTCTTCCGCAATGAAAACCATGTGGTTGCCGGCATGTTCCAGTTCACCTGTCACCCAACCGTCCTTGGTATCCACAACATGAAGATCAGCTCTGACCTTCTCGGAAATGTCGGAAAAGCACTCGACGCGAAATACAACACGATCTTCATCACGATGCAGGGCGCTTGCGGAGATATGGGTAACCGCCAGTACCGCAAAGGAAACGACGAAAAGGAACTTTGGCGTGTCCGCGATGAGATCATGAAGCAGGTCGATGTCTTCGCAGAAACCGAAACTCCGATGGAATTAAAAGTAGAATCCGTAAAAACCACCGAATACACGATCCATCAGACTTACGACCTTGAAGCGATGAAGGCACAGCTTGCAGAGGATGAAGAGAAACTGGCTAACGCAGTGACCGAGGATGACAAGAAACTGCTCTGGTCCGGTGTCCGCCATTTAAAGAGAAAGATTGCATCGGGCGGTGTCAACGTCACACTTCGCTCCGTAATCTTCCACCTCGGCGATCTGGAAATCATCACAGTCCCGGGAGAGCTGTTCTCCACATTCGGAATGGAAATCAAAAAACATTTTGATGCTCCTATGCGCATTGTCTGGGGCTACGCAAATTACAGTGCCGGTTACATCGTAGAGAAAGAGGAATTCGGCAAGGGCTATGAAAGCATGCAGACCCCATTCCCACAGAGAGAGGCGGAACTTTATGTGGATCATTTGATTCAATCCCTGTAACAATCCCCCGATTTTTCCGTTATAATAATTGAATGTAATTGCATGCTTTTAAGTATTATCTTTAGGATTATTTGAAAGATTTTAAATATTAATATTATAAATTTATAAATATTATTTGAATATCATTACGAATTACAAGGAGAAGCGCTATGAGAAAATATATTATCGCCTCCCATCATTTACTGGCCCACGGTCTGAAAGACACCTTAAATTTTCTTACTTCTATGGACGGCATCATCGACATCAGTGCCTATATGGACGACACCGATCTCCCCACCCAGATCAAGGATCTCTTTGATTCCTTTGATCCGGAAGACGAAGTCGTCATCATGACAGACATGTTAGGTGGCAGTGTGAACCAGCAGTTCTGCCCGTATGTAAATGACCACCGCCACCTGATCTGTGGAATCAACCTTCCCTGTGCTCTGAGTCTGGTATTACAGCCTCAGGACACACCTCTGACCGCGGAAACCGTGCGAAACATCGTGGAAGAGTCAAGAAGCCATCTGATTTATGTAAATGAGTACCATGCTACGGCAAGCGAGGAGGATGAATAAGATTATCGTCCTCGTCTCAACAAGATAATCAATCCCAAAACCCAACCCTTTAAACCGCTCTCTGGAAACTTCGCATTCTGAAAATTTTCCGGAAAGCGGTTTTTTGTAACTATTTTACTTTTTTGTTTTATTCTTTTCTTTTATTCTTTTATACTTTATACTTTGCAATTTTTTATCCGGCTCGCTTCAAGACTTTGATCTTGTGCGCAGGCAGTCCAAACAGTGCTTCCATCGCCGTTGAAATCTCGGAGCGCACCTTCGGGTCATCCCCGCCCTCAGCGCTGATCACAATCCCCGAGATCTCCGGATAGACCTCTTTTTCAATGACTGGAGCTGAGTTTCCATTGCTGTCCTCCATGACGGTTGTCGTGCTGTACGCACTGCTCTCGCTTCTCCTCGTTCCGCCCGAAGAATCCGTCTCCTCGGTCAGCGAACCACTGCTGTTTGTGTCACTGCGGATCACTTTTTCCGACGAGGCATACAGCGCAATCATCACATCGACTTTTCCCACCCCATCCACATTTTTTAAAATGTTTTTGACCCTCGTCTCAAGCTGTTGTTCGTAAGTTCGTGTGACAGAACTCGAGGACACGGCAAGACCATCCTCCACTCCAGTCTCGCCAAAAGCTCCTACTCCTGCCCCTGTCGCATTTCCGCCATTCCCCAGCTCCGCCGAACCCGAACTCTCATTTTTCAGAAACAAGCTTTTCGCGAAACTCTCCGACACGCTATTTTGACTCTTTCCCGCCTGCTTTCCGGATGGAATTGCGAGAATACAGAGAATCGCCCCGATCGTCAGCACAAACAGCCATTTATCTTTCCGCTTCCACAACTCCGATTTCCACATTCTGCTCCTCCACCCCACAATACCATGATATTCTGCTTCTCAGCTCTCCAATCTTCTGATAAACCGGACCGGAGACTGCCCTTGCTGTGTCCTCCTCCGCCTGAGTTTCCCCCTGAATTGTGTTCTGACTTTGCCCTTGTGTTTTATTTGGATTTTCATTTTGGTTTTCTATTATAATCTTTGGAATCTGAATCTCCGTTTCACTTGTTGCACTTTCCTTCTTTGTGCTCTCCGAAGTCCCCTTCAAACTCTCCGTTGTTTTGGAACTACTGCCATTCTGTCCGGTCCCCGTCCGGGAACTTTCTACACTCTGTGCAGGCAAAACCGAACAAACCTCCACCCTGACTCCCGTCACCTCTCCGAACTGCTCCGAGTCCGTATTCTGGTTGATCTCTACCTGACAACTGTTTACCTCAAATCCATCAGCCTGAGCCATTTTCACGATTTCCTGTCCAAGTGCCGTCTCATACTGATTTGCGATCTGACTTCTTCGCTTTTCCTCTATTCCGAGAAGATTCTGCTTCAACTCTCCCGTCTCATAGCGAAAAAGATTGCTCTCATAGTACTGCGCGATTCGCTCTTCCAACTTTTGCTTTCCCGTGATCGGTTGCAAGACGAGAAGAATAAAAACCATGCCCGAAAAAAACTTTATGTACGATGCATAGGCTTTTTCCGGCATCAGATGATCCATCACAGACATAAACAGGAAAAAGCCGGTCAGATTGCGTATCCACCCAAAAACTGCCTGCATCAGCCCTTCCGTGATCATCCCCCCTTTTTCCCATTCACACAAACTTACTACGCGAGATACGTCGCATTTGTCCCGGCACAGATCAGCGCAATCGTGAGAATAAAGAGGACTACTGCGGATAAGAGCATTTCCAACAACATTTTCTGCGCATCCCCCGCTGTGCCGATGCATCCGGTCAGGCGACGATCGGCGATCGGCTCCAAAATTGCCGAAATCAGGCGATAGGAAAAAAACAGAATTCCAAGGCGAATGATCGGACTTAAACTAATCAAAATCAGCAGAAAAATTGCAACTGCTCCCATCGTATTCTTGATCAGAACTCCCGATCCCAGCACGAGTTTTGCCGTCGCTTCCACCCCATTTCCGATCCCCGGAATCACCTGAATCATCTTCCACACACCGGCAGTTTTCACGGCATCCGCATAGGGCAGGACCATGCCCTGAATCAGCTGAAACCCGATCACCATCGCAAACAGAGACGTCACCCCGAGATGAACTCCTGACTTCATCAAATCTGTCATTTTGGAAACCATCGCTTCCTTTCCCAGATTTCCCGCCAGCTTGATCAACAGATACATCTGCACAAGAGGCAGAAATAAACGCTGGTACAGCCACGAAACCACCGCAATCAAAAAAAATACCACCTCATACCAGGCGACTGCCGTAATCCCGCTCCCCGCCCATGCCGTCGCCATCAGACACGCCGGCATCAGCACCTTCATAAATTCAATCTGCTGTTCCAAGACCTGACCGGCAAAGCGCACGCTCTCAAGAAACGACGTCACAAGTAGCGCAAACATCAAAAGATAGGTCATGAAAAATCCGGTATCGGAAATCTGATTTTCCGAAAAGATATTGGAAAACGTGACAAACACTGCCCCGACAATTCCAAGTCCGAGAAGCTGACCTGCAAGTCTCCAGTCCTCATCGAGATTTCCGACAATCCCCTGCTTTAAGGCATCGATCAGCATCCTGCCCGTCGCCCTGCTGTCTCCCGCAAGAATCGTTTTCATCAGCTCCGAAAAACTGAACGCGCCATTTCCCGACCCTGACAGCTTTTCCCGCCTTAGAAATTGATCGATCTCCTGCCACTGCTCCGCCAGATCCTCATTCTGATCGATTTGCCCGATAGCTCCTGTCTCATAAGCCCTCTCACAGACACGCTCCATCCCATAATCTACCGCCCCATAATCTACTGCTCCATAACATCCTGCCCGCACCGAGACGATTCCGACCGAGAAACCAAAGAAAACCAAACAGCTCAAAAAGAGAAAAAACTTCCGCAATATCGTTCTCAATGCCGTCCACACTCTCATGACAAAAAACGCTCCAAAGTCTCAAGAAGGGCGAGCACAATCGGCATACTGACCGCCAAAATCGAGAGCTTTCCGAAGATCTCAATCTGCTTTCCAATCGCCCCGTATCCGGCATCCCGGCAGATTCCCGAAGAGAACTCCGCCACATAGCTGATCCCCGTCATCTTGAGCAGAGTCGCTAAATAAAGCGGGCTGATCTGGATGAAATCCTGCACCCGGCGCAGGGCATCGAGAACGGTCTGAAGTTTCGTAATCCCATAAAAGAACAGGAAGCATCCGGTCGCAACCGCCAGATACATCGCATATTCGCCCTTCACACCTTTCATCTGGACTGCAAGCAATACCGCTGTGATTCCGGCAATTCCGATCGTTATGATTGTCATACCCGCCCATCCCCTTCCAAATCATAGAGAAAACAGATCTTTGATCGTCTCAAACAATTCATAGATATAGGGAACCATCCAAAACAGTACCAGAATCAGCCCCGCGAGACTCGTCAGAAATGCCTGTTCCTCACGCCCGCTGTGCTTTAAGACCTGACAGACAACGGAGACAAGAATTCCAACCGCTGCTATTTTAAAAATCAGATTTACCCCCATTTGGCATCCTGCCTCCCGTCCCCAGATAAATTATTTCAAATCAAAATCACCGCAAGAAAAATTCCTCCCATCACCCCAAGACTTGTATACAGGCGACAGGTCTCCTGGCGATGTCCTCTCAGCTGTGCGATCTGCTCATCGAGTTCCTCCAGATACAAAAGAAGATTTCTCTCCTGCATCTCGCGGTCAAGAAATCCCAGATGACGCCCAAGCCCGGCAAGCGACTGCCTGTCCGATCTGCTGAGTGCGCTTTGTTCCCTTCCATTTTTCTCTTCCATTTTCCCGATCTCCTGCTCCCAGACCGCAGAAAAATTCTCTTCTTCGAGCGTCTCTGCCTGCTCTGCCACACGCAGAAACAAAGCACTGAGCGGTCCCTGTTCTCGCTTTCCAACGGCTTCAAAGGCTTCCGGAAGCGAGGCATTCGCATAGACAATCTGACCCTTGAGCAAAAAAATCATCCTGCGAAGCTGTTCCAACTGCGAGAGACGCTTCGTATACTGGACTGCCATACTGATTCCAAATCCAGATGCCCCGAGAACCACAAGCACAGCGCCGAGACACCGAAGTCCCAGAAGAATGGTTTTACTGCTCATCCGCCTTATACCTCCTTCTCCGACAAGAAACGGAAAAGAAATTAATTCTCCATCTCTTCAAAATCTCTTCAAATTTTCCTGCGAAACCATCTAGGTTGTGCCAAATCATCCTGCCCTGACTGTGAGAGATGCCCTCCCGATCGGATTTCCCTCTGCATCACACACCCTTGCCGTCATTCCATCTGTTATCGTGTGTTTCAAAATCAGATAACGGTCAAACCATTTTTCCTGAATCATCCGATCGAGAACCGGCTTTTTGCGAATGTCCTCCATCCCGTTTCCATGCACCGTTGCAATCACGCGACACCCGCAGTTCATCGCATACTCCACAGCCTCCATATCCATCCTGCTTCCAATCTCATCCACCGCCACGACCTGCGGTGCCATCGTGCGGATCAGCATCATCATCCCGTGCGCCTTCGGGCATGCATCCAAGACATCGGTGCGAATTCCGACATCGTTCTGCGGAACTCCCTGATAGCAGGAGGCAATCTCGGAACGCTCATCCACAAGCCCGACCGTCATCCCCTCTATCTGCGAACTCCCATCAGAAATCTGTCGCACAAGATCCCGCAAAAGCGTCGTCTTTCCGCATCGAGGTGGGGACAGAATCATCGCATTGCAGAGTTTTCGTTTCCCCTGATCATGATCAAACAGATACGGCAGAACTTCATCGGCGCATCCCAAAACTTCATGAGCGAGACGAATATTGAGAAACGAGAGAAACTTCATACTCCGAATCTCCCCACTCTGGACAATCGTCTTCCCCGCAATCCCAATGCGGTGTCCCCCTGGAATCGTCAGATATCCCTGACGAATTTCCTCCTCAAATGCGTAGAGTGAGTAGGAAGCCATGTGCTCGAGCGTCTCCCGAATCTGCTTTTGTGAGACCAGATAAGCCTCCCTCTGCTCCCTGCAAAGTCCGCCCCCATCTGACCGGACAAAAAACTCGCGGTTTCCATACTGAATCAGAAGCGGACCTCCCGTCCGAAGCCGAATCTCCTGAACCTGCTCAAACCATTCCGGGATCTTCACAATCCGCTTCCGAATCTCCTCCGGAAACATTTTCAGCAACGTTTCCTCCCGCCTTACCATGTCCATCTCCTCCTGCTAGAATATATGAGACAGCCACCATAAATTATGCGCAATTATATGTGGATGCGCGAATGTGCGAATGTTTTGAGAAGGATTGAAAAGGAATATTGACGGAAAATCCACGACTTTTTATAATGGTAATGGAATCACTGAGGGGATTTCCCACAAACGACCAAGCAAGAAACAACCGGGAAACTTGAAACTCGAAACTCGCAGAAAAAAATTGTTAAAAAATGGATTCAGGACGGAGGAAATTTTTATGCATGACGATTTAAACTGGGCAGTGCTCGGCACTGGTGTTATCGCAAACGAGATGGCACAGGCACTGCAAAAAATGGGAAAGTCTTTATATGCGGTCGCAAACCGGACGCACCAGAAGGCTGTTGACTTTGCAGAAAAATATCAAATCCAAAAAGTGTATGACCAGATCGATGACATGTTTGAGGATGAGAACGTGGACATCATCTACCTCACAAGTCCACACAATACTCACTACGCATTCATGAAAAAGGCACTTGAGCACGGCAAACATCTCCTCGTCGAAAAGTCTATCACCTTGAACAGTCGGGAGCTTGAGGAGATGATCGATCTCGCGAAGAAGAAAAATCTGGTTCTCGCAGAGGCAATGACGATCTGGCACATGCCAATTTACAAGAAGCTCTGGGAAATCGTGAAAAACGGAGATCTCGGAAAGGTTCAGATCATCACAATGAATTTCGGAAGTTTCAAGGAATACAACATGAACAACCGTTTCTTTAACATGGATCTTGCCGGCGGTGCAATGCTCGATATCGGAGTCTATGCACTGTCGATTGTCAGAAGTTTCATGGACGAGACACCGGATGAGATCGTAAGCCAGTGGAAGCCGTCCCCGACCGGCTCGGATGAGCAGGCGACGATCCTCTTAAAGAACCGTCTCGGACAGATGGCAACCGTCGCACTCTCGATGCATTCCAAACAGCCAAAACGCGCGATGATCAGCTGTGAAAAGGGTTATATCGAGATCATGGAATATCCGCGTGCGAGCAAGGCTGTCCTCGTTGACGCCGAGACCGGAAAACAGACAGAACTCGCCTGCGGAGACACCGCCAATGCCCTGTACTATGAGATGACAGATATGGAAGAGGCAGTGAAAAACAAAACCTGCGCGAATAAAAATGGTGTCGATAAAAACTCTGCTGATAAAAATAATGAGCAGAACAAGCAGAATGAAGAAGATGAGATGCATCTTGCATACACCAGAGACGTTATGGAGATCATGACCAGACTCAGAAAAGACTGGGGAATGAAATATCCAGGCGAAAATTGGGATTAGGGATTGGGAATTAGATTGGAATAAAAAAACAAAAACATGCAGGGACAATGCAATCTCTCATTGCAAAAATCCCTGCATGTTTTTATATCTTAAGTAATTCCATAAACTGGAAGTTGTCTACTTCTCCATTACATAATTCGTCAAAGCAATTCCCTGCCGAATAACTTTCTGTTCTTTCACAGCTCGATATCCTCGCTGTTGAAAAAATGGCTTTGCCGTAATAGATGCATGGGTTGTGATAGTCTTTCCCTGCACAGAACTTTCCAGTTCATTGCAAATTGCAGACGCAACTCCCATTCCCTGATAGTCCTTGTGGACAAATAATCTATCTAAATAACCTGAATCATCGATATCTCCAAAACCAACTATCTCATCATTCTTGATAGCAACAATCGTTTTATGCTTTAGAAAAGAAAGATTCCACTCCTGTAAATCTACCCTGCCTGTTGCCCAGACATTTAACTGTTCTTCCGCATAATCCTTTGCATTTATGCTATGAACCGTATTATAAAACAGTTCCGCCAACTGATCACAATCAGCGGTCTTATATTCTCGAAGCCACATTTTTTATCCTCGCAAATTCCGATTGAGATTTCACCTGTTTTAAGAGATTTAATAGCTGTTATATCGTCCCATCAGTGTTTACGAACTCTGATAAGGGCAAATACAAGGGCACAAGATGTCCAGTGGACATCTGCTCTGTGCCGACCGAAGCGGCAGCGGAGACCAAAAAAATCTGATAACACATTATAACACAAAATGAAAATGACATGGTGAACTGATTGAAATGCTTCTGATTTTTGTAACCGATGATTGATTGAATGATAAGGAGATAGGATATGATGAGAACAATATTTGCAGAATACAATCCACAGCGAAACAGCATTGATGTTTACACCTCTGTTGGCTATATGCTCCGCATTGACTGTTGGGAAGCTGAGAAGGACTTAAAAACCACACCAGGATCAGACTGTGCATTAAACGCACTCGCCATTGATGAGCCACTTGAATATGCAAGATTGTATCTTGATGGAAATTTGCAGATGTGGGTAGATGCGGAGGATTCACTTGAACTGTAAGTCTAACAGCGTGGATTTCATTTTTATGAATTTCCACGCTGTTATTACTTCTAAAAATCTATTATCATCTGATTTGATTTTTGGTTAATCATTTATTCTTCATCAGGGATGAACGAATATATTTACGGAATTCTTCATCCCCAAGTTCCTGTCGTTTCTGGTACAGTTCTTTTGTGATTTTTCCTGTCACATAACACATACGATCACTATCCTTATCGGTTACAGCATGATAAATATCCTGTGCCACTTCCTCTGGTAATTCCAGATCATCCATGTCCGGCATTAACATTTCTGTCTGATTTTTTATCAGATTATCAAACCCCGGCATTTCTGACATCTCCATCTTAAATCCGGTCTTAACTACTCCCGGAACGATGGTTTTTACCTGAATACCAAACGGATAAAGTTCATGATAGAGCATCTCGCATACTCCGGTAACAGCCCATTTGTCTGCTGCATAGATGCCATCCAACACCAGTCCCATTTCACCGGCAAGAGAAGTGGTTGTCAAAATCATTCCGCTTTTCTTTGCTTTAAAATATGGAATAAATTTCTGCGTTACACGAATCATTCCAAGCAGGTTCGTATTTAAAGACCTCTGCATTGCTTCTTCCGTCATATCTTCAAAACGTGATTTCATTCCATAACCTGCATTGTTGAACAACACATCCACATCATATTTTCCAAGCACTTCTGACACTGTATTCTCAATTACTTCCGGCTTTGTTACATCAAGCGGGTAGATGAACACATTTTCATAAGATGTTAATTCTGTTTCTTTTTCCGGTGAACGCATGGTAGCAATTACTGTCCATCCTTTTTCTGCAAATAATTTAGCGGTTGCCTTTCCTATTCCTGATGAGGAACCAACAATAAAAATTGTACTCATACTCCTTACGCTCCTTTAGCTTTCTACTTTAAGATTTAAGAGGAAATCTGTCCATTCTCCCTGTTCCGGATGCTCCAGATCATATCCAAGGATATTTTTCCCTGTATCCTTATTTCTAATGATGTTCATTTCCTGCTCCGTCAGTTCAAAATCCCAGACATCTATATTAGAAACCAATCGTTCCTGATGAACTGATTTCGGAATGGCAATCACGCCTTCCTGTATATGCCACCGCAAAACGATCTGACCGGCATTTTTACTATATTTCTTTGCCATTGACAAAATATCTGCATCTTCGAGGACTGCACTGTTTCCGCTTCCGAGAGGGCTCCATGCTTCCAGTGCAATTCCTTTTTCTTTTAAAAATTCTCTTAGATATCTTTGCTGACAAAGAGGATGTATTTCCATCTGATCAATCGCCGGAACAGTACTGCTGTTCTCAATCAGTTCAGTCAACTGCTTCTTGCCAAAATTTGCTACACCAATGTTTATAATTTTCCCCGCTTTTACAGCTTCTTCCATTGCAGCCCAGCTTCCTACATAGTCACCTAACGGATGGTGGATTAGATACATATCCAGATAATCCAGTTTCATTCTCTTAAGCAGTCTGTCAATGGCATCCTTTGTAGCCTGATATCCCATATCCTGTATCCAGAGCTTCGAGCACACAAAAATTTCCTCTCTCGGAATACCGGAATCCATTATTCCCTCTCCGACAGCAGCTTCATTCTGATAAACAGTTGCAGTATCAATCAGACGATAACCGTTTCTTAATGCAAAACTGACTACATCTTTACATTGTACTGCATCATTTACCTGCCATACACCAAGTCCCAACGCAGGGATTCCATTTCCATTGTTTAAAATATAATTTTTCATAGATACCTCCATATTTATACTTTTTCTTTGAATATTTTTTTCCAGAACAGCATAAGCATTGCTCCTGCAATCACAGCGGAAAAGGTATCCGCAACAGGTCCTGCCCAAAGAATCCCTTCAATTCCTGAAAGTGTTCCTAACAGGATCATTGACGGGATCATAAAAACAATCTGCCTTGACATAGAACAGACAGCAGAAAGTACCGGCTTCCCTATAGCTTGAAAAAAGATTCCTGTGACCGATGCAACTGGCTGCAAGAAACACGCCAATAAAAATATACGGAATGATTTAACGGCAAATTCCATATACAAATCAGATTCCTGTCCAAATAATGCAGTGATATTCTGCGGAAAAATCTGAAATATCACCAGTGCAAGAAGCATAACTACAACACTTGTAAACATTGTAATTCTAAATGTCTTTTTTACTCTGCCATATTGTCCGCATCCATAGTTAAATCCGTAGATTGGCTGGACACTCGTTGCAATTCCAAGAGCAATCCCAAAAGCTAACTGACATACTTTCATAGTAATTCCAAACGTAGCCAGCGGAATGTCTGCACCATATTTTGACTGTCCGCCATAGCTTACTAACAGATTATTCATAACACCGATCACCAGCACGACTGCAATCTGTGTAATAAAACTGGATGTTCCCAATGTAATGATCTTTGTACTGATTTTTCTGTCCAGTTTTATATCTTCGGCTTTCAGGTCAAATGTTTTAAATCTGAAAATACATACCACAAAATAAACAGTATTCAAAAATTGTCCGATAATTGTTGCCAGAGCTGCCCCCTGCACACCCATATGGAAAGTAAAAATAAATACAGGATCAAGAATTATGTTTGTGATACAGCCGATTAAAAGCCCACGCATTGTTTCGTTTGGTCGTCCATCTGCACGGATGATACTGGCAAATGCAATACTTACTGCATAAAAAGGAAATCCTAAAACGATAGTCCTTCCGTAATTTAATGCATACGGCATAACAGTTTCTGTTGCACCAAACATCAAAGCCAATGGGCGAAGAAACAGTTCAAATAATGTCATCAGAAGAATTCCTGCAATCAGTGTAAGTACACACATATTTCCTACACTTTTCCTTGCCTCCTCTTTATTTCCCTGTCCAAGATTCAGGCTCATAAATGCAGCAGCTCCGTCTCCGATCATAAGCCCAAGTGCAAGCATAATCGTCGTCAATGGCATGATAACATTAGTTGCTGCATTTCCAAGATACCCGACTCCTTGCCCGATAAATACCTGATCCACCATGTTATACAGTGAATTTACAACAAACGATATAATACTTGGAATAGAATACTGAATAATCAGTTTTGATAATTTTTCTCTCCCTAATGGATGCTCCATCATTTTCTCCTTATTTCAGATTGTACTATTTTCGGACTATATAAAGTATTTTTTGCATACCGAAAATTTTCCGGTATGCAGTCTGTAAATCTTATTATTCTTTCATTAGCATTTCACGAAATTTTTCTCCATAAGAATGAATACAGTGAATCAGGTTTTCCCGTTCTTTTTCACTTAAAGAAGCCATTGCCTGATATTCTGACTCATCTATATGCGGAAAAAAAGAATCAAGATATTTTTGTCCTGTTTCCGTTAAATGGATGCTTTTTGTTCTCCGGTCTTCCTTTAACTCCCTCAATTCCACAAAACCTTTTTTGTAAAAACCGGTAATAATGGAATTAACAGTCTGCTTGGGCAAAAAAGAACGTTCACAGATGTCCTTCTGTGTGCAGCACTCTATGGTTGTTATATATTTTAATACCTGTAAACTTGTATAATTAATTCCTATGGATCTGGCATAATCACTGTATGCCATTGTGATTGCCTGCCATTCTGTCACAAATGTATCAATCTGCTCCTTAATTGTGTCCATTATCATATTCTCC
>NZ_JBNMIQ010000012.1:0-84850 GCF_050873365.1 Brotaphodocola sp. | reverse complement strand
TATCACAAACTTTCTCAGGAGGGGAGACAATCCCCTTCTGAGTTATACGCTCCGCGAGGATGCGCAGTGATTTTGATAAGAAGATGTCAGCAGAGCTGACCAAAATCACGCGCCAAGTCTCCGCGAGCGTCGACTTGAACCACATAAAAAGCGGATACAAAACAGATTTTCAAAATCTGCTCGGTATCCGCTCTCTCATTTTTTAATTTTTAGCCTGCGATCTTATAACGCACCCAATGCACTTAACGCACTACTTGAGCATACCCGGCTTCGGGAAGTATCGGAACAATACTTTCGCAATGATCTTTTCCCGCTTCACATAGGTATTCTGCCATCTGCGCGCATCCAGCGAATAGTTTCGGTTGTCTCCCATCATAAAATAGGAGTCCTCCGGCACCTCAAAGTGCATCGCTGGCTCAGGCTCCATCGGCTCGCGAATGTACGGCTCATCCATCGGCTCACTCGAACCATTCAAGTAAACCTTTCCATCCACAATGTCGATCGTGTCCCCGGGCATACCGATGATTCTCTTCACATAGAAAATCTTCTCATTGTCCGGGAAACGGAAAATCACAATGTCGCCTCTCTGCGGATCTTCAAACTTGTAGCTGAGTCTCGAACCGATCACGCGGTCTCCCGTCATAATCGTGTTCTCCATCGAACCGCTCGGCACTTCGCTGTTGGCAATAATAAATGTATTCAGCGCCCACGCAATCACAGCCGCCGAGACAATGATTTTCAGCCACTCCCAGACTTCACGTTTCCAGCTCGTCTTCTTCTCGTCATGCGGAATATCCCAGTTCTCAGGAGCTTCCGGCTGTCCATCTACTTTGTTCTCCTCGCACTCCGGCTCGTTTGGCTCTTCGCCCGGAAATTTCTCTTTTTTTCTGTCTTCCTTCATTTCAGTCAAACCTGCTTTCCGGCGCTGATGTCTGATGTTTCCCTGTTTGCACTGTTCACAAATCCTGCAAAATCCTGCAAACAGGGACCTGATTCGCTCTGTCTCACTGACACCTTCTCTTTGGACTTTCGCCTATTTACTGCGATACTGCTCCAGAAGACGATTGATTCGCTTCGTCGGATTCAACAGCTCGCTCAGAGAATCGTCGTGATTCAGGTTATCGATAATCAGCGCAATATACTTGCTCATATCCACATTGATATAATACGGACGGGACAGAAGCTCCGGAGTCTGGTAAACGAGGTTCGTCGTCAGAATCCGGTCAATGATTCCGTTCTCATAGTACTCATCAAACTTTGCAAGACCATTCGTGAACAGACCAAAGGTTGCACAGATGAAGACTTTTCTTGCCTTTCTGCGCTTGAGCTCCTTTGCAACATCCTGCATGCTCTCGCCGGAGGAAATCATATCGTCAACGATGATGACATCCTTGCCCTCTACGCTTGAGCCGAGGAACTCGTGAGCAACGATCGGGTTGCGTCCATTGACAATCTTCGTGTAGTCACGGCGCTTGTAGAACATACCCATGTCCAGTCCAAGAACGTTTGCGAAGTAGACAGCACGACCCATTCCACCCTCATCCGGGCTGATAACCATCATGTGATCGCTGTCGATCTGAAGATCGGTCTCAGTCTTGAGCAGATACTTGATGAACTGGTAGATCGGCTGAACCGTCTCAAATCCCTTCAACGGAATCGCATTCTGGACACGCGGATCATGTGCATCAAAGGTGATGATGTTCTCAACGCCCATGCGGGTCAGCTCCTGAAGAGCAAGTGCACAGTCAAGAGACTCTCTGCTCGAGCGCTTGTGCTGACGGCTCTCATAAAGGAACGGCATGATGACATTGATACGGCGTGCCTTTCCCGTCGTTGCTGCAATGACACGCTTCAGATCCTGAAAATGATCGTCCGGAGACATGTGATTCGTCATTCCGCACAGAGAATAAGTCAGGCTGTTGTTGCATACATCCACCAGGAAATACAGATCATCACCGCGGACAGACTCCTCAATCGTTCCCTTTGCCTCACCGGAACCAAAACGCGGGGTCTTTGCCTCAATGATATAGGAATCTTTCTGATATCCTGCAAATGCGATTGTAGACTTGTGCTCGCTCTCCCGCTCCTTGCGCCATTCTACCAGCCATGCGTCAACTTTGGCGCCCAGCTCAGCACAGCTCTTCAGCGGAATCAGGCCCAGCGGGCCAACCGGAATGGTCTCAATGGTTTTCTCTTCGTAGATCATTTCATCCTCCATATATAATGTGAAAAACGCGATCGGAATCGTTTGTGTTCACACGTTCCGCAAACCGCGTTCTCGCAAGGTGATTAATTGCTTCGTTTACTGTTCAGTTCCTTCACAGTCACGAGCAAAAATCCATTGAAAATTGCCTTCGGCAATGGGATTTTTGCTTGCCAGCCCATATTTTCGTACGGTCAGCGCAGTAAATGCGCAGACCTACTGAACAGTTACTTAATTTCTTTTTTCTTTTTTTTCGCAATTATTAACGTATCCTTTATAACATTATGCACCGTTGAAGTCAAGCCAATCACGGAAACTTTGCCTTTTTTCTATGTCACACGGATGTCATCGTTTTTTTCACGCGGATGTCCCCGCCGTAAAGCGGAATCATCATATAGCTACTCATAATCCTCGAGGTCACGCGGTCTGAGTAGGTATCCCGCATCATATCCATCGACAGATTCGTCGAGATGATCGTGCCTTTCTTGCGGTTAATTCTTTCATTGATGCAGTAGAAGAGCTGAGAGGAAACAAACGTATTGTTGACCTCGGTTCCAAGGTCGTCGATGATCAGCATCTCACACTCCAAAATGTGACGGTATGCCTCCTCACAGTCCTCCTCCGCGCCCCGGCTAAACTTATATTTGGAAAAGATCTCAAACAGATCCGGCGACGACAGATAGATCACCGATACATACCGATCCATCAGCGCCTTTGCAATGCAGTTTGTCAGAAACGTCTTGCCGACTCCGGTGCTTCCCGTAAACAGAATGTTCTGTCCACTGTTCGGAAAATTCTCCGCGAATTCCTGACACCGTTTGACGACGAGTTGCATGTAAGAGAGCACCGTGCGGTTCAACCCCGGAAGCAACTGCTGATCGTCGTAATAGGCAAATGTCAAGGTATTAAAATTCTCACGCTTCAAAACTTCCTCAATATTCGACTGCGCATAGAGAACCTGAAGCCGTTTTCTCTCAAAACAGTGACAGCGATGCCCGTTCGCGTAGCCGGTATCCTGACAGTCCCGACAGCGGTATTTCATCTCCATGTAATCTGCCGGATATCCTCCCGCTGTCAAAAGGATCTGCTTCTGCTCTCTTAAATCAGAAAGTTTTCTCCGGAGTGTCTCGCGCGCATTCGGGTCTCCGTGCAACGCCATTCGCGCACACTCTGCCCCGCTCCCCGCAATCTCCTGATCGAGTTTTTCGATCTGGGGAATCCGGCGGTAAACCTCCTGAACCCGCGCGTCTCTCTCGACCCTGTCCTTTCTCTGCTGTTGCTCATACTCCCGCATCAGCGCATTGTACTGGGAATTGCTCAGTGCCATCTGTCACTCCTCTCACTTTCTCTTGTTTTGCTCGTTGTTCTTGCTCGTTGTCTTACTCTTTGTTTTATTCTTTGTCTTATTTTTTGTCTTGCTCTTTGTTTTTTCAGCTTTTTCTTTTCTAACCGTTTTCTTTTCCAGCGTTTTCTCTTTTCTGGCTTTTTCTCGGCTCTCTCTCAGAATAGTGGGACTTTCTACTGTTCTCCAAGCCAGCCCTTCACCTGATCGAGCACCAGAGAATCATAGTCTGTGCTTCTCTGCTCGAAATTATGAAAGCGGTTGACCGGAGCCTTCACCGTCGCCCTCGGACTCTGGCGGTTCTGCGCACTCTGTGTTGTCCGTCGTTTCTCATCGATCTGGTTCACATCCTCCATGCTCTTCACGCCGGCCTCGCGCCAGTCCGAGAGAATCTTATCGGCATACCGGAAGCTCGGCTTGTGCGTGGCTTCCATCGTTCTTCTGCATGCCTCGATGACAAGTTCACGGGAAAATCCGTAGGTCTTAAACCATTTCTCAATCATCTCCCGCTCCCCGTCTCCGGGTTTGCGATCATTCAAACCGAAGGCGCGCATCACGGCAAACGAATCCTTCGTAAACCCAGTCGAGTACGCCTTCGCCTCCTCGACGGTCTGAAATCCCTTCTCATGCCAGTTCATGCCGACAGCCTCAATGTAGCGCACGCTCGTGTGACCATTCTGAACGCAGTACTCGACGAGATACTCAAGCATCTCCGCCGACAGGTGAAGTCCCTCATAGAGGTTCGCAAAAATATCCACATCTCTCGGTGTAAAAATTCGATTCAAATATCTCTGCGCAATGTAGAGAAGCTGGGAGAATTCCTCATCATTCTCAAGCTGAGCACTCAGGGATTCTTCCTCTTTCTCAGTCTCCTTTGCGCCTTCTTCCTCCGGCTTTGCAGACAGGAGACTCGCGATAAGCGGATCTGTGCTCGCCGATCCCTCTGAGGCAATCGGCACCGCATCCCGGATTCTCGGCTCTCGTCCCCAGATTCCGCTCGTTCTCATTCCCTCTCCGGCATTAAAATTTTCATACTCCGGCTCAACAGCAGAAGGTTTCTCTGTCTTTTTCGTTTTCGCCTGACCGTTCTCCTTCGTCTCTTTCTGACTCTGCGCTTTCGAATTCTGCTCTTCCTGCTGATTGATCAGATCAATCAATTCCAGTTGAACCATCTGGGTTGTCTGATCGTTCTGACTCGTCTGACCTGCCTGACTGATCTGGCTTAACGGTTCCATCTGAGTTGTCTGATTGATCTGAGTTGTCTGATTGATCTGGGTTTCTTTCTGATTTCCCTGGGGTGTTTGGATTGTCTTATTCAACGTCTCTACCTGCGTCTGCTGATTTTGCTGACTGATCTGGCTCAGCTGGTTCAAGAGATTCTGCTGGCCCACCCGTCTCTCTTCTTCCACTACCGGACGTTGATTTTCCTGCTCCTTCAGCGAAGTTGAGGTTGCCTCCTCCTGTGCCGAAAGCTGAGACTCCACCTCAAGTCCTCGTCTCTGACCGATGACTCTTGCGCTGTTCTCTCTCACCTGCTCAATCGGCACCTCTCCAAAGAGTGCAGAAAGACCGCCAAGCGAAGGGCGCGCCATCTGAAATCCCCTCGTCCCGAGTGTAAACTTTCCATTTTCCTGACTTGCACCCTCAGAACGACTTGCACCTGAGACTGGAACTGCCTGAGATGCCTGATTATCTATCTGAGGATTCTGCGCGTTCTGCACACTCTGAATCATCTGCAAGACCTCTGAATTGCTTCCCGCTCCCGCACTGCGCTCCCGCTCCGGAGGTTCCTGCTCCTCAGACGCAAAGAGATCCTCCATCGTGAGCACTGCACTCTTTCTCGCTCTGGATGAAGATACGCTCTTTGCCCCGCTCTTTCTCGCCGAGATTGTCGCATTCTTCGGACCTACAAGCGCAGTTGCCCCCTTGACTGCACCGACTTTCTGCCAGTAGAGCACAGCCCGCTTCACATCCGCCTCCGTGTGGTTAAGAGCATCCGCAATGGTTCCGACATCCAGTTTCTCGGAGGCGTGACGAAGCAGATAGAGATATACTTTTACATACTCTCCATTCGCATCCGCCATATATCGGTCTATAAATTCATTTGCAACCATCGTTGCCTCTATCTGAAACTTGCACGTCAAATCCATTGTCTTCTCAGTCCTTTCCCGTATCGGTTATCTCGTCTTTTCTTCCTTGATTTTCCATATTTTTCTAAGGGCAACACGGGTCTGGCACCTCGATGCCAGACCCCATTTTTAAGCCCCGTAAATGCTACAATTTTTATTTTTTTTAGTGTATCACATCTTGAAAAAAAAAGAAATAGGAGCACTTATCCACACTCTCGATTGTGGATATTGTGGATATTGTGGATAACTTTTTTGAGATTCCCAAAAATCATAGGGAAAAAGCCCGAAAACCCTTGTAAATAAAGGGTTTGTAGAATTTTTAGACATTATGTTATGTAAATTAAATAATCCACATAATCTCCGGCACCGAAAAACCGGAAATTATGTGGATTTTGTGGATAACTACTTGCCGAGGAGCTTTTCCCCAACTTTTACAACGTCTCCGGCACCCATAGTTATCAACAAATCGCCGGTGGAACAATTTTCTAAAATAAATGTTTCAATTTCGTCGAAAGTCTCGAAATAATGAACCTTCTTGCCCATTTTCTCCAGTCTGTCCGCAATATCCTGAGAACTGATGCCTAAAGTATCCGTCTCTCTCGCCGGATAGATCTTCGCTAAAATCACCTCATCGGCACCGCTGAGAGCCTCTGCAAACTCATCTAAGAACGCCTTCGTTCTCGTGTAGGTGTGAGGCTGGAAGACACACCACAGCTTTTTGTGCGGATAATTCTTTGCCGCAGAAAGCGTCGCAGAGATCTCCTGCGGATGATGTGCATAGTCATCGATGATTGTGATTCCACAGAGCTCTCCCTTTTTCTCAAAACGGCGATCAGTTCCGGTGAAGGCTTTCAGACCTACCGCGCTCTCCTCCTCGCTGATTCCGAGTTCCTTTGCAACTGCGATTGCAGACAGGGCATTGTATACATTATGCTCTCCCGGAACACTCAGGGTGATCCGTCCCGCCTTCTGTCCTCTCTCAACGAGGGTGAACGACGGACGCGCATACTCATCATAGGTGATGTCATCGGCGCTGTAATCGCTCTCAGCGCTGTGTCCAACCGTCACGATCCGGCATTTAAGACCTGCGGTCAACTCCTGATAATTTGCGATGTCACTGCTGATGACGAGGAGACCATTCTCCGGAAGTTTCTCAGCGAACAGGCGGAACGAATGGCGGATGTCATCGAGATCCTTGAAGAAGTCGAGATGATCTGCCTCCACATTCAAGATAACCTCGATTGTCGGGAAGAAGGAGAGGAAACTGTTCGTGTACTCACAAGCCTCTGCGACAAACAGATCGGACTTTCCGACACGGATATTTCCTCCGATCGCGTGGAGAATCCCTCCAACCGTGACGGTCGGATCTTTCTTTGCCTCCAGCAAAATCTCTGTGATCATCGAGGTCGTCGTCGTCTTTCCGTGCGTTCCTGCAACTGCGATCGCCTGACCGTAATTCTTCATGATCTGGCCGAGAAGGTCTGCACGAGTCATCATCGGAATTCCCCGTCTCTGTGCCTCCTGAAACTCCGGGTTGTCCGGGTGTACCGCTGCCGTGTATACAACAAGCTCCACCTCATCCGTGATATTCTCTGCGCGCTGTCCATACATGATTTTTGCGCCGTGGGAAGCAAGCTGATCCGTCAGCTCCGACTCGTGTGCATCTGAACCGCTGATATGAAATCCTTCCTCGAGAAGAATCTCAGCAAGTCCACTCATGCTGATTCCTCCGATTCCGATAAAATGTACTGCCAGCGGTTTTTTGAAATCTATCTGATACATATGAAATGTCCTCTTCTTTCCTGATTCTTTTTGACTGGAATTAATAAAAAGATTATTTTCATCAATTCCAGTCAAATTTCTTCATCATTTTCATTGTTTTCTTACTTTGTTTTTCTATTTGATTTCACCTATTTTTTTACTTCCTTTTGAAAAGAAAGTCAATGTTTTTCTTTGTTTTCCTCGTTTTTGTACCGTTTTCTTTCATTTTGTATTATAATACCTCTGTACTTTGTAAGTAACTGTTCAGTAGGTCTGCGCATTTACTGCGCTGACCGTACAAAAATATGGGCTGGCAGGCAAAAATCCCATTGCCGAAAAGTGCTGTGTGCCAGTGGCACACGTTTAGCACCGATCGAAGCGGAGCGAAGACAGTTTCAATGGATTTTTGCCCGTGACTGTGAAGGTGCTGAACAGTTACCTTTGTAAAACGTAACTGTTCCAAATCCTTACAGTCCCTGCACATTCCTGTATTTCAACGAGGTATATTTTATGAAAAACAACAGCACAAATCAGTCACCACACGGCGAGCAACGGCCACCAAAAAAGCTCTCAAGAATTCCTGCAAGCATCCTTGGAATCTTTGGCTGGCTTTTTAATGGCATGTTTCAGATCCTGGCAAGCGTCATGATCGTCGGTGCGCTTGTGGCGCTCCTCATTTATGCAAAAGTCCGTCCCGAACTGGATCACTGCCGTTCCGTCGCCTACGACAAACTGGCGCAGATGCAACGCTCTGATTTCAGCATGCTCTCGGACACGGAAGTCTACGACAAGGATGGTCGCCAGATCGGTCTGATCAATGCGGGACATTACGAGTATGTTCCGATCAACCAGATCAGCATGAACATCCAGAACGCCTACATTGCTCAGGAGGACCGGCGATTTAAGAGCCATTCCGGTGTCGACTGGATTGCAACCTTCCGCGCAGGACTCTCCCTTGTAAAAAATAAGGGCGAGATCAAACAGGGTGGAAGCACGATCACCCAGCAGGTTGTGAAGAATACCTACCTGACGCAGGAGCGCAGTTTCACGCGAAAGATCGTGGAAATTCTTCTTGCACCGGAGATCGAAAAGAAATACTCCAAGGCAGATATCATGGAGTTCTACTGCAACACAAACTTCTATGGTCACCACTGTTACGGAGTCCAGGCGGCAAGCCGGTACTATTTCGGAAAAAACGCGGAGGATCTGCAACCTTACGAGGCCGCCGTTCTCGTCGGCATCAGCAACAGCCCTTCCGCCTACGACCCGGTCAAGCACCCGGAGGAATCCCTGAAAAAACGAAACGACGTTCTTTTGAGCATGCTTGAGGTCGGAGATCTGACTCAGGAACAGTACGATTCCTACACGGCTCAGCCACTAAACATTGTTCAGGAAGAGTCTGAGGGAACCGATGAGAATTATCAGAGCAGTTACGCGATTCACTGTGCAGCTCTCTATCTGATGTTTCTCGACGGATTTGAGTTCCGTTACACCTTCTCCGACAAGGATGACTACAAGGCGTACATGGATGCCTACCAGACGGCATACAACGATAAAAACGATGAGATTCGTTCCGGCGGATACCGGATCTACACCTCGCTCGACAGCCAGATCCAGGCGGAGCTTCAGGTCGAGATCGACAAGACACTCGCCTCCTACACCGAGCTTCAGGACAACGGCAAATTCGCGCTTCAGGGAGCAGGAGTCATCGTCGACAACCAGAGCAACTACGTCGTTGCGATCGTCGGCGGACGCGGTACCGAGGACATTTACAACCGCGCCTATTTAAGCGCCCGCCAGCCGGGAAGTACGATCAAACCGCTCCTCGACTATGGTCCAGCCTTCGACACCGGCGAGTACTATCCGGCGCGCATCGTCAACGACCACAAGTGGACCGACGGTCCTTCCAACAGTGGCGGAAAATACTTTGGAAACGTGACGGTTCGCGAAGCCTTAAACCGAAGCCTCAACACCGTCGCCTGGCAGGTGCTCTGTGACGTCGGCGTCGAGTACGGACTCAACTATCTTGGAAAAATGGAGTTCCAGAAACTCTCCTACATCGACAAGAGCGCCCCGTCCATCAGCATCGGCGGTTTCACAAACGGTGTCCGCATCGTCGACATGGCGAAGGGATACAGTGCACTCGCAAACAACGGTGTATACAATGACCGCACCTGCATCGTAAAGATTGAGCACGAGCAAAAAGGCGAGCTGACAAAAGATATGAAGGAACACGCAAACCGCATTTATCAAGAGGATTCCGCCTTCATGCTGACCGACATCCTCAAGGGTACGATGACCGAGAGCTACGGAACCGGTCGCGGTCTCGCACTCGCAAACGACATGCCGTGTGCCGGAAAAACCGGAACGACAAACAGCAGTAAGGACACCTGGTTCTGTGGATACACCCGCTACTACACCACGGCTGTCTGGGTCGGCTACGATACCCCGCGCGCGATGCCGGGTGTCTATGGAAGCACATATGCCGGAAAAATCTGGAAAAATGTCATGGATCAGATTCACATCGGCAAAGAACCTCTCGACTGGGAGATGCCGACGACGGTTGTCGAGCAGGCAGACAAGAAGACCGGCATCGTCGACTACATGAGCACGACCGCTGACCTGCGCGCCGAGCAGAGTCTCCACGATAAAGAACAGCAGAAGCTCGTTGAGGAACTCACGAATTCTGTCACCGCCTTTGAGGACAAGACGATCGAGACCGTCGAGGATACCTACTGGGTGAAGAATCAGTACACCTCCCTTCTCGCAAAGATCAATCAGGTTGACGAGGGCGAGGAGCGCGCTGATTTTCTTGAGCGCGTGGAAAAGAAGTATGACACCTTCACTCCGGTCATCGCAGACATGAAGGATACGATCGACCGCTACGAACAGCAGAAGGCAAGAGAGAAAGCCGACGCCCAGAAGAAAGCCGAGGAGGAGGCTGTGAAGAAGCGCAAAGAGCTCGAGGCAGAAACGCGCCGTCAGGATTTCCTGACTGCCCTTCAGGATGTCGAAAATCTGGAATATCAGGCTCCAAACGCCTCCTCGTTGATTCAGACCGCAATCGACAAATTGCCGGAAGTTCAGGATCTCGACAAGGCAAAGGAGTACAGCGACCGCTTAAACAGCGCGATCGCCCGCGTCTCCACACTCCCGACTGCAAGCCAGTGGCAGAGCATGCAGGCTCAGAAAGAACGCGAGGAAAACGCGAAGCAGGCTCAGGATCAACAGCAGATCGGCAATGAGCAGACGAAGCTCGAACAGTCGCTCCGTCAGGAATCCCGCAAATGGAACACCAACAGTGGTCAGACCGGTGGACCCGGAGTCACAAGCTCCACCGTCACTGCAAACCCGGATGAGAATTGAAAGGATGGAATGAGATGAATACAACAAACAGAAAGAATTTCAAGGCATTTCAAACTCCTTCGGGAATCGCAGATCCGGTGAGACCAAATCGGGCTCCTCAGCCATATCCGGGAGCTTCCTCCGTGAAGCCAAATGCCGAAACGTCCGGTGGAACGCTTGGCGAAATGGCTGATGAAATGACTGTGACCGGTAAATCTGGTAGAGTACCGGCAAATATGCCTGGCAAAACACCCGGTGAAATACCTGGTAAGATGCCTGGTAAAATGCCAGTTTCAGAACCGGATTTGGCATCATCAGATTCTGATTTCAAACAGAATCCGCCTGAGAAACTCTCAAAAGAATACGCAAATGATTCAGCAAACCAAGAGGTCCCCTTAGATGCCACTTCAAAAACAACGCCCATCCCATCTCAGAATAACCTTCACGCGGGGTTCGACAACAAGTCCGAAAACAAAAACGAGGAAAATGGCAAGGGCTACAAGGCTGAAAATCAAGGGAAACCTGATGAAGAATATGCTGAAGAGTATGACGATGCCTATCATGATAATTATGACGATGAGAACACGGAAGACACATACGAAGACGAGTATGACGATGGCGATGAGGACGAAGAATATATGGAAAACGATATTCGTTCATGGTTCTACACCTTCATGTGTATGAACATTCCGATTTACGGATGGATTTATCTTCGCCGACTCGCCACCGGAAAGATTCCAACTTCGCTCGAACAGCAGGATTTCGCCGAGGCATATCTCTACTATAAGAAGTTTTTCCTCAAGATTTCCGCCGTGATCCTGATTGTGCTTATCATCATCGGTGCGATCGCAATCAACAAACTGCTCGCTTACATGCAGATGCTTTAACCATACAAAAAACCGTACTTCCCGAAAATTTTCATTTTTCCGGGTTGTACGGCTTTTTTGCATTAATCTTGATTATTCAGTTATGAATCTTAAAACCTAAAATTCAAATGTTAAATATGATTTTTTCTGAAAATGCGTCCGCTGTATTTTTCCAGTGCGGTCAGAAGCAGATTTCCGAGAACACCAACTGCGAGCACCTCTCCGATTCCAACAGTCAGCATCATGAACGGAATCAGATCCGGGGAACCATACGCATAGCGCAGAACAAATGGAATGATCAGCGCATTTGCCACGATCGGCGGAACGCACACCAGCCACTTATTTTTGCGAAGTGCATAGGAACCAAATGCCCCAATCAGAGTTGCCAGACTTCCAAATACCACATCCGGAAGAATCGTGGTTCCCATCGCCATACCAACACCATTTGAAATCAGGCATCCAAGGAAAAGTCCCGGAATTCCTGCCGGTGTAAAGTACGGAAGCACACAGAGTGCCTCTGACACACGAAACTGTACCGGACCATAAGAGATCGGTGCCAGCACCAGTGTCAACACGGTGTAAATCGCTGCGATCATCGCAGACTCTGTCATAAACTGCACGTTGTTTTTGGAACTACTCATATTCTATTTTCTCTCCTCTAGTTTTGTTTTACGAGTGGAAGGTCACGAACACTCGATTCATTTTCGCGCAACAATGCGTCAGGCAGATATGCTCGTCTGCATATCCATTTGACAAATGTCGCGGAAGGTATATACCTCAGGTATATAACCTTACGCCGGGAATCGGCGAAAACCCTTTAAGACCTTGGTTTTTGCGGGCTTTGACAACGGGTACGAGTATAGCATAGGAGGCGTTTCAAATCAAGACTGATTTTTTTACATAATCTCTTAATTCCTTATCCCATGACTCTCTTGATGTGAATTGCCAGATATCCGGTCTCCTCCCGCTCAAATTTCAGCCTGCTCTCTTTTTCTAATTTCCGGCAAATCTGATCCGCAAGCGCATATTCATGAGGAAACGTCGTTTTTGCATAATCTTCCATATCAAGATTCGCTTTCTCGCCCTTTCGCGCACGCGCAATCATATAGCGGACATGACTCACAAGCCGGTTATAGCCAAGCGATCCAAGTGGAAGCTTTTTCTGCATTCCTGTCTCAATCATCGCCAGACACTCGTTGACTATCCGCGCCGTCTCAAGAGACTCTGCCACATTTTCCTCCGCACGCCCTGAATGGATGTGAAGCGTGATGTAACCGGTCTCATCCTCCCCCAGACGAACTCCGGTCATCTCCTCAATGATCTGACTCCCCCGTCTCGCCGTCTGATACTCTTCCTCAAACAGCGCCTCAATATCCTGACGAAACGGATTCGGAATTTCTTTGTTCTCTTTCGCACGCGCAACCGCCATCGCAATATGATCTGCCATCGGAATCAAAATATCATGGTGAAGCGTCCCCAGAACTTTCTCCGCTTCCTCAATGATCTTTCCAGACACCTCAATAAAAATCGGATCAATTCCGTTGACCCGCGTCAAAGCGGAAGTCTTCTCCGAGACAAGCTCATATCGCCTCGCATTCGGGAGTTCCTTCACGCGCTCTCCCATCCGATGTCCAAATCCCACTCCATTTCCGAGCAAAATCTGTTCCTGTTTTGATTCATCATCTAAAACCAAAATTCCGTTGTTATTCAGAACTTTCACAATTCGATACATAATAAAAATACCTCCCGCACCTGCCTTCTCCAATTATCATTATACATGATATCAGAAGAACCGCAATGTGCAGAAGGTATTATAAAAAATACTCCCTTTATTCAAATTGACGCTTGCGGAGACTTGGCACGTGATTCTAGTCAACTTTGCTGACCTCTTCCAATCAAAATCTCTGCGCTTCTCCGTTCCACTGCGGTCGGTGCATAACAAGCGCCACTGGCGCTTTGCATCCTCGCGCTCAGAAAATTCCTTTCCTATCTGTACATAGGAATCCCTTTCTCATTTAAAACTACTTGCTTTAATAAATACTTGCTTTCAAATACTTGCTTAAAATCTACTTACAGATCTGACCAACTTTCTCCAGCCGTTTCACTGTCTTCTCCCCTTCCAGTTTCAACTGCTGTCCCTCTGTCAGACCGGTGAAAATCACGATGCAGGCATCGCTCACCGCATTCTCTCTGATAAACTTCGGATCGAATTCCATCAGCTTGTCGCCCTTTTTCACTTTCTGTCCATCGCTGACAAAGACCTCAAATCCTTTTCCATCAAGTTTTACGGTATCGACACCGATGTGAAGCAGATATTCGGTTCCATCAGAAGCCTTCATTCCGATCGCATGCTTGCTCGGGAAAACGAACATGACCTCGCCGTCCTCCGGCGCCACAACGGTTCCGTCTTCCGGCATTACCAGATATCCATCGCCCATTGCCTTGCTCGCAAATGCCTCGTCCGGCGCCTCAGTGATCGGCTTTAAGGTTCCATTAAACGGAGAGCTAAGCTCGTGGATCTCTTTTTCAGTCGCCTGTTTTTCTGCTGTCATCTCAGCATCTGCATGGTCTTCGCTCGTTTTATTATCTGCACTCTCTGTGTGATCTGTGTTTCCTGTATTTTCCGTCTTCTCTGTATTCTTTGTTGTGCTATCCCTCTGGTTATCCACAGTCTCTGCTACCATATTATCGTCGCTTACAGTCGGCTCCGTCTCCTCCTCGGAAGCGTTTTCAAGATACGCCTCGAGATTGGACTTGATCACCGTCACCTGCGGTCCGTAAATAACCTGAACGCCCTGACCTTTCTTTACGACTCCGACTGCACCGGTTGCCTTGAGCATCTTCTCATCAACAAGATCCGAATTAGAAACCGTACAGCGCAGTCTCGTTGCACAGCAGTCCACAGAGACAATGTTTTTCTTGCCACCGAGACCTCTCGAAATCAGTGCACTCTTCTCATCCGAATTTCCGTTTACGTTGGAATTGGATCCGCCGGAAACACCTGCATTACTTGCAGAATTTCCGCCATTTCTCTGTGCATTGACATCCGCCTTTGTATACAGCTTCGTCTCCTCGTCATCATCCTCACGACCCGGAGTCTTCAGATCAAACTTCTTGATCAGGAAACTGAAGATGAAATAATACAGAAGGAAATAAATCACTCCCACCGGAATGATGCGCATCCAGCTCGTCTTTGCATTGCCCTGAAGAACACCGAAGATGAACAGGTCCAGAAGACCACCGGAAAACGTCAGTCCAACCGCAATATTTAAAATATGTGCAATCATGTAGGCACTTCCTGCGAGAACTACCTGAACAGCAAAGAGCATCGGTGCTACAAACAGGAAGGAGAACTCGATCGGCTCTGTGATTCCGGTAAACATACAAGCAAGTGCCGCACTCAGCAGAAGACCTCCTGCTGCTTTCTTCTTCTCCGGCTTTGCACAGCGGTACATCGCAAGTGCCGCACCCGGAAGTCCAAAAATCATGAAAATAAACTCACCCGAGAAGTAACGGGTTGCCTCTGCACTGAAATGTGTCACATCAGAAGATGCAAGCTGTGCAAAGAAGATGTTCTGACCACCCTGAACAAGATTGCCGTCCACCATCATTGTTCCGCCAACAGCGGTCTGCCAGAATGGCATATAAAAAACATGATGAAGACCAAACGGAATCAGTGCACGTTTGATGATTCCGAAAATCAGGGTTCCGAAGTATCCGGTTCCTGTAACCAGTCCGCCGAGAGCAAAAATTCCACTCTGTACGGTCGGCCAGATAAAGCACATCAGAATTCCGACACCCACATAGACAACTGTGGAAATAATCGGAACAAAGCGGGAACCACCGAAGAACGACAGTGCATTCGGAAGCACGATCTTGTGATAACGGTTATGAAGTGCAGACACTCCAAGTCCCACAATGATTCCACCAAATACACCCATCTGCAAACTCTGGATTCCACACACGCCGGCGATCGTTCCCTCAAGAACATCACTTGCGATTGATCCGTCTGCAAGAATCTTTCCTGAAATCAGTAACGTCGCATTGATCGACGCGTGCATGACAAAAAAGGCAATCATCGCAGACAACGCTGCTACTTCCTTCTCCGCCTGCGCCATTCCGATCGCAACACCAACTGCAAAAATAATCGGAAGGTTATCAAAAATTACATTTCCTGCCTTGCTCATGATGACGAGCAGAGCATGAAGAAGGGTTCCATTTCCTAAAAGTCCCTGAAGTCCATACGTTGCGATTGTCGTCTCATTCGTGAAGGAACTGCCGATTCCCAGCAACAGTCCTGCAACCGGAAGAACTGCAATCGGAAGCATGAAACTCCGCCCCACTCGCTGGAGCACCCCAAATACCTTGTCTTTCATTTTCTTTCTCCTTGTTTTATTCAGGCTCTGTCACGGTCTGCATTCTTTGTCCCGCAAAAATAAGTTTCAAACACCTTCTAGGATTTCCCGGGTTCCCAGAAATCATTCCAACAAAACAAAAAATGTTCTTCACGCCGAGTGCATATCTGCTGATTTTGATTTCATCAGAAACGATCTCTTATGAAACAAAAAAGGCATCAACCATAGAGAACACACCATACTTGGAAAATGTTCTCTAAAGGTTGATGCCTGCATAACCAGTAACACGCCCGTTATTTATTTTCGTGACAAGTATAGCCGTAAATTCTGTTTGTGTCAAGGAGATTTGTTATTTTTTATATTCCGTTTCTCCACACTCTTAATAATTCACCCGCTGTAAAATCTGTTTTTAATTCATTATCTCGTAGCATCTGTTTTACAAGTTTTGCATCAAATTTATCATCCGGTCCCCACGATCCTTTTGCAATTTCAAATGCAACCTGATCCATCAATCTGACAAAATCTTTATGTTCCTTCATCCATCTCTGAATATATTTTTTTCTCTCAAGTCTTTCTTTATCTTTGCTTTTATCTCGTGTTTTATAGGCATACGCAGAGTATGCATTTTTAATGGTCTTATATCCATATCCCTGCGCATCATCAAGAATTTCACCCGTCTCTTTATCCACTACTACAAATCTTTTTTCATACTGTTTAGATAGTTTTTTATCTTCAACCACAATTATATTCTTCATTTCATTCTCCCATAAAATAACAAAAAAATAATCTCTCTGTTTATTTGAAAAAGATTTTCATAATTTTCGCCTTTTTCCTTTCTTTTGTGAGACTTTCCGTCTATAATAAAAGGATACTCAATGACTACTTTTAGCCATAATTCTTACACTTTAGAGAGGCACGCAGATGATGAATGTATTCGATATTCTCGGACCGGTTATGATCGGTCCCTCCAGTTCTCACACAGCCGGTGCCGCACGAATCGGGCGTATTACACGCGCCCTGCTCGGTGCTCCGGCAGTTCACGCTTCCATCCTTCTTCACGGTTCCTTCGCCAAAACCTATCGTGGTCACGGTACCGACAAGGCTTTGATCGCCGGTATTATGGGTATGAATACCGATGATGAGAGAATTCGCTTTGCACCCGACCTTGCAGTAAAAGAAGGACTTGAAGTCGAAATCACAACCGGCGAAATTGATGGTGCCCACCCAAATACAGCTCTGATTACTCTGACAGATGCCAATAACCGCACAGTCAGTCTTCAGGGAAGTAGCATCGGTGGCGGAAATATTTTAGTGACAAAAGTCAACGGCATGGATGTTTCGATTACCGGCCAGTACACGACCCTGATCGTCCTCCACCGCGATGCCCCCGGAACAATCGCTTCCGTAACAGAGGAAGTGGCACAGACCGGCGCCAATATCTGTAATTTCCGTCTTTCCCGCAACGAAAAAAGTAGAGAAGCTGTCATGACCATCGAACTGGAAGGAACGATTGATCCAGATCTGAATGATCGAATTCAGAAGCTGGACAACATCTACTCCAGCACCATGCTGAAACCAATTTGACCGGAAGGAGTTTGAAACGATTATGGAATTTCATTTTGATTATCACACCATCGCATCCATCGTCCGTACTGCCACAGAAAACAACACCCGCATCTCTGAGCTGGTATTAAAACAACAGGCGGATCAGTTAGAGCGCTCTGAGGAGGACGTCTTTCGTCAGATGGAAAACAACTATCAGGTTATGACCGCCTGTATCGATCCCGGAAGTGAAAAGGATATCCGAAGCACCAGCGGACTGACCGGAGGAAGCGCCTACAAGATGCGCCAGGTCTCTGAATCTGGCAAAAGTCTGACCGGCTCTCTGATGTCAAGTGCGCTCTACCGCGCTTTGGCTGTATCCGAGCTCAATGCTGCAATGGGTCGAATCGTCGCTGCCCCGACAGCTGGAAGCTGTGGAATCCTTCCCGCCGCCGTTCTCACAATGGAAGCAGAAAAGGGCTGTTCCCATGATGACTGTGTCATGGCTCTGTTCACAGCATCTGCCGTCGGCATGGTAATTGCAGACAATGCCTGCCTCGCCGGAGCAGAAGGTGGATGCCAGGCAGAGTGCGGTTCCGCTGCCGCCATGGCTGCCGCTGCCATCACTGAGCTGTCCGGCGGTACTCCGGAGATGGTCGCGCACGCTGTCGCCATCGCCCTGAAAAACATTCTTGGTCTCGTCTGCGATCCGGTTGCCGGTCTCGTAGAGATCCCGTGTATCAAACGCAACGCTTCCGGTGTTGCCGGAGCCTTCGTTGCCGCTGAACTTGCCCTCGCTGGAATCGAGAGCGCAATTCCAGCCGATGAAGTCATCTGGGCGATGAAAAAGGTCGGCGACGCAATGTCCTCCACACTCAAAGAGACAGCTGAAGGTGGACTTGCCGCAACCCCAAGTGGAAAGAAACTGTTGGAGCGGGTATTCGGATCAAATTCCGGTTGCAACAGTTGCAATGGTTGCCGGGGATAATCCAGAGTCGATGTCTCCCTTTCTCTATAAGTTGGAAAATCACAAGGTTTTTCAAGAGAAGGGAGACAATCTCTTTCTGCACTATATGGCTATATGCTCCGCTAGTGTGCATAGCAGGCACCAATGGTACTTGTTTTTCACTAACCACAGTGAAACGAAGAAGCGCAATGATTCTGATTGGAAGATATCAGCAACGCTGATCAGAATCTCGCGCCAAATCTCCGCAAGTGTCGACTGGAATCTCCCTGATGGCTCTGTCTGGCACACAAAAATCCGGTCATAGGACAAACCGATATCGGCAATCTGCAATCTTCACTTCATCCCCCTCTTTAACTGTCACAGTCTCATTTGCCTCAAGCATTTTTCCGGCGACAAATGTTCCATTCGTAGAATTCAGATCTTCGATGGTATATTCCGAATCGACCAGATCGATCTTCATATGAAGCCGACTCACCACATCCCGCTCAAGCACAAAGTCCACCAGATTTTCCTGTTTTCCGATGACAAACGGATAATATCGAAGTTCGATATCCGGCAACCCCGGGTCCAATGCAAGCAAACGATGATTTTCTTTTGATTGCGCAAAATTCAAGTTCAACTCTTCAAGCACCAGCGTATCCTGTTCAACATTTGAGAATGAGCACTTTGACCAGTCCATCTCCCCCTGATCTATCTTGGAAGATGATTTTGAAGTCTCTATTGTTCCGATCAGTCCGTCTTCCTCCGGAGCAAACATCTTCTCCCAGGAATTAGAATTACCACTCTGCGCGTCCCATGCCTCTCCCCTGACATTCAAATCTCCAATAGATCCTTGATCCTGAAAAATCTCTTCACCCGCAAATTCTCCCTCTGCAAATCGTCCCTCATTTTCCCTCTGATACTGGCTTTCCAAGACTGCCTCATCATCATCTGGCAATCCTTTCTCTCGTCCCCACAATCGCTTCCACCAACACTTAAATCGCACCCACAGACCCTTCTTTTTTTGCCTGCTCTCCTCGGTTTTCTCCTGTCTCATCTCCTTTTTTCTCTGCTTTTCTTCTTTTTTTCTTCGTTTCTTTTCCCGCCTTGCCTCTCTTTTTTCTTTTCTTCCAATTCGATTTCCGCTCCGCTCTCCAGTCTTCCATTCAGATGAATCCATGGTATCCCGATTATTTTCACCCTTATTTTCCCGTTCTGCATTTTCAAAAATAAATCTCTGTCGTTTCTCGCCCTCTTCCTCCTCATTCATGCCATCACCTGATCGGTAATCCACCCACTCTCCATCCTCAAACTCGCCATCTCCAGTTCCAAATGAAGCTCCCGCTCTTTCCCAAGAGCTTGTCCCCTGCTCCGGACTTGAGCGTTCTTGGCGCATAAAACCACTCTTTCCCATCGGTTTTCCAGATCCAAAAGTCTGCAAAATCCGGAGAATATCATTCATTCCATAATCTGCCTTTCGCGTCTCCTGATAGAGCGCATACGCCAGAACAACACTGTCCTTATCCTGATGATCGACTTTTCCAAGCAGATATTCCAGAAGTTTGGAATAATCTTCCGGGAAGTTGCGCTGAATCCCCGGAATGAGACAGAACCAGACATGAAAATTTTCCGGCTCTATGTAGAGATATTCCGGAGTCAACATCACCGAACTCTCTTTCAAAAGATACTTTTCCATTCGGTCAACAACCTGTGCAATCCCGATAATAAAACTGCGCAATTCCCCGGCTCGGATCGTTCTTCCCTCTAAGACTCTTGCCAACGGCTGTTTCGACGTGATCTCATAATAAAAGTAAATCTTCTCATCGATCTGACGAAGCTGAAATCGCAAAATCCCTTCAATCGAATTTGCCACAAGCATCCGACACTCATACCCATCCCATTCAAGATCTTCCGAATCCAGAATCAGATAATTATGTTTCATCTCTCTTCGATAACTGATTTTCATAAACAAAATCCTTTACTTACCAGACTGTACATCCTGCGCAAGACTCCATAATCTCAAAAAATTCTCCGGGCGAAACACTGGAGCAGTGATCTCTAACTCCCATCCGTTTCCACTCGATTGAATCGAGATCGTTCTATCTTCCTTATGTTCCGGTTCATGGCGAACTCTCTCGACCTGTTCATGAAGCTGAAACATTCCTCTTGTCTCCCCGCTGAGCCTAAGCGCCTGCCCCATCAAAATCATAATCGTAAACAGGACAACTGCCATCACTCCGGCAGTCTCCACAGTGTAGGATGCTGGCAAATCATGATGCCATCTGCTCATCCGCTCTGCATGTGTTTTCCCTTTTTCTACGTTTCTTCTCTCAGTTTTTGTTTTCGCAATTTTCTTTTTCTTCGTATCTCTGATCTTTTCTCTTTCGATTCTGATATCCATTTTACATTCACACGATTTCCAAATTATAGAAATATTCACGATATTCTCTCGACAATCAGCCAGATTCCCGGAATTGCCACAAACGGAAGAAAAGGAACCATCGTCTTTCCCACACCCTCCCGTTGATGAACCTTTCCCCAGAAAAAATATCCCAACGAGAAAAGTCCACAAAGCAGAGTTCCGTATAAAAGCAACATCACATTCTCCCAAAATCCGAGAATCACCCCTGTCACACAGAAAAACCATCCATCTCCCGAACCGACTGCACCGTCCGACCATATTCCCGCAAGCAAAATCCCAATTCCAATCACAATGGATGCCAAATGATCCAAAATTACATACGTTTCCCGTGCTCTCGCAATCCGACATCCCGCCCACAATAACGCCAGTCCTCCAAAAAGCATATATATCCATACCGCAACTCTCTTTTTTCGCAAATCCTGAATCGCAGAAAAGGCAAGAAAGCTGGCAAAAATTCCTGTTCCTATCACGAATTTCCTCCTTTCATATACACTCCGAGTTATACGCTCCGCGTGGATGCGCAGTGATTTTGATAAGAAGATGTCAGCAGAGCTGACCAAAATCACGCGCCAAGTCTCCGCGAGCGTCGACTTGAATCTTATCCTTCGCCTGCTCAATCTTTTGTCTCTCAATCTCCGTTATCCTGCATATCCTCTCCCTTTCTCCACTACCTGTTTCCACAGTAAGAACACGCCCCCAGATGCTTCACCTCCGACAAATGCACGGCTCTCACATATGCAATCAGCGATCGACATCCCCTTGTCGTGTGGTAACTGCTCCCGCTCGACGCAATATAGACACTGCTTCCTGTGGATGCCCCTGATCCACAAACTGCACACGGGTAATATTTTCCTCCATTCGTGTTTCGCTTTTCTCCAATCACCTCAAATGGGACAGCCGTCAGTTTACTTGAAAGGTAGTGGCACTCCCGGCTTAAGTGATAACGCGTGCTCGCCTTTCCGACATATACAATCGGATCTTCCTCCTTGCCCTCCTCACCTCCACTCGAGGAGGAAAGTCCGCTCTTTCCCGTCCACATGCGCCGTCTGCTTCTCGCAGTCGTCGAAATGCTTTTTAATCCCAGAACCGGAAATGGCATCCGAATCTCGTAGTCCATCACAAGATCTACAATCTCCCCATTTTCTGTGACAGAAGAATGAATCATCGACACGGACCGGATCTGATCCGTATCCACTTTTGACATTGCAACTGTCTTTCCATACGCAATCACTGCCGTTGTCTCTAAAATTTTCTTTCCAAATTCCAAATCCGACTCGTCTGCGCCCGGAATAAGATCTGCCATTTCTTTAAAAATTGCATCTGCCAGATAACCATATTTGCTGAGATCCTCACACGCTGATTCCAACCCTGCCTGAATCCGTCTCTGAGTTGTCATAATCTTCATTGGCAGAATCAAACTTACAGATGCAAAGACAAAGAGACTTAACGCCAGAGATGCCTCAAGCGTCATCGAAGCGGAGACGGACCGGCATACCTTTTTCTCACAACACTTTAAATACAAACACAATCTTTTTTTCATAATCAGGATTCGTACTTGGAGAGTCACGATTTTTATTTTTTTGATATAAGAAAAAACTGCCATGGAAAAAGGCATGCCACTCCGCCTCCATTCATCTTTATCAACCATCTAACCATTTCTTTAGTCTTTGTAAGCATCGGCTTAATATGCTCGCTCTGTCAAAAGTTCCATCTGATAGACCGGATCTCCCCCTCCGGTCTGACGCTCTACAAATCCGAGTGAAAAGAATACTCTCTTAGCTTCCACCGTCGTCCAAATCTCACTCTGATAGAGACAATCTCTCATATGAAATTCCCTCTGACCCAGCTGAATATTCTTTTCTATCAAATCCATCATTCGATATTCCTGTGTTACGCCATTTCCGAGAAGTAACAGGATTTTCAGCCATGACAGGTAGGAAAGTCCCCGCTTTCCACCGCCCTCCTCAACTTTTCTGTTTTCTCCAATTGAAAGCAGAGCGGAAAGCTCCAATTTCCAGTCTTCTTTTTTCTTCCAGATCGGAGTCTTTTTTCCCGCAAGAAGTCCTCGAATATCCATCAGGGATTCTCCGAGTGCCCAGACAGACATGACAAGAAACGTCGTCACTAAAATCAGCGGGGAAGCACTCGCCAGTCCGGTGATCTCCATCGCCAGCTTTCTCGCTTCTGAACGTTTCTGAGAATCCGAGAGAATATGAATCAAATTCAGTCCCTCTCGCACCGCAAGAAGACGTTCTAACGCTCCCATCAGGTTTGCTTTATCAGAATCTTTTCCGGCAATCAGATATTCAACTTCGTAATCCAGAGCAGTCGGGTGAGCATTTACATTTCCCATCGTCTCCTCTGAATCGGTATCCCCATTAGGATCTTTGTCTTCCGCACTGTCCTTAGAATCGTCTTTAGAATCTCCCTGCGAATCCTTATCTAAAGAAACCTTCCTCCCTGATTTTACTTCTACACCCTCTATTCCGGATGCCTGAACCTGCTGAATCTGAAATGCCTGAACCGCCCTGTTTTCATCATCTGACTGATTCTCAAAGAGATCGTCTTCAACTCCTTTTTTCTCTGTCTCTTTCTTTCCTGATCCTGAATCTCCCTGATCTTTCTTCTGACCGGTACAGAAATTTTTAAAGAATATGCCATCATATTGGTTGACTATAAAATGCGACGCAATTCCGACTTTTCGCTTGCTCTCCCCATGCTCTGCGGATGGTACCTCACTCAGGTCTACCGTTTTTCCAGACAACTCTCGATCACCCGGAATCAACAGAGTGAGCACTCCATCCTGAAAAAGCTCCTCAACTTTCTCAAGCAGATTCTCCTTTTCTTTATCTTTTACGCCATAGGAAAAAGAAAGTCTCGGAATTTCAAGTCTCCGAAAATGGCGTTCCACCGGACTCCATAATTCCTCAAGATCTGGTCCGTCATCGTCCTCATCGTCGCTCTCCCAGTCATCAATCTCCTGCTCAACCTCCAACGATTCTTCGATGACTTCTTCCACAAATGCGATCTGCTCTCTCGACTTTTCCTCGAGTGCCTCGATCTCCCTCCGACGAACTCCGTCTTCCGAGACATAATCCTCATATTCTCGGATTTCCTCCATCATCAATTCCATGCTCTCTGCACTCATCTCATCGGATTTTGCTTCGACTTTTTTTCGAGTCTCTGCAAGATCCTCCGCGAGCTTGTCCGCCTGCTTTCGATATTTCTCCACAAGATCCGGCATTTTCTCAAGCTCCTTGATCAAAGACCTTGCCTGCTCTCGAAATCCCGAACCATCATAATCTTGCAGACAGGAAAGTCCTTCTCTTTTCCACTCTCCCTGACGGTTGAGATTCTCGCTGATCTCTTCAAGTACTTTTTCCAGTTTGAGTGCCTGCTTCGCATGTTTCCGGTAAAGGGTGGCAGTATCTTTAACTGCCACCGCATCCTTTCCTCTCTCGATGATGTCTTTCGCCTCTTCTGCCTGAAATTCACTTCTCCAGAAGCCAAATTTCATGTAATCCAGAATCTCTTTTTCAAAATAGACCGCATCATCGTCCACCGAAAAAAGCTGATTCTCCGCTGTCACAGATGCCAACTCCATCGGATACCAGTTTTTCGCCTCGAGATACGGTTGAAGATAGGAGGCAAAATCTGCCTCCATCTTCTCCGGCGCATCATACTCTGCAAAGAAAAGACGATAGGAATCCCAAACTTCCCTGTGATATTGCGCAAAAACCGAATCCATAGCAGAGGAAACAACTGTCCTCAGATACCATCTCGCTCCTGCAGTCCGCGCGGATTCCAAAAGAACACAGAAGAAAGCAAACAGACACATCATCACCAGACTGAGAAATACTGTGACCTGAGCACCCACATCTTTTTGTTTTTGCATCAGTATACTTCCTTCGACTGTTTCTCAATCTCCTTGAAAATATTGTTTAACAGTTTTGTGATCTGCTCCTTGAAGATGATCACAAGTCCAATCAGCACCACCAGAATCAAAACCACCTCGATCACACCAACACCGTCTTCCTGACGCATAAATTCAACAAACTCGTTTCTCATCTCTTTCTCCTTTCTCGTTTCATTACCGTTCAGGAAATTTACGCATGTACAGCAATCTGATTTTTGCAAATCACATTCCAAGCCTCATGCTTTTTCATGCTTCGCAACGTTTCCTGATACTTTTATTTCCTGATACTTTTCAAACACTTCGCAAATACTTTGCAATAATTACCTTAAAGAAAGTCCACTCCAAATTTTGCTCCCTACTGTTTACTATCCCATCGACATCATTGCCGGCACCATAATCATCACCATCACAATGCCAAGCATCATAAACAGTGGTGCGAGCAGTTTTGTTCCCGCCTCCTCTCCCATTGTCCTCGCCAGATTCTTGCGCGCCTCAAATGCATCCTCCATCTCTGCCGTAAGAATTGCTCTCAAGTTTTTCATGCCTGAGCGACGATTCTGCTCCAGCAAACTGCTGAGTTTCAGATACTGTTGTACCCCGCACCTGCGACCAAATTCCCGAAATGCGACAGACTCTGAAATTCCATTTGCAATCTCAAAAGAAGTCTGACGCATCTCCTCGTAGGCGACCCGACGTTTGATCCGCCTTCCGTCAAGAGCTGACTCATAGTCTCTGACCATGCGTTCCCAGGCACTTCTCACCGTCAGTCCGGCACCGATCAAAACCATCAACTTTGACACCAGTTCCGCATAATCCATCAGCAGTTCTTTTTCCCGAAGTTTCTCTTTTTTCTTCTGTTCTGCGCTCTCCTGACTAAAAAGCAGAACTGCCATCACAACTCCAAGGATTGGAATCACCGCATACAGATTTTCTTCTTTCTTCCGATAAGTCAATCTCCTCCCCTCATAGGTTTCAGGAAGCTCCATCCACGGTTCACTCTGAGCGTTTTCTTCCCGACTTGCAATTTCTTTAATCAATCCCGATTTAAGGGCTTCCTCATCCGTCTGGATCACCGGCATAAGGCGAAGAAATATCAGATATTCTGCCTGATATTTTCCGGCACTCATATGTACCTGAAGTTGGACGTTCTGCGGTTCCTCCACCGTTTTTTCGATCTTCCCGGTCGCGCTGATCCACTCCGGATCTTCCGAATACCACAGAAGACGAACCCCGGAATCCTCCCAGCGGGACGGCAGTTTCAAATCTTCCCGAACTTCCATCAGAGAAGGATTCTTTCCTCGAATCTTCTCCTCCATTCCCTCCATGATCTTCTCAAATACCCGCTCCGCCTCCTTCTCCGTGTAAATTCGCGGTCCGACTTCCACAGTCAGATCAACGGGTTCTTCCAAAAGACCATCAACCTCAACTTCATAGACAGAGCTTCCATCCCCATACCCGCCTCGCTCCAAACGATTTCCGACAATCTCACTCTCTCCCTTCGAGAAAAAAGTAAGACCCATATAGAGCAGAAGGCTTCCGACTACACAGAGTCCCGGAAGAAGCAAACGTTTTTGCTCCTTACTCAACTTCATCCGTCTCCCCCGTTTCCACATAATGTACTCTCAGCATCTCTTTGTTCATGACTGGCGGAAAATTTAAGTCTCAAACTTCAATCTCAAGAATTCGCCTCGCCATCCACACAGAAATCAGATAGATAATCAGACACCCACTCATCAGCACTCTTCCCATCATCGTCTGATACATCTGTTTAAAAAATCCCGGCGATGCACCATCCACATAAAACACAATAAAGAACGGGATCAGATTCATAATCTTCTGCTCAAATTTTCTCGATGCCGTCATTGTCTGAATCTCCTCCTTTACCTGCATCTTGTCCCGGATCATCTCTGCGGTGTGGCGCATGATTCCACTCAAATCTCCTCCGCTTCGCTTGGCGACAGAAAACACTTCCGAGAAATTCCGAACATCCTCAATTCCACTTCTCTGCGCAAAATCTTCTAAGACCTGCTCCACCGAACGGTTCATCCGGATCTGATCATTCATACACGAAAACTCTCTCGTGATCATCCCCTCCTCTCCGTAGAGCGTCACAAGCTCCTCCTGACTGACCCTGAGCGCATTCTCGATCGAGTAACCGGCACTCAGCGCAGAAGCGAGAATCACCATGCTCTCCTTAAACTGAGAAGCCAGTGCCAAAATTCGCTTCTCTTTCAAACGCCTGCTCTCATAAAACGGATAACAGAGCCCCGCCGGAAGAAGAATCAGAAATGCAACGAAACTCCGATAAAACGTCCATGCAATCAGCGCACACATTCCAATTCCTTTTGCAAGTGCCACCAGACACTCTGTCATCGATAGCCGGTAATGCTCATACTGGATAACCTGCCTGACGGAGTTTCTCGACGGAGCGGAGACTGCCGACTTTGACAAGACTGCCTTTGACTTTTTCTCTTCGCCGTCCTCCATCCCTCTTCTTCTGCCCCTCATCCGATTCCTCCTCAAACCGAAACAGCGGATTCAACTGAATCTCCCCGTTCTCAAAGTCCCCCACCTCGACAATCTCGAGAACTTTCCTGCTCTTGTCCCGAAGTCTCCCGAGATGCACCATGATGTCAAGTGCTGAAGCGATCTGGCTTCTCACCGCCATCAGCGGAAGCTCTCCCGCCATCAAGGTCATCGTCTCAAGTCGCGAGAGCATATCTTTCGGACTGTTCCCGTGACCGGTCGACAGACTCCCCGCATGACCGGTATTGAGCGCCTGAAGCATGTCGAGACACTCTTTTCCTCTGACCTCTCCGACGATAATTCGATCAGGACGCATTCGGAGTGATGCCCGAATCAGATCGCTGATCTCAATCGCTCCCTCTCCCTCCGCATTTGCATTTCTCGTCTCAAGGCGCACAAGATTCGGCACTTGACGGATCTGCAACTCCGCCGAGTCCTCGATCGTCACAATTCGATCCGTCTCCGGGATAAACGCAGACATCGCATTGAGAAATGAAGTTTTTCCCGATCCTGTTCCCCCGCAGATAAAGATGTTGTAACCCGCACACACAAGTTTTTTCAGAAACTCGACAGCTTCCTCGCTCAGAGATCCCAGTTCCAGTAAACGTTGTACCGTGATTGGTTCCGGGAATTTTCGGATCGTCACGACAGGACCATCTAGCGCAATCGGTGGAAGCACGATATGGACACGCGAGCCATCAGGAAGTCTAGCATCTGCAATCGGATTTGCCACATTGACGGCGCGGTTGATTCTGCTCACAATCTGCTGAATCATATCCTCAAGCTGTTGATTGCTGTCAAATCCCTCCTCCCATCTCGAAATCCGTCCATGCTGTTCCACGAAAATCTGATCCTTTCCATTGATCATGATCTCTGTGATCTCCGGGTTATCCACAAGTTCCTGCAAGATATCAAGCCTCCGAAATGCATTCACAAGGCGATTTCTGAGTTCGAGCCTTCCCGCCAGTGGAAGATAGCGCGCTCTCGCCTCTTCCTCCACAGCTTCCTCAATACACGCATAGAGAACATCGTCTTCCACCTGACTTCGATCCCTCAATTGGATCCGAATCTTCTCCTTGATCTGCTCTAAATGTTCCCGCTTTTCATCCCGAGTCTCTTTTTCCATTCGATTCTGACTGTTTCCCCCCGTTTCACTCTGACCATCCGAATTCTCTTTGCGCATCTTCAACTCCTAATATTTTCGCTATTCTCCTTTTCTCACCTTCCTCTCTCGATCAATCTCTCATCCCTTTTTCCGCTCTTCCGGTCATCTCCCTCACAAAGTCTCCGACCGGTCCCCAGAGCAACTGTTCAAAATACTCTCCGGCAGACATGCAGTCCGCAGGCATCGGAAGTCTCAAAATCCGAATCTTCTCCGAGAGATTCATTCGCCCTGAATCCTCGAGATACTGCCTCCAATCCTGAATCTTTGTCTCTGATACAATATCTTTACGGATCGGCGCATACACGACATCACTAACTGCAAGAACTGCCTCCACATTTCTGAGAAAATGACCGACATCCACAATCAATACATCATACCCGCACTCTCTCGCGATCTTCTCAATCAGACCGGCCACCTCTGCGCCCTCCATCTGCGCGAGATCCTCCGCATAGGCAACCGGCGGTACATAATCAAGTCCCCCATAGTCATAGATCACACTTCCAAGCCTCATTCGATCAAATTCTCCCTGGCGACTGTAATAGACGAGATCCGAAAAACTTCCAGAATACTGTGTCCCCATCATCTGAGAAAAACCAGAAAATTCTTCCAAACTCAAAAACAGTACCTTGCTGTCTTTTGCAAGCACCTGACCGAGTGTGACGGCAAATCCGGTCTTTCCGCATCGTCCAATCGGAGAATACACCCCGATCACCCGGCTTCTCGTCCCCATAGCTGTCATTTGCTCTTCCCGATCTCCGGTCTGATAACATGCCATAACCTCTCTCAAAATACTGTCCGATGCCTGATACTTATAGACTGCCGGTGTTCCCGTCTTCACCATCGTGACCTCCGAGAGTCTCACAATCTGATGAATGCCGAGATCCTCAAGTTCCTGATCTGCGACCTCATCTCCCGCAAGCAGGATCTCAATCTGCTGTCTCTGCGCAAATGCTTTTAAGCGCGCCAGACTTGTAAACGCAATCGCCATAAATGGAGTCGATTCCTTCTGGTTGATAAACTCTGAAAATCTCTCCGCATAGAATGGGTCCACATCATAGACCGCCATGATTCTCTTATTCATTCGCACCTCCCTATCTCATTTTTACTTATCTGTTCTGTTGTCACACTTTCCCAACTTCATACTCGCCCATCTTCACACCTGCCCGTTGTCACACGAGTTTCTCTGGCATAACTCTATGCCCATATTCGATGCCACTCTGCATGCTCAGACTCTACTCGCCGCACTTCATTTATTCAATTCATCCGGCTACCCAGAAAAACAGCTGTCTCATAGATAAAAACTCCCATCGCCAGGCATGCCCCGAGAGGAATCTTCTCCTGTTTCGTCATCTGCTCAAATTGGACATAGGGTTCGATCTGTCCCGTCCGCCTCACAGTCTGAGCGTATCGAAACAAGCGAAGAAAACGCTCTTCCAAGCCAGCTTTCACCGGTCCTGCCCTCGCGATCTTCCAGATTGACCAAAGACATGCAATCAAAAGTCCAAGTCCAATCGCCAAACACCCCTGCCAGATGCCAAGATACCCGCCGACCAGAGACGAAAGTTTTCCGTCTCCTGCTCCCATCATCCGAAAACGAAACAGCAGAAAGCCCGTCACCCCAAACAACACAGCTCCGGGAAAGAATTCCGCTCTCCTCAACACAACTCCCAGAATCACGCCGAGAAGAATCCACTGATTCTTGACCTTTCCCGTTCGCAGGTCTGTCCATCCGGCTCCCACTGCAATCACCAAAAGACTGACCGCCGTTCGCCACTCCAACAGACATCCCCCTTTCTCCCGATATTGACCTTTCCTCTCACCAGAAAAAAATGAGAATCGTTCTAAACACCTGATTTTCCAAAACACAAAAACTCAAAAATACAAAAAGTTTAAAGAAATAAAATAATTAAAAAAATTTAAAAACTCAAAAAATCTTAAAAATTTAAAAATAAAATTAAAATACTGAAATTTTGCCGATTCGGCTGAATGTTCCTGACACATCCATAGACAGCGGATGTCGGAAACAAAAGATAGAAAATCTTCCACCCGGAACAGGTGGTGATTGTTGTCTCATTATGGCACACCGATCCCCAAACTGTCAATCCCCTTTTTCAAAATTGACATTTCCTCCAAATTTTCGACCGTTTTTTGTATGTATTGACCAAAGCAGTCGGATTTCTGTGCCTTTTTTTAGTTGACGTTGCCTATAAATCGTGATAGAATGGTTTTAGTTTAATTTTTTAAACCAAAGGAGGATTTTATGACAAACGGCAAAGAGCTGGAATCTCAGTTTCACTGCTGTATGCCCCTCTTCATCGCCCTTGGAGATGAAGTGCGTCTGGGGATTATCGAGACGCTGAGCCGGGCAGATCAGAACGGACGGACAGAAGGGCTCAACGTCAACGAAATTACACGGCAGACCAGCCTTTCTCGTCCGGCAGTCTCCCACCACCTGAAAATTCTGAAAGATTCCGGGCTTGTACAGGTAAAGCGCTCCGGAACCTCAAATTTTTACCGGCTTTCGCTGATCGCCGGCACCCGCAAACTCATGCAACTCGGCAATCTCGTGGAGGAAACCTTCCGCGACCGCCAATAATACCTGATGATTTTATGTTACAGTCCCTGTATTCCATTCCTGTATTGCACAAACTGTAACGATTTTATTCCATCTCCTGTATAAATTTCCATTTCCGGAAAATACTAAAACAAACGAAGGAGATGAAAACATGAGTTCAAAAACTTTTTTCAGAAAATTTCAGAGTGACCTGCTTTCCTTGGAAAGCCGGAGGCTGAAAGCAGAGATTGATCAGACACGGACCTCTATGGAATCTGCGCGAAACCATTTCGAGCAGGCAACCGATCCGTCACTGATTGACTGTTATATTTATGAACTGAACGCAGCCCAACTGCGTTATCAGTTTTTGCTCCGTCGCTTCAAATTCCTTGAGGAATCCTAAATCAACACAAAAATTCCAGAAAATCTGGATTTTTTAATACCTAAAAAGGACTTTTAAAGACTTCTCAAAAGGCATTTTAAGCGGATTTCGGAGCTTCGACTATATGATCCACATCAGGAGGACTTGCAAGTATGAGCACTTGGTATGAAAAAGCTGTATTTTATCACATGTATCCGCTGGGAATGACCGGCGCACCTCGTGAGAACCACGAGGAGGGCGTGACTCACCGCTTCGAGGAACTGGAACTCTGGATTCCTCACATGAAGAAGCTGGGATTCACCGCTCTTTACATAGGGCCGCTCTTTGAGTCCTCTTCTCATGGGTATGATACCCGCGACTTCCGCCTTGTTGACCGCCGTCTCGGCGACAACGACGATTTCATCCGTTTCGTGAAACTCTGCCACGAAGCCGGTATCCGCGTTGTTGTCGACGGTGTCTTCAACCACACCGGAAGAGAATTTTTTGCCTTCCAGGATATTCAGAAAAACCGTGAAGGCTCCCGATACTGTGGCTGGTATCGAAATGTGAACTTCGGATGGAGTTCTCCATATGGGGATGGATTCGGATACGACGCATGGCAGGGTCATTTTGAGCTCCCGTGCCTGAATCTCCAGAATCCGGAGGTCAAACAGTATCTCTTTGACGTGATCCGTTACTGGATTGACACGTTTGACATCGACGGCATCCGTCTCGACTGTGCGAATGTTCTGGACTTCCAGTTTATGCACGAAATGCGCGAACAGACCACCCCGATGAAGGAAGATTTCTGGCTGATGGGCGAAGTCATCCACGGCGACTACGCGCGCTGGGTCAACGATGGAATGCTTCATTCTGTCACAAACTACGAGCTTCACAAGAGCCTTTACTCCGGACTCAACGATCACAATTTCTTTGAGATCGCCCACAATGTTCGTCGTCTTGAGGCAATCGGAAGAAAGCTCTACACCTTTTTGGACAACCACGATGAGAACCGGATTGCGAGCAAGCTGAAAAAGAAAGCGCATCTTCCGCTCGCCTACCTGCTTCTCTACACGCTCCCGGGCATCCCGTCTGTCTACTACGGCGGTGAGTGGGGAGTTGAGGGCATGCGAACCTCAAACAGCGACACCGAACTCCGCCCCTGCATCTCGATGGCAGAAGGCGACAAAATGGAGTGTGAACTCACAAAATACATCGAAAAACTCGGAGAAATCCACGGCAAAGAACCGGAATTTCACAATGGCGTTTATCAGGAACTCCTTCTGACAAACCGCCAGTACGCGTTCGCGCGCAAGGCAGATCATTCGATTGCGATCACCGCCGGCAACAGCGATGATGCCCCGGCGAATCTGTCTGTTCCGGTCCCGATTCATGCGTCCGAAGCGAAAAATCTGATGGATGGAACCATCATTCCAATTACGAACGGAAGACTCAATCTCACATTACCAGGCAACAGTGGTGTTGTCCTGAAGATCACGGAGGAATAGGCTATGGCTGGCAAAGCTGTCAAAGATAAGAAAAAACAGGCAGGTATCGGTATCATCACAGAAGGAGACCGCTATCTGTTCGGCGAGGGCACCCACTACGAAATTTATAAGAAGATGGGCGCTCATCCCGCCACAGTGAATGGAAAGAAAGGCATGTACTTTGCAGTCTGGGCACCTCACGCCGTTCAGGTCAGTGTCGTCGGTGACTTCAACAACTGGGACCCGGATGCAAACCCGATGGAAGTGCTTGAGACTTCCGGCATCTATGAGACCTTCGTCCCGGGACTCGGCACGGGCGAACTCTATAAATTCACGATCACGACAAATACCGGCAAGCTCCTGTTCAAGGCAGATCCGTTTGCTCAGTATGCGGAGTATCGCCCGGGAACTGCCTCGATCACCGCAGATCCATCATTCAAGTGGAATGACGATACCTGGATGGAGCACAGAAAAGAAGTCAATCCGCGCGAACAGCCGATCAGCATCTACGAGGTACATATCGGTTCCTGGAAGCGCAAAGACCGCGAGGAAAAAGATGGATTTTACACTTACCGCGAGATGGCAGAGGAGCTTGCTGCCTACGTTCACGAGATGGGCTACACTCATGTCGAGCTGATGGGAATCGCCGAGCACCCGTTTGACGGCTCCTGGGGCTATCAGGTCACCGGCTACTACGCTCCGACCTCCCGCTACGGCAAGCCGGAAGACTTCATGTATTTCGTCAACTACCTGCACAAGAAGGGCATCGGCGTCATCCTCGACTGGGTTCCGGCTCATTTCCCGAAGGACGCTCACGGACTCGCTGATTTCGACGGTCAGGCACTGTATGAATATGCAGACCCGAGAAAGGGCGAACACCCTGACTGGGGCACAAAAGTCTTCAACTACGGCTGTCATGAGGTTTCCAACTTCCTGATCGCAAACGCCCTCTACTGGCTCCACGAGTACCATGTCGACGGTCTGCGTGTCGATGCCGTTGCCTCAATGCTCTATCTCGACTACGGTCGTCAGGACGGACAGTGGGTTCCGAACGAGTACGGTGGCAACCAGAACCTCGACGCGATCGAATTCTTCCGCCACTTAAACAGCATCATCGACCGCAGAGAGCACGGCGCAATGGTGATCGCGGAGGAGTCTACCGCTTGGCCTCTCGTGACCCACGATCCGAAGATCGGCGGTCTCGGCTTCACCTTCAAGTGGAATATGGGCTGGATGCACGACTTCCTCGAGTACATGAAACTCGATCCGTACTTCCGCAAATTCAACCACAACAAGATGACGTTTGGTCTGACCTACTTCAACAGCGAGAACTTCATTCTGGTACTCTCCCACGACGAGGTTGTCCACCTGAAATGCTCGATGATCAACAAGATGCCGGGATCTCTTGAGGATAAGTTCAAAAACCTCAAAGCCGGTTACACCTTCATGCTCGGACACCCGGGCAAGAAACTTCTGTTCATGGGACAGGACTTCGGTCAGCTCCACGAGTGGGATGAGAAAGTCAGCTTAAACTGGGAAGAGACAGAAGATCCGCTCCACAAGGATCTTCAGAACTACGTCAAAGATTTGTTACATATTTATCAAAAATATCCGTCTCTCTCCGAGGCAGATGACGACTGGGATGGCTTCCAGTGGATCAATGCAAACGACGGCGACCGGAGCATTTTCAGCTTCGTGCGTTACAGCCGTGACCACAAAAAGAGTCTCCTCTTCGTCTGCAACTTCACTCCTGTCGCACGCCCGGATTACCGCGTCGGTGTCCCGAAACGTGGCAACTACACGCTTTTGCTTGACAGTGAGCATGGCATGTACAAATCTCCGCAGAAACCGCCGGTTCTGCGCGCACAGAAAAAAGAATGCGACGGTCAGCCATACTCCGTAGCCCTTCCGCTTCCGGCATACGGAACCGCTATTTTACGTTTCACCTAAACAAAAGCGGATATTTTCTGACATTACCTGACGGGTAACGTTTTTCAGGTTTGAAATTTCGTTAAAAAATTATCAAAAAGTAGATGACATTCTGAACGGTTTGTAGTAAAATGATATCGGCTGATTGAATAATTACCAAGACGGTAACGTGTACGCTTGGAATCTCTCTCTGCCCGCTCCTGAGAGGGGAGTGTTATCCTCAGAAGCAAAAGCGTGAGAAGGACCAAGGTGCATGAGTGGAGAAAGGAGAGTTTCGTATGGCAAAAGAATTAGTATCCAGTAACGCAACCAAACGTGTTTACCGCGATGGCGACAAGGCGATTAAGGAATTCTGTAAGGGATTCCCGAAAGCAGAAGTTCTGAACGAAGCTTTGATCAGTGCCAGAGTTGAGGAAATCGGGGGAATCAATCTTCCTGCTACTCTGGCGGTATCCGTTGACGAGAACGGTTGCTGGTCCATCACAAGAGATTTTGTTGAGGGCAAGACCCTTCAGCAGTTGATGGAAGAGAACCCGGACAAGATGGACGAATACCTGAATCAGATGGTTGACTTACAGCTCTTGATTCATTCCAAGACCTGCCCTCTGCTGAACAAGTTGAAAGACAAGATGACACGGCAGATTTCTGAGATGGATGAACTGAACGCAGTCAACCGCTATGATCTTCTTACCCGGCTGGACAGCATGCCGAAGCACACCAAGCTGTGCCACGGTGATTTCCAGCCAAACAACATCCTCGTAAAAGAGGACGGCACGATGTATGTGCTCGACTGGGTTCATGCAACCCAGGGTAACGCAAGTGCCGATGTAGCAAGAACTTACCTGCTGTTCTGCCTGAAGGATCAGGGCATTGCTGACAAGTACATGGACCTGTTCTGCGAAAAGACAGGCACGGACCGCCGGTATGTACAGCAGTGGTTACCTCTGGTAGCAGCTGCACAGCTTACCAAGAAACGTCCGGAGGAATCCGAACTGCTTCACCGTTGGCTGAACGTCTGCGATTATTCATAAAGCCACATTCGGGGACGCAAAGGGCAGGTTCTCTGCCTGATGTCCGATCCGAAACTTTGGAAAGCTCACGCTGGGATCTAATCCTGGCAGACTTTCTCACCGAAGGGCGGGGGATTTCCCCCGTCCTTTTTCTTTTCCTGCCCCAATGTATTTTATGGTTAAGGGAATGTACCCAAGCATATTCTTTTTTGTGAATCGTGATTGCGACAAAATTTAATTTGCGTTATACTGATTCGTGAATCCCCCTAAAAGGAGGGTTGTGAATCCCACAAAAGGGATTGCAGATTGGAGGAACTTTTATGCAGAGAATTCTAGTATGTGATGACGATAAACAGATCGTCGATGCGATAGATATTTATTTGAGCGGGGAGGGCTTTGAGGTCGTCAAAGCCTATGACGGCTATGAAGCCCTCGAGATCCTCGACAAACAGCACATTGATCTGATGATCATCGATGTGATGATGCCGGGGCTTGATGGAATCCGCACAACGCGCAAGGTGCGCGAGACGAGCAGTATCCCGATCATCATCCTCTCCGCAAAATCCGAGGACACCGACAAGATTCTCGGACTGAATATCGGAGCAGATGACTATCTCTCAAAACCGTTCAACCCGCTTGAGCTTGTCGCCCGCGTCAAGTCCCAGCTTCGCCGTTACACTCAGCTTGGCAACCTCGCTCAGCAGACGAGCGACCAGGTTTACAAGTGTGGTGGTCTTGTGATCAACGATGACACAAAGGAAGTCTGGGTCGACGAGGAACCGATCAAGCTGACTCCGATTGAATACAATATCCTTCTGCTCCTCGTCAAGAATGCCGGAAAGGTATTCTCGATCGACGAGATCTATGAGCAGATCTGGAATGAGGAGGCAATCGGCGCAGACAACACCGTCGCCGTACATATCCGCCACATCCGTGAGAAAATCGAGATCAACCCGCGCGAACCGCGTTACTTAAAAGTCGTGTGGGGCGTCGGCTACAAGGTTGAGAAACAGTAAGGACGGGACGGTGTTGAAAATCGGATGATATGGAAGAATTGTTCTATGAGAATCAAAAAGAATTTTGCCGTTGTCCTTCACATTATCTTTCTGCTGACCGTAGTCGCAGGTATCAGCATCATGTACCTGCACTCTCAGATTGGCGCAGGCATTGGATGGATCTCGGACAACCATTATGAGGACTCAGAAGCCTTTCAAAAACAATTTCAGAGCGACATTGATCACATTTTAAAATACTCCGCCTACCGCGATGTCTTTGAGTCTGACGGAAGTCTCGATCTGTCGAAGCAAATGTTTTCCGTCTCGCGCGGAGACTCTCCGGAGGTTATCTACACACTTGAGGAGGTTCTTCGATACGCAAAGAGTCAGGGGTTCTACCTGAATGAACAGTTTGAGGTCGTCAATGATACCTTCATCTACGACAATGCCTCGACCGCTCGCGATCAATATGTCAACTGGAGAGCCTACGACCCGAACGCAATTCTCAAGGAACCGGGCGATGCCTACACCTCGCTCCTTGATCTGTGCCGGGAGGTTTTAAACTGTCTGAGCGAGTACTACACGGTTCACTACCGGATGCTCGTGAACCCGTCGAATTTCTACTTTAAGATCGTCTACCAGGATGAGGATCAGACAGAGCCGGACGCGATTTTCTCCAATACCGGCAACATGACGATCGATGAGATGAAGGAACTCGGACGCTACTGCTATCTGACAAGCGATTCAATTTTTATTGAAACGAACTTGAGCGAGATCCCGCAGAATATCACGGTCTCAATGGAAGACAACAATTTCTATGACGCAGACAGCTATTACATTATTGCGGGAGTCGACACGACCTACTCTGCCGAGGATGTCTACGCCGATCAGGCAAACGACTACCAGTTGCTTCGCAGTCACTTCCTGGAGGGACTTGCTGCCCTGCTGATCGGAATTCTCGGTTGCATCGTGACACTCTACTACCTGATTCTCGTCTCCGGCTACAAGACAGAGGAGCGCATCAATCCGTATCTTCACGGCTTTGACATGATCACGACAGAGAGCTGTATCGCGATGACGGCACTCAGCACAATGTTTGCCCTGTTCCTCGGGGAGAAAATCATTTACCGGTTGATTCACCTGCTCGTCATCGAATCAGAGTGGGATTATGCAGAAAGGATCGTGCGGGCACTGATTGTCTACGGTTGCTGCATGACCGGCGCCTTCAGCCTTCTGCGCCGTTACAAGAGCCGACAGCTCTGGGAAAACAGCGTCGTCCATCATGTCACGCAGAATATTCAGACTTATTTTGCAAACGGAACATTTTCCAAGCGTCTCGCCTGCCTCTACGGTGGATTTATCTCTGTTCAGGTTGTCGGTCTCGGACTGATCGGCGTTTGTCTTCGCTTCTGGAACTACCCGATCGCCAAGGCAGGAGCGATTCTTCTGACTGCAGGGCTGATCACGGTTGATTATCTCGCGTTCCACCGGCTCTACCTCTCGTCAACACAGGAAGATCGGATTGCCGACGCGATCTCGATGATTGCAAGCGGGGACACCGGATACCAGATGGATCTTGACGGACTCTCGGGCAAGGAGCTCGGTCTCGGAAAAATGATCAACAGCATCGGAACCGGTCTTGAGCAGGCACTCAAAGAACAGCTCAAGAGCGAGCGAATGAAGACCGACCTGATCACGAATGTCTCCCACGACATCAAGACTCCGCTGACCTCGATCATCAGCTATGTCGATCTGCTCAAGCGCGAAAATCTGCCGGGCGAGAAAGTTCAGGAGTACTTAAAGATTCTGGACCAGAAATCACAGCGCTTAAAGAATCTGACTGAGGATCTCGTCGAGGTCTCCAAGGCAAGCTCCGGCAACCTCAAGCTGGATATGACGACGATCAATTTCGTCGAGATGATCTGGCAGACAAACGGAGAATTTGAGGAAAAATTTGAGACCCGCCACCTAGAGCTCGTCTCCAACCTGCCGGATGAATCGATTCTGATCCGTGCCGACGGGCGCAGACTGTGGAGAGTTCTCGAGAACCTCTACAACAACACGTTTAAATATGCGATGGAGCACAGCCGTGTATACACCGACATCGCCAAAGTCGACAATATGGTTTACTTCACGATCAAGAATGTGTCCGAAAATCCGCTGAACTTTCAGGCGGATGAGCTGACCGAGCGTTTTGTGCGCGGGGATGTCTCGCGTGCGACCGAGGGAAGCGGTCTCGGACTCTCGATCGCAAAGAGCCTCACAAAGCTCCAGAAAGGCACGTTTGAGATCATCATCGACGGCGATCTCTTCAAAGTCCGTGTCGGTTTCCCTGTCGTGGAAAAGGAAAAAGAGAAAGAAAAATCCGAATAGGAAAAAGAAAGAAAGAGCCAATCACTTTTTGTAAAAAAATCGCTCAGACATATGCCATATGGTCTGAGCGATTTTTTATTTATCTGATGATTTATGTTATCCGAAAATTCTCCATCCAACGATGAAGTTCTTTGCCCACCAGGAACTCAAAGAACGGTGAACGACCTTTCCGTTACCGGAGGAGGCATCGATTACTGTACCGCCACCTGCGACGATTCCGACATGACCGCTTACCACGACGATATCACCGGCTCTCAGATTTGAGAAACTGCTGATTCTCGTGTAACGACCGACACTTCTCCAACCGGAGGAAGTGATGTAACTCTGGCGCACACCGACCTGATTTAAGCACCAGTAGACGAAACCGGAACAGTCAAATGTGTTCGGTCCCTTTGCTCCCCAGACGTAACGGCTTCCGAGTTTCGAGCTTGCAACTGAGATCAGAGCGCTTGCTCCTCCGCTTGCAGATCCGGTGTTGACCGATCCACTGCTTCCCTTGCTTCCAGAATTTCCCTTTGCGACAGAAGTCTTGTTTCCGCTTGAAGAGTTTTTCTTTCCTCCGGAAGTTCTCGCCGGAGCCTTTCTCGCATCACTCGACGTCAGCTTTGCCATCGTCTGCATGCCGACCTGACCATCCGGGCTAAGTCCATTCGTATTCTGGAAGAGCTTGACTGCATCCTCCGTCATCTCTCCGTAATATCCCGTCACGTTTCCGGAATTCAGATAACCCAGCTTGCTAAGAAGTGTCTGCACTCTCGAGATATTGTCACCGCTGTCTCCGATGCTGAGTGCATTCGGAACGGCAGTCGAACTGTTCAGAGCGATTCTCGTCGACGGTCCAAGATAACCATCCACGATCTGATCGTTTCTCGACTGGAACTGCTTGACAGCAACCGTCGTGTCATATCCGTAAGTACCATCCGGATCGGTCGTCAGATAGCCGAGCTCCTTCAGTCTCTTCTGTGCTGCGAGAACCACCTCACTCTGCTCGCCGTAGGAAAGCATATTCGGCTTCACCTCATCGCTGTACAGAAGGTTCATCGTCTTTCGTCCGACTTTACCATCCTGATCCAGACCATTGACACTCTGCATCTTCTTTACCGCATTCTCGGTGCTCTCATCAAAGTTTCCCGAAACCTGCTCTGCCTGAGCCAGATAGCCGAGCTCATAGAGACGGCTTTGAATCCGGCTGATATCGTCACCGACATCTCCCGGCTGAGCAGCGTAATATTTTGCATCCGGAGAGAACACAGCCGCCAGCGTATCCGGTCCGACGATGCCATCCTGTGCCAGATGATTCTGACGCTGATAGATCTTGATCGCGCTCTGTGTCACCTCGCCGTAATAATCGGTCGGCTCATCGTTGTCCATGAATCCTAAATCCATCAATCTCTGCTGTAATTTTTCCACAATCGGATGCTGTTCTCCGATGCGCAGATAATCCGGAATCGGATCCGTGTACTCGGCATCTACTCCCGCCACTGACGGCAGAAGCGGTCCATCCGGAGAAAGTGCCATCACAGTCTCATCCGCTGCCGTCTGAGGCAGGGTCTCGTCCGTCAGAACCAGCTCCGTCTCAGCGGACGCATCGGCAGATTTTCCATTTGCCTGACATCCTGCCAGTAAGGCTCCGGTCAGAAATACGGCTCCAAACCGGCATGCTCCACTCATCCATCGTTTGTATCGCTTGTATTTTCCTGTCATAAATATAAACAGTCCCTCGCTTCCTTTTCTCAACGGTTTCTCGTTACAATTCAAAAAAATTTCTATCCATGTACCGCAACCGTTTCTTCCTGTAACCTGCACGCACCCGTCTATTTATCTTTCGTCTGTCCGCATGTTTACGCCCTCGCCCTGTTGCTCATTCTGGCGATCTTCTCAAACGAGTGCAAGAAATCTCATCTATTTTATCACATTCCGATTTTGCTTTCAATGTACGAAATTCTTATAAAAAAATTAAATAGGAGGTAAAAAAACATCCCCCTGACCAATTTCCCGTGCGGTGGAGAAACGGTCAGAAGGATGTCTCGTAAAGCGCTTATGATCTTTATGGATGCGCAGTGTTTTTGATGGTAAGATGTCAGCAAAACTGACCAAAATCACGCGCCAAGTCGATGTTTGCGTCGACTTGAAAAAAATATAAATAACTGTCTCTGTCGAAAATGTTTGTTTTTCCAATCCGGATTCTTGGGGAGAAGTCCGGATTGTGTGGGGAAAAGGTAAAACTGATTGCTTAAATCGTCAAGACTCCGAGGATCAGACCTGCCACCATGCAGACCAGACTCACGCCCCAGATCCAGAAGAAGCTCGTCTTGATGTGATCCTTGATCTCAACTCCGGCAAGGCCGACACCGAGGAAGGTAGCCGGTACAACCGGGCTGATGAAGGTTGCACAGTTTCTGCACACAACCATCGTGATTGCTGTATGAATCGGATCTACGCCGAACTGGTTTCCCACTCCGATGAGTACCGGAAGCAGTCCGTAGAAGTAGGAATCCGTACAGAACATCAGCGTCAGCGGAACGGACAGAACACCTACAAACAACGGCAGGAAGCGTCCCATAGACTGCGGAATGAATGCTGCCAGAATCGTTGCCATGTGGTTCATGATCTCGCTCTCCTCCATGACACCGAGGAAAACACCTGCTGCCAGAATCGTGGAAGCCATCGTCAGAGCCGGACCGGCATGGGACTTGATGATCTTACCCTGCAACTTTGCGCCCGGGTAGTTTACAAGAAGGGCAACCACACAGCCGACCATGAAGATGTAGTAAGCCGGAACCTTTAACAGGATCAGAGCTACAATAATCAGAAGCGTCCAGATCAGGTTCACTGCAAACAGCTTCGGTCTTGCAAGATCGGTCTTGCTCGCACCGCTTCCTGCCTCTTCCATATCACCGTACTCAACCTCAAGTGTGCTGTTCTCGCCTGCACCGCGCTTCTTCTCAACTGTACCCCAGAAGAATGCAGTCAGCAGGGCAATCACCATTCCGACAGCCTGCATCGGCAGAATGTGCATCCAAAGCAGGTTGGAGTCCATGCTCAGAACAGATGCTGCACGCATCGTCGGACCGCCCCACGGCATCAGGTTCATAACACCCATTGCGGTGACACAGATCAGAAGCAGGGTCGTCGGACGCATTTTCAGTTTCTTATAAACCGGCAACATTGCCGGGATCGTAATCAGGAAGGTTGCTGCGCCGCTTCCGTCAAGATGAGCGATCATTGCGATAATGCAGGTCATCATAGCGACACCCACTACATTATTGCCTACTCTCTTTAACAGGGCGCCGATGATGACATCGAACATTCCCGCGTCGGACATAATTCCAAAAAACAATACCGAAAAGATAAAAAGTGCTGCGGTAGAATGAACACCTTTTACTCCGGCAGAAACAAAATCTCCCATCTCGCTGACTGAATACGTTCCTGTAAGAACCAGAATCAGCGCCGTCACTGTGGATACCCCGATAAATGCAATCGCCGGAACGGTCACATTTCTTAATAACAGCACAATGATCGCAATGATGGTTGCAAACCCCAGCAGGGCAAGCATCTGCTCACTCATGATACTCCTCCTTTGAACATCGCTACATCATTAATAAATTAACAATGTTTATTCTACGATACAATTCTTACAGGAGTACCATCTTCGCCTTACAAACTGTTCAGTTTCCCCTTAATGTTTATTAAGATTCCCGGAAAATCCTCCATTTGGATTTCTGAGCATACTGGGGCGCAACTTTCTATGAAACAAAAAAAATCCGAACACCTTCTCTACCGAAAATGCTCGAACCTTTTCTTCTAGTGCGCCTTCAGGGACTCGAACCCTGGACAAATAGATTAAGAGTCTACTGCTCTACCAACTGAGCTAAAGGCGCATATTCTGTTTTCTGTTATTGTGCTGTCTCACAAGCACGAGTGTTATTCTATCGCAGTTTTTCACTTTTGTCAACAGTTTTTTTGATTTTTTTAATTTTTTATTTTAAACCCAATTTTGAGTGAATTTTGCAAAATAAAAAGCACCAACCCCACAGCTCTCTGTCTGCAAAACCAGTGCTCTCGCGTGCGCCTTCAGGGACTCGAACCCTGGACAAATAGATTAAGAGTCTACTGCTCTACCAACTGAGCTAAAGGCGCATTCCTTATTCTGTTCGTACTGATGAAGTGTTTACCTCAACAGCACGAACATTATAATACCGCAACTTCCGACAAATGTCAACAGTTTTTTTGAAATTTTTTCAAGTCGATGCTTGCGTCGACTTGGCGCGTGATTTTGGTCAGCTCTGCTGACATCTTCCTATCAAAATCACTGCGCATCCATGCAAAGCTATGCTTCCTGAATCAGGCGCTCGATCACTTCTTTTGGCTGTACGCCGACGAGCTTTCCGGCAACCTCACCATTCTTAAATGCGATCAGCGTCGGAATCGACATCACACCGTAGCGAACTGCGATCTCCTCATTCTCATCCACATTGAGCTTTCCTACAACCGCGCGGTCTGCATACTCCTCAGCGATCTGTGCCACAACCGGGGCAACCATCCGGCACGGTCCGCACCAGTCTGCATAGAAGTCCACCAGAACCACTTTATCGGATGCCAGAACCTCTGTGCCGAAATTTTCCGTCGTAAATTTTTTCTCCATAGCGTTTCTCCTTCTCTATTTATTTTTTCCACATTTCCCGCGATTTATGCACGCATCCACTTCTTTCATACATTTCGCAAGATGAAGAAGTTTTCGGTTCAAATCAATCTTGTCGCAACAACTGCATTGCAGGCTTCGCACAATCTTGTCTCTCAGACACATGGCTTCTCTTCCTATTCTTAAATCTATCAGGTTTCGCCCTATCTTATGCGCTCTGCCTTTCATGATGCACGAATCTGCACAAATATGCACGAAGAACTATCTGCTCGCGATCAGTTTGCAGATCGGGTTTCCCATTGAGGAGAACTTGACCTCATACTCGGTCATGACATTTCCCTCAGCCATCTCGCTGTGGTGCAGATCGCGCGTGTACGCGTCAATCTTCCAGCCTGCCTCCGGGATCGACTCGAGGGAGTAGGTGAACAGATCCTGATTGTCCGTCTTGAACTCCACAGTTCCGTCCTTTCTCAGAATCTGATCATAGACTTTCATGAACTCCGGGGAAGTCAGACGTCTCTTCGCATGGCGATCCTTCGGCCACGGATCGGAGAAGTTTAAATAAATCCGCTCTACCTCCTCCGGCGCAAAGATCTCCGACAGTCCCTTCGCATCCACACACATAAAATAAATATTGGAAAGTTCCAGCTGTTCTCTCTTCTGGATCGCTCTCAGAAGAACACTGGAATATCGTTCAATTCCGATGAAATTGATCTCCGGATGACGTGTCGCAAGCTCCATCAGGAACTGACCTTTTCCCATTCCAACCTCAATACGGATCGGATGATCATTTCCAAACAGTTCATGAAAATGACCTCTGTGCTGTTCCGGCTCCTGAATCACAAACGGGCTGGTCGCAATCGTCTCCTCCGCCCCCTGAATATGGCGCAATCTCATATTTTCTTTTTCCTCCAAAACTGATTTACAGCACAAACCGCTGTTCCTTCATTCTAGCAGACTTCCCGACCATTGTCGACACATAACCTGCTAAATATCAACTATTTCTGAATAAAACTGTTTCCACTTCTTCCTGCGTTACAAAAACGATTTCATGCGTCGCAAAAACGGTAACAGCGATAATCCTCGCCCAAAATCTCCGAAACAGATCTCACGATTTTTAGGTGTACATGAGACCGGAAATTATAGTATAATGAAGGTGACCACAAAAGTACTTTGCGGTTATCAAAAAAGATATCATCCTGCATGTACAGTTGTTTTTTCGCTGTACTGCTTATACAAAGGAGGACGGCCTATGGGAACAAATTCAAATATCAACTGGGAAAAAATCCAGCAGGGCGTAAATGAAGTAGAACGGCTGATTGGTCAGAAGGAATACAATTCCGCGATGATCACAGCACGTCAGACTCTTGAGCTTATGGTCAGACTTCAGATGGAACGCGCTGACATCGTGACTGGAAGCAGTGATTTGATGAGCATGATCGACTGCCTGTACAAGAATCGCTGGATCAGCAAAGCCACCTGCGAGCGCTACCACAAGATTCGCATGATCGGCAACAAAGCTGTCCATGACGGGGACAACAACGCATACAGCGCCAATCAGGCATACCACGAACTCTCTCAGGAAGTCTACACCTTTGCCAATGACTATCGCAATGCACAGAAGGGTGTTCGACCCGCTCCCGCACGTCAGCCTGCCACCCGTCAGAACCGACCGGCGCGAAGCACCGCATCGGCAGGTGCCGAGTCGTCCAAGAGAAGCAGAAAGCAGAAAGGCATCACCTTCACTGGGGCCGATCTTCTCAAACTTCTGATCCCGATCGTCTGCATCGCACTCCTCTTCGCTGTCATCAAGATTGTGCGTCCGAACTCTGACACAGGAAAGAAGAAGACAACCGCTCCGATAACGACAGAAGCAGTCACCAGCGCAGATTCCACGGACGAGACGGATTCCGCTGAGACGGCTCCGGAAGTCATCTACCGCACCACGAGCAATCTGAACGTGCGCTCCCGCCCCAGCACGGACGGCGACAAGATCGGTCAGCTCTCCGCCGGCTCCGCGATTGAGTATATCGGCGACAGCGATGACGGCGCCTGGGCGAAGATCAACTACAACGGTCAGGAAGGCTATGTCTCCAAAGAATATCTGACTGCGGAGTAGCCATTTTCTTTACAGGATACAGCACAGTTTCTGCTGTATCCTGTTTTTTTGCCTTCCAATTTTATTTTTCCCACCGATCTCAATTCCCGTACTTGTTTCTTTTTATGCACTTTTTTATTTTTGTATCCATTATTTCTAATTCTGTATATGTTCCATGAAAAATGCTCCCATGCTCCCTCTATATTTTGTGCACAATGTTGTAAAAACTTTGTTAAAATTTTATTCTTGTTGCATTTTTGCTCTGGCTTTTTTTTGTAAAAGGTGTATGATGATACAGGAAAGACCTATTAAGTCAGAGCCTATTGTAATTATAGGTCGAAACTTATAGATCTTTTTCTTTCTCTCTCCGGATTTTTCCGTTCTGTTCGATTATGAGCCCATTTTTGATTTCTGGGACTCCGTTTTCGAGCTGAGCTGAAACAATTTCCGGACAGACATAAACAGACAAGGAGGAACGCGATGGATAAGGTTATCAAAAAGATTTCGGAAATCGAGGCAACCGCTTCATCCGTCATGGAAGATGCCAATGAACGCAAAAAGGCATTTGCCAAGGAAATGGAAGAAAAGACTGCCGAATTTGATCGAAATTTGGATGCACAGACAGAAGAAAAAATCCATGAGCTTCAACATCAGATGGAAATTGAGATGAATTCCAAGTTGTCAAAGCAAAAATCGGATGCAGATGCACTTCTTGCGCGGATGCAGACGAACTACGACAATCACCATCGGACTTATGTCCGAAAACTATTTGAGCAGTTGGTAAAGGAGTGATGGTATGAGCCTTCTGACTTACAGTGGAATCACAACCAAAGTAAGAGCCATGCAAAGCCGTCTGCTCTCAGAGGAACAGTTTCATGAGATGGCAGGACTTGAGGATGTCCGCAGTGCTGCCGACTATCTGAAACAGCTCCCCACCTACGCGGAGATCTTTGCGGGTGTAGATGATTCCAACTTGCACCGCGGTCACATCGAACAACTGCTCACGCTGTCCGAATACCGGGACTTTGCAAAACTTTACCGCTTTTCCAATCTCCCACAGCGCAGATTTCTGGATCTCTACTTCATGCACTACGAGATCAATATCATCAAGCGAATTCTCAGGCACGTCATGGGACATCAGGAAGCTGTCCTTGATCTCTCGATGTTTCAGGAATTCTTTGATCGCCATTCCAACATTGATCTGCCTGCACTTGCACAGTCAGAAAATCTGGAGGACTTTCTCTCACGGCTGAAAGGTTCCCCTTACTACGAGTTTCTGTCTGAGCTGGCTTCCAGAGAAACCTGCACAATGTTCGACCTTGAGATGAATCTGGATCTCTTTTATTTCCGGACACAGTGGAAGGTCAAGAACAAGATGCTCAGCCGTGAAGAACGTCACGCACTCGAACAGTGCTTCGGATGTCGACTCGATCTTCTGAATATTCAGTGGATTTACCGCGCGCGCCATTACTATCACCTGTCGCCGTCCGACATCTACGCACTTCTGATTCCGGTCAACTACAAGCTGAAACCGGATCAGATCCGTCATCTCGCGGAGTCCGCAGATAACGAGGAATTTTTCTCTGTCCTGCGCGAGACGTTTTACTGGAAGTTTCAGAAAGGCGAGATCACCGGAAAACCGGATATCGAGACGCTTTACCATCAGATCTGCAACCAGATCTATGCAAATGCAGGGCGCAGATATCCCTACTCCGTCGCGATTCTCGATTCCTATCTTTATTCAAAGGAACTGGAACTTCAAAAAATCATCACCACGCTCGAGGGCATCCGTTACCGGCTTGACGCCGGCGAGATTATCGCGCTGGTAGAGAAACAATAAGGGGGTCTTACCTGTGATAGAAAAAATGAAATTTCTGCGTATCACCGGTCCTAAGGCCGACATCGATCGCGTCATCGACCAGTATCTCTCCAAATATGAGATTCATCTGGAAAATGCGCTCTCCGAGCTCAAATCGGTGTCAGGACTGAGACCATATGTGGAAAGCAACCCATACAAGGGAGAACTTCAGACTGCCGTAGAACTTGCGACCGCCTTTCGTGACCCGCTTCCGGAACATCCCGCAAAGGATGTCACAATCGAGGAAGCTGTCCGGACTGTCCACACTCTTGACGAGAAGTTAAAAAAGCTCTCCTCCAAGAGGGAAACGCTCTTGAAAGAGCAGGACAGAATTCAGACATCGATCTCCAACATCATTCCGTTTACAGATCTGAATTACGAAGTCCGCGACATTCTGAATTTCAAGTATGTCCGCTTCCGTTTCGGACGCATGACGCATGAATATTACGAGAAATTCATGGCTTACGCTTACGACACGATCGACACCGTCGTTCACAAGTGTCAGGAGGATGCCGAGTATGTCTGGCTGATCTACTTCGTGCCGGATTCCGTTCACGAGAAGATCGACGCAATCTATGCCTCCCTGCATTTTGAGCGTTTCTTCCTGCCGGATGAGTACGAGGGAACACCGGTCGATGCGACGCACAGCCTCGAAAAACAGCTCGCCGACATTGACGAACAGCTTCGCAGTCTCGACAAACAGATCTCTGAGATTCTGGATTCTTATAAGGAAGATCTCGCCTCGGCGAAACATCGTCTCTCTGTGTATGCCTCGAACTTTGATGTCCGCAAGCTCGCCGCCTGCACGACAAACCACGATCACACCTTCTACATTCTGTGTGGATGGATGACCGAGGAGAATGCAAATGCATTCTGCAAGGAGATCGAGCAGGATGCTGACACCTTCTGTTTCCTTGAGGACAACCACGAAAACGTGATCAGCAAACCGCCGACAAAGCTGAAAAACCCGGGACTCTTCAAACCGTTTGAGATGTTCCTTCAGATGTACGGACTTCCGTCCTACGGGGAGATCGATCCTACGATTCTTCTCGGTGTCACCTACTCGATCCTCTTCGGATTCATGTTCGGAGATGTCGGTCAGGGACTCTGCCTTCTGATCGGAGGCTTCGTGCTCTACCGGACAAAGAAGATGAACCTCGCTGCGATCATCTCCTGCTGTGGAATCTTTTCGACGATCTTTGGATTCCTCTTCGGAAGCGTCTTCGGTTTTGAGAACATCATTGAACCTCTTTGGTTGAGACCAAAAGAAGCGATGACGAAACTTCCGTTTATCGGAAACTTAAACACCGTCTTCGTCGTTGCAATCGCACTCGGAATGGGAATCATCCTGCTGACCATGATTTTAAACATCGTCAACAGCCTGCGCTCCCACGATCCGGAGAAGGCATATTTTGACAACAACGGAATCGCCGGCATCGTCTTTTACGGATCTGCGGTTCTCACGATTGTCCTCTACATGACCGGACAGACTCTCCCGGCAACCGGAATTCTGCTCGTTATGTTTATCCTCCCTCTGCTGATTATCTTTTTCAAAGAACCGCTGACCGCAGTTCTGGAGAAAAAAGCAAAAGTCATGCCGGATGAAAAGGGCATGTTCTTTGTACAGGGATTTTTTGAAATGTTTGAATTGCTTTTAAGCTATTTTTCCAACACGCTTTCGTTTGTCCGTGTCGGCGCATTTGCAGTCAGCCATGCGGCAATGATGGAGGTGGTTCTGATGCTTGCAGGCGCTGAGTCGGGTGGAAATCCGAACTGGATCGTTGTCATCCTCGGAAACCTCTTCGTCTGCGGTATGGAGGGTCTGATCGTCGGAATTCAGGTGCTTCGTCTGGAGTACTACGAGCTGTTCAGCCGTTTCTACCGTGGAACGGGACGCGCGTTCAAGCCTTATGGGAAGTCGAAGGAAGCGTAATCGTTTTATTTGACTTATATAGACAGCTTCAACGCGACATATCCCAAAAATAATGCACGGCTCCAACACGACACAGCCAAAGAAACAAAGCACGGCTCCAACGGCGAAAGAAGTCATGCAAACACGCTCCCGCTCCGGGTTCGAGCGTAGCGGTGCATAAGACTGCAAAATACGCAGTCTAAGCACCGACGTCTCACACGGGTTTGCATTGACGTTCTCGCCTTTTGTCGCCGTTATAACCACTACAAGTTCAAGTCGACGCAAGCATCGACTTGGCGCGTGATTTTGGTCAGCTCTGGCTGACATTTTTCCATCAAAATCACTGCGCATCCACTCTGAGTTATAAGTAAGCTATAAAAAGCAAAGTTTTCATTCAAATAAAAATATAAAGGAGAAAACAGTCATGACCGTATTAGCAAAAATCACTTTAGCAGTAGCACTCATTTTAAGCATTGCCGTTCCGTTCGGCGCATTTGCAGTAGGAGAAAAGACAAAAGGTCGTTATAAGACCGCTCTCGCTGTCAACGTCTTCCTGTTCATGGGAACGATCGTTATCGCAGGCGCAATGATGTTCTCCGGTCAGGCATTCGCAGAAGAAACTGCGACAGCCGTATCAAATGTTGCAGGCTTTGGTTACCTCGCAGCAGCTCTTTCCACCGGTCTTGCCTGCATCGGTGGTGGTATCGCCGTTTCCGCAGCTGCATCTGCCGCTCTCGGCGCAATCAGCGAGGACAGCTCGATTCTTGGTAAATCCCTCATCTTCGTAGGTCTTGCCGAAGGTGTCTGCCTGTATGGACTGATCATTTCCTTCATGATCCTGGGCAAACTTTAATTCTATGAAAATGTATTTAATCAGCGACAACATCGACACCTGGACAGGAATGCGCCTGGCAGGTGTCGAAGGCGTTGTCGTCCACGAGAAAAAAGAGCTTAAGGAAGCACTCGATAAAGTTCTGACCGACCGTGAAATCGGAATCGTTCTTCTGACTGAGAAATTCGGCAGAGATTATCCGGATCTGGTCAACGAAGTCAAGCTGAACCACAGACACCCGCTGTTTGTGGAGATTCCGGACCGCCACGGAACCGGTCGCAAGCCGGACTTTATCACTTCCTATGTAAACGAAGCGATCGGATTGAAGTTATAACATTCCTTCAAAATTACAGATAGCGTAAAAGTACCGATATAAAATCGCTATAATATAGAAATATAGAAAGCAGGTGACCGTCTTGACAACCGAGGAAAAATTACAGCATTTTCTGGATACCTGTATGGAAGATGCCAGAACCCGGAGCAACCGGATGCTGGATGAATATATGAACGCACTCGAGGAGACCTTCAAACAGCATCAAGCTGACGCAAAGCGCCGTTCCGCCATGCAGATCGAACAGGAAACCGAGAAAATTGAGAGAGAGATCAACAAAAAGCTCGCTGTGGAGCAGATTGATATTCGTCGCGCACTCGGTCAGAAGCAGGAGGAGCTGAAAGACAAACTGTTCGTGGAACTGAGAGATCAGCTTGCGAACTTCCTCGAAACACCGGAATATCTGAAACTGCTGGAACACCAGATTGCAAATGCCGTCGAATTTGCCGCTGACGACCCGATCACGATTTATCTTGATCCGGTTGATGAGGACAAACAGAAACGGCTTTCTCTTCATTATGGACACGCACAGATCAAGATCAGCGAATTTTCCTTCGGTGGTGGCACGCGCGCAGTCATTCCGACGCGCCACATTCTGATTGACAATTCCTTTCAGACCCGCCTTGAGGAGGCAAGAGAAAACTTCCATTTTGATTTGAGCCTTGAGGAAGGAGACAGCGCAGATGAGTAAAACAGGTGTTATTTACGGAATCAACGGCCCGATCATCCATCTGAAGGGAGATCCGGGCTTTACAATGAATGAGATGGTTTATGTCGGCAAAGACAACCTCGTCGGCGAGGTCATCGGTCTGAAATCCGACGACACAATCATTCAGGTATACGAGGAGACGACCGGCATCCGACCGGGCGAGATCGTAACCGGAACCGGAGCTCCGGTCTCTGTCACGCTTGCCCCCGGCATTCTGACAAACATTTTCGATGGAATTGAGCGACCGCTGAGCGAGATCGCAAAGACCGGCGGTGCCTACATCAACCGCGGTGTCCATGTTTCCTCCCTTGACACGGAGAAAAAATGGAAGACCCATATGACCGTCAAGAAGGGCGACCGCGTCTTCGGCGGAACGATCATCGCAGAGGTTCCGGAGACCCCGGCAATCGTCCACAAAGTTATGGTTCCACCAGATAAAGAAGGCTTTGTCCTCGATGTCGTCTCCGACGGCGAATACACGATCGAGGAGCCCCTCGTGACGCTTCAGCTCTCTGACGGAACCGAGGAGAAACTCACGATGACCCAGAAATGGCCAATCCGTGTTGCGCGTCCGACTGCAAAACGTTTCCCGGCAACCCAGCCTCTTGTCACCGGTCAGCGTATCCTCGATACGATGTTCCCGCTCGCAAAGGGCGGTACTGCCGCAATCCCGGGTGGATTCGGAACCGGAAAGACGATGACTCAGCACCAGATCGCAAAGTGGTCCGATGCAAATATCATCATCTACATCGGCTGTGGAGAGCGTGGAAACGAGATGACTCAGGTTCTTGAGGAGTTCTCCCGCTTGGTTGACCCAAAGACCGGCAATCCGCTGATGGACCGCACAACGCTGATCGCAAACACTTCAAATATGCCGGTAGCAGCGCGTGAAGCAAGCCTTTACTCCGGTCTGACGCTCGCCGAGTACTACCGCGACATGGGCTACCACGTTGCAATCATGGCAGACTCGACCTCCCGATGGGCGGAGGCCCTGCGTGAGCTCTCCGGACGACTCGAGGAGATGCCTGCCGAGGAAGGTTTCCCGGCTTACCTTGCATCCCGCCTGTCCGCATTCTACGAGCGTGCCGGCATGATGCAGAACTTAAACGGAACCGAGGGAAGCGTGACGATCATCGGCGCTGTCTCCCCGCAGGGCGGTGACTTCTCCGAGCCGGTAACGCAGAACACAAAGCGTTTCGTCCGCTGTTTCTGGGGACTGGATAAGAACCTCGCCTATGCGAGACACTTCCCGGCAATCTCCTGGCTGACGAGTTACTCCGAGTACCTGACTGACCTCGCGCCGTGGTACACCGAGCATGTCGACAAGCGCTTCGTCGACTACCGCAACCAGATCGTCTACCTGCTGTCTCAGGAGAGCAGTCTGATGGAGATCGTCAAGCTGATCGGTGCTGATGTTCTGCCGGATGACCAGAAACTGATCCTTGAGATCGCCAAAGTCATCCGTGTCGGCTTCCTCCAGCAGAACGCCTTCCACAAAGATGATACCTGCGTTCCGATGGAAAAACAGTTCAAGATGATGGACGTGATCCTCTATCTCTATCAGAAATCCCGCTCCCTGATCTCGATGGGAATGCCGATGTCTGTACTGAAAGAGGACTCGATTTTCGATAAGATCATCTCCATCAAGTACGACGTTCCGAACGATCGCCTGGAGATGCTCGATGATTACAAGAAACAGATTGACCGCTTCTACGACGACGTTGTGGAGCGCAATGCCTAAGAAAGCACAAGGAGGGATTTATTATGGCAATCGAATATCTTGGTCTGAGTGCAATCAACGGCCCGATGGTCGTCTTAGAGGGCGTTCAGAATGCTGCCTACGATGAGATCGTGGAGATGACGGTCGACGGCTCGAAAAAGAAACTTGGCCGTATCATCGAGGCTTACAAAGATAAAGCTATCATTCAGGTTTTTGAGGGAACCGATGGACTCGGACTCAAAAACGTTCACACCAGACTGACCGGTCATCCGATGGAGCTTGGAGTATCCGAGGAAATGCTCGGCAGAACGATGAACGGCATCGGTGTCCCGATCGACGGTCTCGGTGAGATCTTCCCGGAAAAAATGCTCGACGTCAACGGTCAGCCGTTAAACCCGGTGACCCGTGAGTATCCGCGAAACTACATTCGTACCGGAATCTCCGCAATCGACGGTCTGATGACGCTGATTCGCGGTCAGAAACTTCCGATCTTCTCCGGAAACGGTCTTCCGCACGACCAGCTCGCTGCCCAGATCGTTCAGCAGGCTTCGCTTGGCGATGACTCCGATGAGGAGTTCGCAATCGTCTTCGGCGCGATGGGCGTCAAGCACGATGTCGCAGATTTCTTCCGCCGGACTTTCGAGGAGAGTGGTGTTTCCTCCCACGTTGCAATGTTTATGAACCTTGCAAACGACCCGGTCGTTGAGCGTCTGATCACTCCGAAATGTGCACTGACACTCGCCGAGTACCTTGCTTTTGAGAAACACATGCACATCCTCGTTATCCTGACCGATATGACCTCGTTCGCCGAGGCAATGCGTGAGGTCTCCTCCTCCAAGGGCGAGATCCCGTCGAGAAAAGGTTACCCGGGATACTTATACAGTGAACTTGCATCCCTTTACGAGCGCGCCGGTATCGTGAGCGGAGTCAACGGCTCTGTCACCCAGATCCCGATCCTGACAATGCCAAACGACGACATCACGCACCCAATCCCAGACCTGACCGGATACATCACCGAGGGACAGATCGTTCTCGACCGCTCGTTAAACGGTCAGTCGGTCTACCCGCCGATCAGCGTCCTGCCGAGTCTGTCTCGTCTGATGAAGGATGGTATCGGTGAGGGATTTACACGCGCCGATCATCAGGACGTCGCAAACCAGCTCTTCTCCTGCTACGCAAAAGTGGGCGATGCACGTGCACTTGCCTCCGTCATCGGTGAGGATGAGCTCTCCCCGATCGACAAGCAGTACCTCGTCTTTGGTCGCGAGTTTGAGCACCGTTTCGTCGGTCAGGACCCGCATGAGAACCGAAACATCATCCAGACACTGACAATCGGCTGGAACTTACTCGGTCTTCTGCCACGCGCAGAACTCGACCGTATCGACACCAAGGTGCTTGACCAGTACTACAAGCCTACGATGATCGACCACAACGGCGACCTCGTACCGGCTGACAAAACCGCTCATACTTCTGACGCGGAATAAGTGAGGGGAAGGAGGTTACTCTATGAATTTGAACACCTTTCCCACAAAGGGAAATCTGATCCTCGCAAAGAACTCTCTCGCACTCGCGAGTCAGGGATATGTGCTGATGGACAAGAAGAGAAATATTCTTCTGCGCGAGCTGATGGGACTCATCGACCAGGCAAAGGATATTCAATCTGAGATCGATGCGACGTTCACCTCCGCCTACAAAGCACTCGAGCGCGCAAACATCGAGCTCGGCATCAACTTCGTTCAGGAGATCGCAACCTCAATGCCGATCGACGATACGATCCGCATCAAGACGCGAAGCATCATGGGAACGGAGATCCCGCTCGTCCAGCACGACCCGACTCCGCCCGCGCTGACCTATGCACTTTACAGCACAAAGGAATCGCTCGACGATGCCCGGATGCAGTTCGAGAAGGTGAAGGAGCTGACAATCAAGCTCTCAATGGTTGAAAACTCCGCCTACCGCCTCGCCGGAAGCATCCGAAAGACGCAGAAGCGCGCAAATGCGCTCAAGAACATCACAATCCCGACTTACCAGACTCTCGTCACGAACATCACGAACTCTCTCGAGGAGAAAGACCGTGAGGAGTTCACGAGACTGAAAGTCATCAAGAGGATGAAGGATTCATAAAAAAAGCCCCTTTCGCCTTATATATTTTTTATAAGTGTGAGAGGGGTTTTATATTTTTTATTTTTCTACGTTTTTCATTTTTTCTTCCACTTTAGCAATAAAGCTGAGTTGATAATGACAAAGACCGAACCGCTGTTGTGGACGAGAGCTCCTGCGACCGGATTCAGAATTCCAGTGATCGCAAGGATAATCGCGATCAGGTTCAGCGTCATCGAAAACGTCAGATTACAGCGAATCGTGAACATCATTCTTCTCGCGAGAAGCAGAAGATGCGGAAGCTCACGGATCTCATCGTTGACAAGCGCAATGTCTGCGGCATCAACCGCGATATCACTTCCGACTCCACCCATCGCAATTCCAACATGGGCTTTTTTCAGCGCCGGAGCATCGTTGATTCCATCTCCGATCATGCAAACCGGCTCCCCGGAGTTCTGACGTTCCTCGATAAATCGCAGTTTGTCGACCGGGAGGCACTCGGCGCGGAACTGTTTGATTCCAATACTCTTTGCGATCGTTTCCGCCGACTGAATATGATCTCCGGTCAGAAGCACCGGAGTGACTTTCGCCTCAAAGATCTCTGCGATCGTCTTCTTTGCATCCGGACGAACTGTGTCAGCGAGTGCAAGAAATCCTCCTGCCCTGCCTCCAATCGCGAGATAAATGATCGTGCATCCCTGTTTTCGGTAAGTGTCTGCCGATGCCTCGATTTCTTGTGAAAGTGCGACCTTTCGCTCGCGCAGAAGTTCCTCATTTCCCGCAAGAACCTCCAAATCCATCAACGTATCTTCAGAACCATTCTTATTTCCCAGATAACTCGTTCCATCAATCTTCGCACGCACTCCGCGTCCCGGAATCATTTCAAAGTCTGCAAGTTCGGCAAGCGCACTCTGATCTGCACTCTTCTCCTTTTTTAAACAGCGCACAACCGCCTTTCCAAGCGGATGTTCCGATTTCTGCTCTGCGCACGCCGAAAGCCAGTAGAGTTCCCGATCGGAAATCTCCGGAAGAAAGCTGTGAACTGCCTGCACCTCGGGAGTTCCGAAGGTCAGGGTTCCCGTCTTATCAAACGCAATGTCTTTCACCTGAGCCAGACGCTCAAGCGCATCCCCCTCTCGCACAAGAAATCCATGACTCGTCGCATTTCCAATTCCTGCCATGATCGCCGTCGGTGTCGCAAGAACAAGCGCACATGGGCAGAACACGACGAGAATCGTCACAGAGCGGATGATCTCACCGGTCGCAATCCAGGTCAGAACGGAAGCTGTCAGTGCAGTCACGACAATCCATGTCGCCCAGCGATCTGCAAGACTCACAATCTTCGCCTTTCCTGCATCTGCCGACTGGACGAGACGAATCATGCGCTGAATCGAGCTGTCCTCCCCGACTCGCGTCGCACGCATATCAAATGCGCCAAACTGATTGACGGTTCCACTCGAGACCTCGTCTCCCTCTCCCTTGTCAACCGGCAGAGACTCTCCGGTCATGACCGCCTGATTGATCGAAGTCTGACCGGAAATAATCACTCCATCCACCGGAACTGTCTCACCCGGAAGCACGCGAAGAAGATCACCGATCTTCACGTTCTCAGCAGGAATGATATTCTCGGTCTCAGAACTCTGACTTCCTGAAACCTTTCCGATCACGCGAGCTGTCCGCGGAGTCAGATGAACAAGTTTCTCAATTCCCGCTCTCGCCTTGGCGACAGTCAGATCCTCAAGAAGTGCGCCAAGCTGCATGATAAATGCGACCTCACCGGCAGCAAAATCTTCGCGGATAATGATCGATGCAATCAGCGCGATCGAGACGAGCACGTCCGCCTTGATGTCAAACGCTGTGACCAGACCGATAACCGCTTCAAGGATAATCGGCACTCCACACAGAATGATCGAGATCCACGATGCATCAAACGGCAGTGGAACCAGATCAAAGATGCTGACAATCAGTGCAATCGCGGAGAGAATCAGACAGACAATATCCTTCTTCGTGCCTCCCCATTCCAGAAACTCTTCCAGTTTTTCTATCATACTGAATTTTCCTCCCTCTAACCTGTTACCTACCCAGAATAAGGTTTTTTGTACCTATACCCATATAGGTATATATTCTGTGTGCTATTATACCTATGGGGGTATTGGTTGTCAAGTATCTTGCTCCCGCTCGCCGCAAATTTTCCATAAAAAAAAGAGGGGACCATCCATCCAATTTCTCATGGACAAATGTATCCTCTCTTTATTCAATCTTTCGATTTTTCGTTAAATAAACAAATAAATGCTCATTATTTCATATTCGCAAATCGCTCAACAGCCTTCGTGAAATTTGCAATCGTCTGGTCGGCATCCCCGTGCTCAATTCCATCCCTCACACAATGCTGGATATGACCCTCAAGCACAACCTGACCAACCCGATGAAGCGCGGATTTTGCCGCATTGATCTGCGCTAAAATATCCTCACACGGCACATCCTCATCCACCATGCGGTCAATCGCCTGAACCTGCCCGATAATCTTTTTTAAACGGCGATGCAGATTGTCTGCATCCATACACTGTCTCATCGAAATTGCACCTCCTGTATTTTTTGTCTATACCATCATTTCTAACTTTTCTGTGCTAATAATCGTTATTCTTTACACCTTTGTTTTTACTGTTCACGCACACGTGCCCAGTAACGGAATTTGCCATTGCATCGCATTCCAAATTGTTAAAATCCGCTTGAATATCATTCGCTTAAATGCTATATTATATATCAAGAGGGATGTTACCGATAGACGGTCGTCTCTAATCAAACATAAGCAAAAAAATAATCGCCAGGTTTTTCGAGGACAGGGCGGTTATTTTTTTGCGTCTTTTCCCAAAGTGTATCCAAGTCCAAAGCATGTTAAGCCGAAGCTTACCAATGCTACGAAATCCATAATACTCATATGGCATCCCCCTCCTCCTATATTTTTCGTTACATCAAAATGTAATCGGAGGGTACGCATGCCCTCCCAAGAGAGCCGAACCGCCTACCGTTATGGTAACATCCATCTTTGGATTTTATCATATTTCTTCCATTCCGAAAAGAGATTTCTACAAAACACAAAAACCCTCGGAATAGATTTCCCTATCCCGAAGGTTTAAAATCATTCTTATTTTCTTATGGAAATGTCCTAAAACTCTGGAAATGTCCAGCGAAGCGCATCTGGGAAGCGCATTCTCCACTCCCTCTGATTGTGAATCGCATCCTGATACACATTATATTTCATCGTTTTCGGTGTCAGACCTCCGCGAACGAAATAACTGCGAATGATCTCCGATCCTGCAAGAAATTCCTCTTTCGTCGTCATCCGTCCAAACTCATTTGTTCCCGTGTCCAGATACAGTCTGCAAATATGTGAGTAATCCGCCATCTTCAATACTTCTTCCAACTTATCCATCCAGATGCAGACTGCCGCACTCATAATGATTGCGCGGTGAAACGTCTCCGAATGTGCAAGCAGTGCATAGGTGCTGATCAGACCACCCGTGCTGTATCCACAGATTCCGGTATGATCTGCATCCGCCAGAGTCCGATACCTGCGGTCAATCTCCGGCTTGAGTTCCTTTGTCATCCACTCAAGATATTCTACGCCCTTTCCCTCAATATGCGGTTCAAACGTCTTTCCCTCCGGAACAACAAAATCTTTCGTAAATGGCGAATACTGCGCGGTGCGCTTCGCGTGATCATTCGGCGACTCAATCGCCACAAGAATCACATCCGGCACAAACTTTCCATAGTCTCTATAATACTGCTCAAATCTCAGACTCTCTGCGCCCCAGAATGTCTGTTGATCGCAGAACAGATCCTGTCCGTCATTCACATAGAGAACCGGATACTGTTTTTCTCCCGTCTCATAGCCATCCGGTGTAAACACGCGAACCTTTACCTCTCTGCTAAGAGGTGTGATACAAAAATTCAATGTCTCAATCTTCATCCGTTTTCCCTCAAATTTTTTCTCACAATTTTTCTCAGAGTTTCTCACAGATTTCTACATAAAGGTACTGAACATGAAACTTGCAATGACGAGCATGATCGCTCCTCCGATTCTCGAGGAAATCTGAGCATAGCTCATCAGCTCCATGCGATGACTTGCTCCAAGAACCTGAATATCACCAGCACCACCTCCGTTTGCCATGCAAAGTGCCGCTGTGACAACCGTCTCGATTCGGAAGAATTTAAAGAGCGGAGCCATCAGCCATGCGCCAAGCGTTGCACCAGTAACAACGGCTGCAATAACAACAAGACTCTGGAAATTCAGTACTTTTACATAGTCCATCAGGTTTGTTCCGATTCCGACCGTAACCATAAGCGGAAGGGACATATACTTTACAAAAAACTGTTGCATTCCTCTTGTACCGGCACGCACATTGTCCGGAACCAGACCGGAAATATTTAAGAGTGCCACAAGAATAATCATAAATGCAAACTGGTGAATGGAGAATCCAAGACCTGCATGGTTAATGATCGAAATCTTGGAAGAATAAAATCCGCTGAATACAAAGCAGAACAGACCAAGTGCCAAACCCGCTGCATAATCAGCCACCGTCGGCTTGATTTCTGCTTCCTGTGTCCCAAGATCTGCCGGTGTCTTCATCAGCTCTCCGTTTCCGGTGAACTCCGGTTTCTTCTCTCCAAGTTTATTCATCAGGGCAGCAATCAGAACGGCAATCATGTTTCCAAGACTAAGGGTTGCAAATGCAGATGCATACCAGATCTGCGGGTCCTGTCCGCTTGCCTCTCCCCAGATCTTGCTCATCGGGATTGCTCCGGCACCATTTCCACCTCCCATGATCGGAAGTGCGTAATTCAAGATTGCATTGATCGGTCCGATTCCCACAACGATTCCTGCTACTCCTGCAAACAAAAATGCAAACACAATCGCAGAAAGGATGCACGGAATATATCCGCCCAGAGAACGAATCAGGAGCTTTCTGTTCACAGATAAAACTGATCCTGTGACAAGCACCAAAATATAAAGATTCAGAAATCCGGTCTTACCATTAAACGTATTCAACGTTTCCACAAGGGAATCCGGAATCAGATGGAATGTGGACATTGCTCCGGCTGCCAGACAGGTCAGAAGCATACCACCGCCGAGCCAGTCTTTCCAGATCGGAATCCGATCTCCAATAAATCCAATGAAAGTTCCAACAACAGTTGCAAAACAAAGTGCGCCTACCATATCGCCCGGAATCGACTCCGTCATTCCAACTCCCCAAGTTACCACAAGAAGAATCAGGAACATCCAAAGTGGCATTCCAAGCAGTTTTACTTCCTTCAGCTTGCTCATCTTTTTATCCTCTCCTATTCACCCCGACAACACCCAGAAATGGTTGTCCTCTCATTTCTCTCATTTCTTTCATTTCTTCTTTTGCTTTGTCTCTTTGTTTCGTTTGCTTTCACCGGTAAAAACATTGTCTGTATTATATATAAACTTTTTTTAATTGCGCAATACTTTCAACCGTCCTCAGCTATTCAGGTTTTCTCCACCTCCCATAACCATTTTTCTTCCCTCTTTCCGTCTGTTCCCCATCTGCTCTTCATTTGTTGTTCCTCTATCCTTTATTTATTTTTTATCTGCGCTTCATCCGTTCTCCGTTGAATATTCTCTGATCCGGATGCCCGTATCACTCAAATTTTCTGCCACATTTCTTTAAAATTCACATAAATAAACGCAAAAAAAAGAAGTACCCATCCTCCACTTGGACAAGCACTTCTCATTCATTTCTATGTTCTCTTATTCCTCTTTTTCACACAGCCCATTCCCATTCGTTATGGCTTAAATGACATATCAGCCAGTTTTACGGGGCAAACCGCTGACCCACCATAAACTTCCAGAAAAGTTCTGCTCCCGTTGACAGTTTTCTTCCCCGCTTCTTCGCAATCACTACATATCGGTAAAAGGATTCCCCCTTTATCGTCGCATAGACCACCTGATTGTTTGTATAAAGAGATTTCACCGTCTGTAACGGCACCATAACAATCCCTCCGCCTCCACAGGCAATCGCATATCGCGTATCAACATGATCCACATGAAGTGCATTTCCCACATGAATTCGACAGCGCCGAAACAGCTCCTGCTCCGCAAGAAACAGACTGTGCGTCGATGTAGAAAGAACAAAGCGGTTATTCGGTCTTCGCAGACATTCCACATCGATCTCGAGCGGATTCTGATATGAATTTTCCCCGATCTCAACTCCCTCAAGTGCCGGACTGTCCTTCGGGATTACGAGAAGAAGCGGATCTTCTTCCAAAGGCAGATATTCAATCCGGTCAGACTGAACGGGATCTGTGTATACTGCAAGCTCTCTCTCCTCACTCTCAAGCATCTCCTCGCAGGTTCTCGCATCTGTATTGTGATACTCCACATGGATTTCCGGATGTGCGTCAAGAAATGCCGAGGTGCGAACCCCCGCATACATTCCTCCTCGGCTTGTTGTCATCACAATCAAATCCTGATGTTTCTCTCCGGACACTGCATCCAGTTTTTGCTGAAATTCCTTTTCCAGTTCCAGATAACGTCCGGCAAATTCCAGAAAGATCTCTCCCTGTTCCGTAATTCCAAGAGGATTTTTACTCCTGTCAAAAATCTGAAACCCCAGCTCAGATTCCAATTTTCCAATCTGCTTTGTCAGCGCAGGCTGTGACAGAAACAGAGTTCTGGCGGCTGATGAGATTGTTCCACATTCCTCCACCGCCATTACATAATGAAATAATCGACTGTCCATATCGTTCTACTTCTTTCCTCGTCATTTCCATGACTACTAATTCTTTTGCTTTTTACTTACTTGCTCATAGCCCAACTTGTTTGTCGTGTAACTATCATTATAGCAACATTCTCTCTTAGTCGCAAACATATCCTCCTGTCTGCGGACACACACCGGCAAACTCTGCTTTCAGCACAGTATCCTACGGGATTTTCCCTTCCGAAAAATTCCTCTCCCCTGTGTAGGAAATTTCCCCGCACTTTTCCGCATTCCAGAATCGTGATATACTTGTATTATGAAAAATTCCAAGGAGTTAAAATTATTTATGAAGAAATTTACTATGGCGGACATCGCCGAGATGTCCGGTGTCGGAAAAAGCACAGTCTCCCGCTACTTCAACGGCGGATATGTGAAAGAAGAGACCCGCGAGAGGATTCAGGCTGTGATCCGCGAGTGCGGATATATGCCAAACTCATTTGCCCGACTCAATGCCCGTGAGAGCAACATCATCGGCGTTGTCGTGCCGACCCTGAATTCCAAGATCACCGGTCGCGTCATCACAAGCATCGACCGCCATCTGCGCGAACAGGGATACGAGACTTTAATCAAGAGCTCCGATCACCAGATCGCCCTCGAACTCGAAAACATTCGCCGTCTGATCAGCTTAAACGTGGGCGGAATCCTGCTCAGCTCCATCTCCATCACCGACCAGCACCGCAAGCTGATCGCCAACAGTCCCGTCCCGATCGTCGTGATGGCACAGGAATTCGACGCTGGAATCTCCGTCGTGGACGATGATTATCAGGCTGGATTCGAGATGGGAAAATATGTTGGAAAATCTCATCCGGAGCACGTTGTCTGGCTCGGAATCAGCGATACCGACCGCGCAGTTGGAATCATTCGCCGTCAGGGTGTTCTCGACGGTCTGAAATCCTGCGGGATCTCTGAGGTTCGCCTCTTCGCCGGTGATTACAGCTACGAGAGCGGTCAGCAGATGGCGAAGGAAGCACTCGAAAGCGGTCCCGTAGACGCGATGATCTGTGCAACGGATCGCCTTGCATTCGGCGCCTACTACACGCTCGCTCAGTTCGGAAAACGAATTCCCGATGATGTCTCCGTTGCCGGTTTTGGCGGTTACAATGAGAGTGCTCTGCTCTCCCCGGAACTCACGACTCTGAAATTCGATTCCTATGCGCTCGGTCAACTCAGCGCCGAGACAATCTTGCGTCTGATCCGCAACGAACCCGTCCCGGTCAAGCAGGTCATCGGTTTTGAGATGATCCCCGGAAAGAGTGTGAGATGATGACGCACGGTTTTGTGCGTTTTGCACAAAAAATCGCCTGATTTTTTGGCGGTCCAAATGTGGTATCGATTCCATATTCGTATTGACTTTACGGCAAAAATGCTGTATGATTCAGGTATGGAACCGATACTACATTTTGTTTCACGGTTCATCGTTCAATTCATTCATCACCACAAAAAAGGAGAGGTTTTTTATGGATTATGCAAAAATCGCCAGTGAAGTAATCCGACTCGTGGGCGGAAAGGAAAATATCCGCTCTGTCGCACATTGTGCAACCCGTCTTCGTCTTCAGTTGCGCAACAATGATCTGAGAGATGAAAATGCTCTCAGCGATGTAGAGGGAGTCAAGGGGGTCTTCCTCACACAGTCACAGTTCCAGATTATTTTCGGAGCAGGCACCGTCAATCTTGTCTGCGACGAGGTTCAGAAACAGCTCGGTGTTCAGGGCGAAACAACCGCCAATGATGAATCCGAGGAGAAGAAGGGCAATCCGCTTCAGCGCTTTGTAAAAATGCTCAGCGACATCTTTGTTCCGATCATTCCGGCAATCGTTGCAGGCGGTCTTCTGATGGGTCTTAACAACCTTCTGACCTCCAACCTGATCCATGGTCAGTCGATCATCGCCCTGTATCCGCAGTGGGCAGGACTTGCAACTGCGATCAACCTGTTTGCATCTGCACCGTTCACCTTCCTGCCTGTTCTGATCGGTTTCAGTGCCTCAAAGAAATTCGGCGGTAACCCTTATCTCGGCGCTGCGATGGGTATGATCATGGTTCACCCGGATCTGATGAACGCTTATCAGATCGGTGTCGGCACAGCCCCGGTATGGGACATCTTCGGACTCCAGATTCCGGCTATCGGCTATCAGGGCACGGTTCTTCCGGTTCTCGCTGTTTCATGGATCATCGCAAACATCGAGAAGCGCCTTCACAAAGTCACCCCGTCCTGGCTTGACAACCTGACCACCCCGTTAGTTTCCATCCTTGTAACCTCCTTCCTGACCTTCATCGTTGTAGGTCCGGTTCTGAGAGAGGCAGGAAACCTTCTCGCCGCTGGAATCACCTGGGTATACAACTCCCTCGGTTTCATCGGCGGAGCACTCTTCGGTCTTGTATACGCACCGATCACACTGACCGGTATGCACCACAGCTTCATCGCAATTGAGACCCAGCTGATCGCAGACAGCGCTCACACCGGCGGAAGTTTCATCTTCTCCACCGCAAGCATGAACAACGTTGCTCAGGGTGCAGCTGTTCTGGCAGTCCTGATGATGACCAAGAATGAGAAGATCAAATCGATCTGCTCCGCTTCCGGTATCTCCGCTCTGCTCGGCATCACAGAGCCGGCAATGTTCGGTGTCACCCTGAAACTGAAATATCCATTCTATGCAGCAATCATCGGATCTGCTGTCGGAAGTGCTTACCTCGCAGCAACAAAGACTCTCGCTCAGGCACTGGGCGCTGCCGGACTTCCGGGCTTCATCTCCATGAAACCGGACCACTACCTGTCCTTCGCAATCGGTCTTGCACTCTCCATGGGAGTTTCCTTCTTCCTGACCGTTATCTTCTGGAAGAAGTTCAACATGGGGGCGATGGAAGGCGAGGGAACAACCTCCGCAAACTCCACTCAGACCGTTGCTTCCACTGCAAACACTGTAACTTCCTCAACAACGGAAACCATTGAGAGTTCTGCATCTGCAAACACCGACGACGAAGTTTTCCTCACTCCGATGACAGGTGAGATCCTCCCGATCTCCGAGTCCGCAGATGAGGCATTTGCCTCCAAGATGCTCGGTGATGGAATTGCAGTCAATCCGTCCGAGGGCACGATCTACGCACCGTGCGATGGAACCGTGAGCCTGCTCTTCCCGACGAAGCATGCAATCGGCATCACAACCACAAAAGGCACAGACCTTTTAATCCATGCCGGTATTGACACCGTAAAGATGGAAGGCGACGGATTTGAAGCCTTCGTAAAGCAGGGCGATACCATCCACAAGGGCGACAAGCTCTTAAAAGTTGATCTTGAGAAAGTTCGCACCGCCGGATACAATCCTCAGACAATGATGATTCTTCCGCAGGCATCTGCCGATGTCACCTTAGAGGTTCACGCATCCGCAAATGCTGATCACACCAGTAAGGCAATGACAATCAAACACAAATAAGCACAAACAACCATGTATCATGATGTATCAAGGAGCAGACACATCCGTGTGTCCGAAGGAGGATTTGTCAACTACTCCCGCTTATAGAAGCTGGAGCTTGTAAGTCAGAGAAGCATAGGTATTAACGACATTACAAGGTGTCTCCCTAATTCTGCCTACATCATCGGGCAGTTGACAATGCCCGTTTTACCAAAGAGATTTACTCTGAGGTATTTGTTATTCTTTCGTAGCGAGGATGGTTATCTCCAAAATCCCCATTGCACCGAAGAGATGTACCAGCCAAATCTTCCAGAACAAATAACGTATCCTTACCATATTTCTTAACGAGTGTCTTAAAAATCTGATGATTTACATCGGATATCCAACGGTTCTCTCGTCCTGAAATGGCTTCTAGTCTACGCTTTACCTTTTGGATTGGATCTGACGGCGAACCTCTTTCAGCAATAATATTTTATTATATATTTTACTAAAAATCTAGCATTTAAGAAAGCGAGGTGTAACGGGCATCCCTCCCCGACCTAAGAGGTCGGAGTATCCTGCCCGCATTTAGATGAAATTTGAAAAATACCACAAAGTGACCAGAGAAGACTACAAGAAGTGGTATCAGGAAGATGCCGATTTTCGCAAGTTCGTCAGCGAAGATCCCTGCCGACTCCATTTTCACCTGATGCCGGAGACCGGATGGCTCAATGATCCGAACGGACTTGTTCAGGCAGACGGCGTGTACCACATCTATTTCCAGTACACCCCGTTTGAGCCGACCGGCGAACTCAAGTTGTGGAATCACTGCACAACTCGCGATTTCGTCCACTACGAGGATCACGGTCCTGTACTCTTTCCGGATCACGACTTTGACGCACACGGTGTCTACTCCGGCTCTGCATTCCGCGAAAACGGAACGATCCACTATTTCTACACCGGAAACGTAAAATACTTCGACCGCCCCGACTACGACTACATCAACGCCGGACGCGGAAGCAACACCGTCCATTTCACAAGTCAGGATGGCACGAATTTCTCCGAGAAAGAACTTCTGATGACTACCGACGATTATCCGTCCGACATCAGCTGTCATGTCCGCGATCCGAAAATCCTCAAATACAAGGATGCCTACTACATGGCACTCGGAGCGCGCGACCATGAAAGCCACGGTCTTGTCCTGCTCTACCGCTCAGATGACCTCACCCACTGGTCTTATTTCAGCCGAATTCAGACCTCCTACCCATTTGGATACATGTGGGAATGTCCGGATCTCTTCTTTCTTGACGGCACGCTCTGCCTGATCTGTTGTCCTCAGGGAGTCGCACAGCAGGGTGTGAACTACGCAAATGTTCACCAGTGCACCTTCATGAAGATTGATGCCGATTTCGAGAATCGCGAATTCCGCGTCATAGAGGAAACCCCATTCCAGCAGGTTGACCGCGGATTTGATTTCTACGCTCCCCAGAGCTTCGAGGATGAGCAGGGCAGACGGATTCTGATCGGATGGATGGGAATCCCGGAAGCTGATTACACGAACCCGACGACCGAGCACGGCTGGCAACACGCGCTTACCCTCCCGCGTGAACTCCATGTGCGAAACGGCAGACTGATCCAGCAACCGATCAGCGAGCTTACAAACCTTCGCACCGATCATGCACACTTTGCCACAAAAGAAGATCTGAACCAGGCAAATTCCCTCCCCATTGAGAATGCCTGTGGGTTCCCGGTCTTCGAGACTGAACTTACCTTCTCCGATTGCAAAAAGATGGCACTTACACTCCGCGACGGAGTTACCCTCTCTTTCTCCGACGGAGTTCTGACACTCAATCTCAAAAAAGGAGGATTCGGGCGAACTTCCCGCAGTGTAGAACTTACTTCGCTGAATCAGCTTTGCATCTACTCCGACACGACCTCCCTTGAGATCTTTGTCAACGGCGGTGAAGAAGTCTTCGCAACCCGACTTTACAGTCAGATCAGCGATCCCGCAAATGATCATGATCTGTCCACCAATGGCAATGCCCGCCTCCTCACACTGACCGGAGATTGCAGTGCCACAGTTGATGTCTGGAAACTTCGTAGTTTTGAGGTTTCCAGAACACAGAACTAAAACTTTTTATAACTCAGAGTGAATATTTCTCTCCTCTATAAATGGGAAAGATCGCAAACTTTCTCACTAGGAGAGACAATCCCCTTTTAAGTTATGCAGTAAACGTTGGTTTAAAAATTTTTCATGGCTTCGAGCGCGAGAAAGTCACTGCAAACCCGTGTGAGACGTCGGTGCTTAGGTTGCGTACTTTGCAACCTTATGCACCGCTACGCCGAACCCGGAGCGAGAGCGAGTTTGCAGGACTTTACTCGTCGGGAGAAGCCCCCATATTTACTGTTTTACCATTTCATATAACTTCACATAATTTCACATAATCCAAATCCTTCCCTATACAAAGAAGGAGAAAAACGAATTCCCCTCGTTTTTCTCCTTCTTTTTTATATCTTTATATCTCTTATATTCTATATATCTATTTATATTTCACTTACTTGTGCTCCACACCCTTAAAGCGCTCTCGGCAGATTCCACTTATAATGACGTGCCAACACACGGATCACCGTCACCAGAATCGCGCTGACAACCATCGCACCGCCCTCTCCGATATAATTCATCAGAACCACATAGCAGACTGCCCCAGCAATCGACGCACACGCATAGACATGTTTTCTCAGCACGGCCGGTGTCTGACCTGCCATCATATCTCTGAGGATTCCTCCGCCGACTCCGGTGATAACTCCGAGAAAGATCATCAGAAACTTATAATCTCCAAATCCCGCTCCAACTGCCGTATCAATTCCAACAACCGTAAATGCACCAAGCCCGATCGCATCGAGGAGATTCAACACCGCCTCATACATCGGAGATTCCAGAATATCCGCCGAGTGGTAAAAATATTTGACTGCCACAAACAGCACCATCACCGACACAAAAGCCGCAATCACATAGATCGGATCGACAAACAGTGCCGGCGGATGAATCCCAATGATAATATCACGAATCATTCCTCCTCCCACAGCAGTCGTCTCACCGAGCACGATGATTCCCAGAAGATCGAGACGTTTCTCATATTGCCACCATCGCTCCCGAACAGGCAAACGCCACTGTTCCGATCATTTCCATAAGAAAAAATACATCCATTTCGTTTCCCCCTCACTCTCCCTGTCGTTACTGTTCACGCGTTGCACAAACAGCAACTTCCTGTCCCCCAAAAGAACAGAACAACCTATATAGTATAAGTGAACGTTCTCCTCCGTGTCAATGTTCTGACTTCCCGCTTTTCTTTTTTAAGTCAGCTAATCATTTTTCTATGCAATCTTTCTGAAATTTAGGCAACTCAGTGCACTTGACTTTCTAAATCACGGTAGTATAATGATTAATAATATATCCTGGCAATGGCGTGAGGCTTTCTCAGCTATTGCCTTTTTTTGTATCATCTGCGCAACCTGCCATTATCACAACTAGCATTGCCGGATCATACAGAAAATACTCGTAACTATTCAGTGCCTTCTAACCTATGTTTTCTTACGGTCAGCGTAGCAAGTTCGCAGACCTGCTGAACAGTTACAAATACTCAAAGAAATCGGGGGATTCTTATGGCAAAATACATTCTGAAACGTCTCACAGCAGGAATCGTATCTCTGTTCATTCTTGTAACCATCACCTTCTTTCTGATGCATGTCATTCCGGGTGGCCCGTTCAGCCCATCTGAACAGCGAAACGTCCCTGAGAAAATTCTCGTGCAGATCTCAGACAAGTACGGACTCAATGACCCGCTGATCGTCCAGTACGGACGTTACATCGGCAACCTGCTCCACGGAGATATGGGTATTTCATTTAAAAAACAGGATACCACCGTCAATGAGCTGATCGCCACCGGATTTCCGGTATCTGCCCGCGTCGGTGCCCTCGGAGTCTGCACCGCTCTGATTGTCGGAATTCCGCTCGGAATCATTGCAGCTGTCCGGCGAGGCAAACTTGCAGATGGATTTTCGATGGTCTTTGCAACGATCGGTGTCTCCGTTCCGAGTTTCGTCATCTGTGTTCTGATGATGTATCTGTTCTGTGAGAAATGGAAGATTTTCCCATCCTATGGACTGAAATCCTGGAAGGGCTACATCCTCCCCGTTTTCTGTATGGCATTCTCACAGATTGCCTACATCACCCGCCTGATGCGCTCAAGCATGCTCGAGACTCTGCGTCAGGATTACATCCGCACCGAGCGCTCCAAAGGCGTTCCTGAGTTTCAGGTAATCGGAAAATACGCACTGAAAAACTCGATTCTTCCCGTTGTAACTTATGTTGGACCGATGGTAGCAAGCCTTTTAACCGGAACCTTCATCATTGAAAAACTGTTCAGTATTCCCGGTCTCGGACGCTATTTCGTGTCCGCAATCACAGACCGCGACTACTCCGTTGTGCTTGGACTGACCGTTTTCCTTGGTTCCATGATTATCCTCTGCAACCTTGTGGTAGATATCATGTACGCAGTCATTGACCCGAGAGTAAAAATCACTGAGTAAAACCGAGTCATACTAAGTAAGACTGAATCATATTGAGTAAGACTAGCTCATACTGAGTGACACGGAATCACTGAGAAAAAAAGAACAAACACGACTGCGAAAAGCGGAACAATCCGCGAAAATCGAGAAAAAGGAGGATCTTCCAAGATGCCGACGATTGAACCAAATGAACCAACCCACTCTCTTTCCATGACTGATGAGATTCCGGAGACTCTACTTGCCCCGCTTTCTGATTCGGAACGTGAGAAAGAGACGATCAGCCGTCCAAGTGTTTCCTACTGGAAAATGTGCTGGATGCGCTTAAAAAAGGACAAGCTCGCAATGCTCGGACTCACGGTTCTCGTGATCATGACGCTGTTAGCGATCTTTGTCCCGATGTTTTCCCCATATACCTATGATCAGACCGATTTCGCCCATCCGCTTGAATGGCCGAGTGCCCTTCACCTGTTCGGAACCGACAAGATGGGACGAGACATCTTCGTCCGCACAATGTACGGAGCAAGAATCAGTTTGACAATCGGATTTACCGCTGCCGCAATCAACATGGTGATCGGCGTTCTCTACGGCGGAATCGCCGGTTACCTCGGCGGTATGGTTGACCTCGTGATGATGAGAATCGTGGATATCCTGACCGGAATCCCGAGTCTGATCTACATGATTCTTCTGATGATGTTCCTCGGAAACAACATCCAGAGCATTTTGATCGCGATGTGCCTGACCTACTGGATCACGACCGCGCGCATGGTGCGAGCCCAGATTCTCACACTCCGCGAGCAGGATTTCGCCCTCGCCGCAAAAGTCTGCGGACTGAGCAAATGGCAGATCCTGATCCATCATCTGATCCCGAACAGCATGGGATCGATCATCGTGACTGTCACCTTCCTGATCCCGTCCGCAATCTTCCAGGAGGCCTTCTTAAGCTTCCTTGGAATCGGCATTCAGGTTCCGATGGCAAGCTGGGGAACTCTCGCAAACGACGCGATCGAGTACCTGTTCTCTTACCCGTACATGATGCTGTTCCCGGCAAGCGCGATCAGTATCACGATTTTCTCTCTGAACTTCATCGGTGACGGACTGCGCGACGCGCTCGACCCGAGACTGAAGAAATAAAACGCACCAAAAGAAAAGACAAAAGAAAAAAGAAACGCCAAAGAAAAAAATACAAAAAAGAACACCAAGAAAAAACAGAAAAGAAAAAGAGAGAAAAAAGAAAAAACTCGAACTGGTACAAACAGAGAAATAGAAACAAACGATAGAATAGGCGATAGGCGGAAAAACTATGAGTGAAAAAACAGGTGAAACCTTACTAGAAGTCAAAAACTTAAAAACCAGCTTTCAGACTGACGCCGGCATCGTACAGTCAGTCCGTGGCATCAGCTTCCATGCAAATCGCGGAGAGAGCCTTGGAATCGTCGGAGAGTCCGGTTGCGGTAAAAGCGTATCGATGCTCTCGATCATGCGCCTTCTCGCAGATAATGCTCATCTCGAAGCAGACAAAATTCTGTTTAACGGCGAAGATCTCCTACATAAAACGGCAAAGGAAATGCGCTCGATTCAGGGCAACCGCATCGGCATGATTTTCCAGGACCCGATGACGAGCTTAAACCCACTTTTTACGGTTGAGGAACAGCTCTGCAACCCGCTGATGCGCCATTTGAAACTCTCCAAAAAAGAGGCAAAGGCACGCGCCCTCAAGATGCTTGAGGATGTCGGCATCCCAAGTCCGGAAAAGCGCCTTGCACAGTTTCCTCACGAACTCTCCGGCGGTATGCGCCAACGAGTGATGATTGCAATCGCGATGTGTTGTCAACCGGAGCTTCTGATCGCAGATGAGCCGACGACAGCCCTCGATGTGACGATTCAGGCACAGATTCTTGATTTAATGGCTCACATGAAGGAGGAGTACGGAACCTCCGTCATTCTGATCACCCACGACCTTGGCGTAATCGCAAGCATCTGCACCCGCGTCCTCGTCATGTACGGCGGACTTGTGATGGAGGAGGGCTCGATCGAAGATATTTTCTATCGAACCGGTCATCCCTACACAGCCGGTCTTCTCGCCTCGATTCCAAAAGAGACGAAAGAAAAACTGATTCCGATTTACGGCACCCCGCCGGATCTCTTAAATCCGCCGAAGGGCTGTCCGTTCACGGCTAGATGCCCTCACGCGATGGAGGTTTGCAGACAGTACCAGCCACCGCTCGCTCCTCTCGGCGAACACCACAACAGTGCATGCTGGTTGCACCATAAATCCGTAAAAGCAAAACTCGGGGAGGTGAAACTCGTATGACACCGATGTCTGAACAGGTGACAGCAAACACAAACTTGACAGAAAAGACCTGCATCGAAGCGCAGGATCTCAAGATTCATTTTAAACTCAAAAGCGGGATCTTCTCAAAGCCCCGCTACCTAAAAGCCGTCGATGGAGTTTCGTTCTCAATCGCACAGGGAAAGACGATGGGACTCGTCGGAGAGTCCGGTTGCGGTAAAAGCACCGTCGGACGCGCTCTTCTTCGCCTGTATGATCCGGCGGGAGGAAAGATTCTGTTTAACGGCGAGGACATCACTCATCTGAATGATGCGCAGATGCAACCTTACCGAAAAAAGATGCAGATGATCTTTCAGGACCCTTACACCTCCCTCGATCCGCGAAAAAATATCCGCGACATCATTGCCGAACCGATGTGGGCGTTAAAGCTCCACGAGGGCAAGGATCGCGAGGATCGCGTTCGGGAACTGATCGAGATGGTTGGATTAAAACCCGATCATCTGAATCGTTATCCGCATGAGTTTTCGGGCGGTCAGCGACAGCGAATCGGCATTGCCCGCGCACTCGCCGCAGAGCCGGAGTTCATCGTCTGCGACGAGCCGATCTCGGCACTCGACGTCTCGATTCAGGCTCAGGTCATTAACATTTTGGAGGAGCTTCAGGAGAAATTCCATTTCACCTATCTCTTCATCTCCCACGATCTCTCAATGGTTCGCCACATTTCCTCGGAAGTCGGCGTGATGTACCTCGGAAATCTCGTGGAATATGCACAGGTGGATGAGCTCTATGACAATATGATGCATCCGTACACGAAATCCCTGCTCTCCGCGGTTCCGGTCGCAGATCCGATTCGAGCTTCGCAGAGCAAGCGAATCATCCTTCAGGGCGATGTGCCCTCACCGATCGATCCGCCGTCCGGATGTCCGTTTAGAACCCGATGCGCTTATGCAAAAGACATCTGCGCAAAGGAAAAACCAGTTCTTCAAAATATAAATGACAAGCATAAAGTTGCCTGTCATCTATATAAATGATTATGAAACCGTAACGCAAAGTCAAAGAGTCAACGGAAACGTTACGGAAACTCATGAATCATTCATCACAAATCATGCCGGAAAATCCGGTAAATCAAGGAGGTTACGATTATGAAAAAAAGTCTGTGTGCACTTCTCTTCAGTGTGGCAATGGCAACCGCACTGACCGGCTGTGGCGGTAACTCAAACTCTGGTTCCGCTTCCTCCGCCGGTGGTACCGAAACATCCGCTTCCGCATCTGCCGGAACGGATTCCTCCGCGGACGGAAAAGTCCTCAAGTATGTCATGTCCAAAGAGCCGGAGACGCTCGATCCGAACATGAACAACTACTCCACTTCTTCCTCCGTCCTTCAGAACCTCTTCACCGGTCTGATGCAGGTCGGCGCAGATGGAAAACTGATCAATGGATGTGCAGAGAAGTATGAAGTCAGCGATGATGGTCTTACTTATACCTTCACACTCCGCGATGGTCTGAAATGGTCGGATGGTTCTGACCTGACCGCAGGCGATTTCGAGTACGCGTGGAAGCGTGCGCTGAATCCGGAGACCGCATCCCCGGGTGTTGCTTACCTCTACTATGTAAAGAACGGACAGGCTTACAACGAGGGAAATGCAACCGAAGATGAGGTTGGTGTCAAGGCAGTCGATGACAAGACCCTTGAGGTTACGCTTGAGAATCCGACCGCTTACTTCCCGGATCTGACCGCAGTAACCGTATACTTCCCGACGAAGAAGGATGTCGTTGAGAATTCTACCCCGTGGACAAAGTCCGCTGACACCTATGTCTGCAACGGTGCCTTCCGTCTGAAGGAAATCAATCCGCAGGAGAGCTACATCCTTGAGAAAAACCCGGAATACTATGACGCAAAGAACGTCAAGCTCGACGGTGTTGACATCATCTTCATCGAGTCCGCAGAGGCTGCTCTCTCCGCTTACAATGCCGGTGAGGTCGATGTCCTCGACAACGCAATTCTCGGAACTCAGGCTCGTACCCAGTACGACGGAAGCGATGAGCTTCAGTCCTATGACCTGATCGGAACCCGTTACTATGATTTCAACTGCTCCAAGGATTATCTGTCTGATGCCCGCGTGAGAAAGGCACTCTCCATGGCTCTGAACCGTGAAGTCATCACCCAGACAATCGAGGCTTCCAAGCCGGAACCGGCTTATGCATTTGTTCCTCACGGAATCACTTACGAGGGTTCTGACAAGGACTTCCGCGACACCGTCGGCAACCTGTTTGAGGAGAATGTTGACGAGGCAAAAGAGCTGATGGCTGAGGCAGGATACCCGAACGGCGAAGGTTTCCCGACCCTGACCCTGATCACCCAGAACGATCAGGAGCAGAAGGATATGGCTCAGGCAATGCAGGCAATGTGGAAGGACAATCTCGGTGTCAACGCAGAGATCACAACCTACGAGTCCAAGGTATACTGGGATGAGCAGAGAAACGGAAACTTTGATATCTGCTACGATGGCTGGGTAGGCGACTATCCGGACGCAAGCACGAACCTTGAGTGCTTTACCCTGACAAAGAACGATTATCAGTGCCGTTGGCTCAACGATGACGCTCAGAAGTACAACGACATGCTGATGGAGGCAAGAAGCCTTGCAGACAACACAAAGAGAATGGAGCTCTTCACCGACGCTGAGAAACTGCTGATCGATGAAATGCCGATCATCCCACTCAACTACCGCAATGCACAGCTCCTTGTAAAGCCGAACTGCCAGAACGTTCTGAAGACTTACATCGGACACACCCTGCTGAAATACGCAGACAAAGAGTAATAAAGAATAATTGTGACTGTGAAGGTACTGAACATGAACAGTTACGAATCATTTTGGAGGCATACCTATGATCGTTTTTCCATCTCCGTTAAAGCCGGGCGATACCATCGGTCTTATCGCTCCGTCTTTTCCAATCAAAGAGGAAGAATTAAAAGACTGTATCGCCCTTCTTGAGGCGATGGGATATCACGTTAAGGTTGGAGGAGAGCTTGCAAAGCTCTCCAACTTCCACAACTACCTCGCAGGAGAGGCAAAGAAGCGCGCCGACGACATCAACGCGATGTTCGCTGACCCGGAAGTAAATGCAATTTTCTGTGTGCGTGGCGGATACGGAAGTTCTCAAATCATGGAATTTCTTGATTTTGATGTGATCCGCGCAAATCCCAAGATTTTTGTCGGATACAGCGATATCACAAATATCCTGTCTGCGCTTCAGATGTATGGCAATCTCGTCGCCTTCCACGGACCGATGGTTTGCTCGAATATGAGAAAACATTTTGATCCATATACAAAGGAGAGCTTCTTTAAGGCGCTGAACCTCGGCGAGGAGCCGATCGCGTTCACGAATCCTCCGGAAGAAGACGGATTCCACACCATCTGTCCGGGAACTGCCTCTGGCATGCTCGCCGGTGGAAATGTCTCCCTTCTCGGAAGAGCCTGTGGAACCTTCTATCAGCTTGAGACTGCCGAAAAGATCCTCTTCCTTGAGGACGTCGAGGAGTCCATCCCGTCGCTCGACATGTATCTGACACAGATGCGGATGGCTGGTCTCTTCCAGAATGTAGCCGGAATTCTCCTCGGAGACTTTACCGACTGCACGAATAACCGCTACGATGAAAGTTATAAGATTGATGAATTTCTTCAGGATTGGTTCGGAAGATTCTCCGTTCCGGTGATGAGCCACATCCGCTCCGGTCACAGCAAACCGATGGGAACGCTCCCAATGGGAACACTCTGCCGGATGGATGCAGATCAGAAAACGATTACGTTTGAGAAGTTTCGATAGGGACAAACCCGAATAATATATCTGAACGAAATAAATTGAACGAAAATTTCAGAACAAAATCAAAAACAACTTAAAGTCAGTCACAGCTCCTTCGACAGAACAGAGCATGCAAACACGCTCTCGCTCCGGGTTCGGTCAGCGGAAGCGTCACTGGCGCTTCCTAGACATGCAGAGCAACGTAGCGGTGCATAAGACTGCAAACTACGCAGTCTAAGCACCAACGTCTCACACGGGTTTGCATTGCTCTTTCTGTCTCCGGAGCTTTTTTCTTTTCTGGCTTTATATGGTTTTCAAGTCAATGCTTGCGAAGTAAATAACTCAGAAAAAAGACATCCACTCTGAGTTATTTACAAGAATAAACCACCGAGACTGAATACTCCAACCATTGCCATCAAAACATTAATCAGCACGTTTCCGACAGACAGCAGGAACAGCGTATAGAACATCTTGTTCATCTCCTCGGTTGTCGTCTCTCTCGCTGCGGAATAGGAGGACATGATGATCGCTCCACCTGTGGAGAGTGGGCTGATTGCTGCTGCAAAAGAAGTTGCAGTGATTGCAGAAATCAACTCCACATAATTGACTCCGGCAAATCTCTGGCAGATCTCTGCGGAGATTGGATACAGAGTCGGCATCACGACTGCGGTTGTCGAGCTCACCCAGGAAAGAATTCCTGACGTCATTGCCATGATCGGAGCTGCGGTGCGCGCCGTCATGAAGGAAGCCAGCGTATCAGAAATCAGATCAATTCCACCCATCACACTGATCATATTTACGAGGACACCAACTCCACAGATCATAATCAGAGTTCCCCACGGAATACTCTTGATCGCCTTCTTCTCATCTGCACAACCAAGCAAAATCAAAACACCTGCCATGACGAAAGCAAAAAGACCGGTATCCAGCTTAAATCCGATACAGCAGATAACCATAATTACAATGGAAGCCATTGTGATCTGCTGTTTCCGGTTGAACTTCGGAATCTCTGAGAGTTTCATCGGGTTATCCGCTTTTACTTTATAACCCTTATACAGAATATAGACAACCAGAGTAAATACAAATCCTGACAGAAGCGTGCTCAGAAAAAGATGAAGCGAAAAGCCATCATATCCGAGTGGTGTGGAAAGCTCTTTTGCGAGAATTCCTGTCAGAGACAGCGGAGAGGCACAGCCCGCATTCGCTCCAAGTTTTGCATACAGCGCAGTCGCCATCGGATTGATGTCCAGCTCAAGTGCCAGATAAACCGCAAATGTTGTCATCAGAATTCCTGCTGCGATATGACCCGGACCGATTGCGGAGATAAATGCGGAAAGGAAGAACATCAGCACCGGAATCAAATAGGTTCTCTTTCCGACAAGTGCCACAATCTTCTTGGAAAACAGATCAAGCGTACCATTCTGGGAAGCCATTCCAAACAGGAACGTGACTCCAACCAGCGTTACAAACATTGAACTTGAAAAACCTTTTGTCACATCGCTCGCCTTTAACGCGCGCATTGCCTCCCCGGCAGGAACCTGAAAATCTACCGCCATTCCGAAAAGCATCAACAGAAATGCTGCGCCGATCGAAAAAAATCCAATATTAATTTTTTTGATAAATCCAACTGCAATGACCGCTACCAGTACAAGCAATGAAATCTGTGGCAGAAACTCTCTGATCATTCTCCTCTTCCCCCTTTATCTTCTGACTGTCGCTACACCTTCCATGAGAAGGTTTGCCGTGCGAAAACCGAATGTATCCTCAATCACAGGCTCATTATCTTTTTTCTGGTAATCTACCCCACATTCCAGAATTCCTCCCGGATGACCAATGCGAATAAACTGTGTATCCACATCCGAATTTAACACCTGCTGTACTACACTTCCCGGAATCACGGAAGCACCCGCCGTACACATCGCACCTGTCATCGCATAACTCGGATGCGTCTTCTGCATCGACATCATTCTTGAGAGAAGATCAATCTGATCTTTCTCAATTCTTGTTCCATCTGAAGTCACATACGCTTCCGGTTCTGCGACAAAAGTCATTTTCGGAATTCCCGGTGTCTCCCACGCTGATTTCGTGTAATCTTCAATCAATCCAAGTTTAACTGCCGAGAGTCCCCGGATCGTCTCAAGAAGATTCAATTTTTCTTCATCGGCATTTAACTCATCTGGAAGTTCTTTTCCGGAAAGCCCCAAATCTTTTGCTTTCACAAATACAAGCGGATTTGCCACATCTACAATGGAAACCTCAACCTTACCGTATCCCGGAACTTCCAAAATGTCAACTGCATGTCCCGTCGGCAAAAGTCCTTTTCCAAGAGTTCCTGCCGGATCAATAAATTTCAGACGGATCGGAGAAGCACTTCCCGGCACCCCGGCAATCTGAAAATCACCATCATAGACAACCGCTCCCTCTTTCGTCTGCACATCCTCTGAAATAATTTTATCTGTGTTCGTATTGTAAATCCGGACACTTGTCGTCTCCTTGTCCCCCTTCACCAGACCTTTTTCAATCGCAAACGGTCCTACACCGGAGGAAATATTTCCACAGTTTCCCTTGTAACTGACGATCGGCTTGTCCACAGACACCTGAGCGAATGTATAATCCACATCTGCATCATCCCGTTTTGATGCTCCGACAATCGCAACTTTGCTCGTCACAGACTGGGAACCGCCAAGTCCATCAATCTGTTTCTTGTCCGGGCTTCCCATCATTCTCAGAAGAAGCTCATCCCATTCTCCGCGATTTTCTGGCATGTCCTTTTCTAAAATATAAACTCCCTTGCTTGTTCCGCCCCTCATGATTGTGACTGGAATTCTCGTCACATTCGACTGTTCTTCCCGCATGAAATCCTCGCTCCTTTTTCTATCTCTACCTTTATGATTGTGATCTCTATCCACCGGCGTTGATTTCATTATAGGGAATGTTTTTATATTTGTACAATTCATTATTTAAATTAAAACTATGGTTTAAAAGAATAGTTTTTCGTATTTTCCCCCTGCTCTTGATGTTTTTCACGGATTTTCAGTCAAAAAATAGTTATTAAAATACATATATTTTATTATTTTCATAGTTTAAATGCATAGTATCAAAATAATACGTCAGAGAATTTCTCAAAAAAAATAGAATCTCGCTCTCAAATATGCTACATTTGTATTGTTCAGATCGTTTTATTACTTATATGCGTTCTTCAAGAGTACCTTTATACATGATGGGGGTTTTTATGGATTTTAAAGATTTGTCATATGTTCTTGCGATTGCAAAATATCAGAATATCACAAAGGCAGCCAATGCGCTGTATATCACTCAGCCGACACTGACAAAGTTTCTCCAAAATTTAGAGTCGGATCTCGGGCAGAAACTTTTCCGAAAGCTTGGTCATCGCTTTGTTCTCACCTATGCCGGAGAGCGATATGTCGCAAAAGCAACCGAAATTTTAAATTTAAAAAAAGAGCTGGATCAGGAGATGGGTGACATCATCAAAGACAACCACGGTTCTCTCAAGATTGCCTTTCCCACTATGCGCGGAACTTACATGCTTCCCTGTACGCTCCCGATCTTCAATTCTCTTTACCCAAATGTCCAGCTCAATATTTTAGAATCACACTCCAATCAGCTTGAGAGCATGATTCTGAATGGTGAGACTGATCTCGCCTTTTTTAACCTGCCAATCAAAAGCCCTGACATTGACTATGAAATCATCAGCCATGAGGAAGTTCTTCTGATTATGCCCGACCATCATCCCCTCGCAGAAAAAGGAATTCCGCGAGAGGGATGTAAATTTCCGTGGATGGATATGAATCTGATTCGGGATGAAAAATTCATTCTGCAAATTCCGGGACAGAGAACACGACAGACCGTCGATCATCTCTTTAAGGAGAGTGGATTTGCGCCAAATATCAAGCTCCAAACTGCCAACATCCCGGCGATGATTCATCTCGTCGCAAAGGGATACGGATGCGGATTCGTCACAGAAACTCATTTAAAACACATTCAGCCACCGCCATCCGTTGTGCGTTTCTCTGTCGGGAAACCATGCACAACGGTCGACTTTGTCGCTGCCTATCGGCGTGGCAGTTATCTTCCCTACCACGCAAAAGAATATATCAGCATCGTAAAAAATTTCACCTGATGCTCTGGCTCTGGGACTTTTTTATTTCATCTCACTTTTCTCTTGTCAAAAGTTTCAGCACAAGCTCCGTCTGCATCCGCACTCCGATCGGAAGACAGCGCTCATCGAGATCAAAGTGATCGCTGTGCAGAGGAGCAGTGATTCCCCGCTCTTTGTTTGCGCATCCAAGATGGTAAAAGGAGCCCGGCGCTTTCTCCAAGAAGAACGAGAAATCCTCGACTCCGAGACTCGGAAATTCTTTCTCGTGAATGTGTTCTTTTCCGAGAATCTCTGACGCAGTCTCTGCGACGAGATCGACGATCTCATTCGTGTTGATCAAAGCCGCATATCCCGGAACGACTTTGAGTTCTCCGCTCCCACCGTATCCCTCACAGATGCACTCGACCTGACGGCGGATCGTGTCGATGCAGAACTGTCTCGTCTGTGGATCAGTTGTGCGGAGTGTTCCGGTCAGCTCAACCTCCCCCGCAACGATATTTCCGGCTGTTCCACCCTGAATCTTTCCGAGTGTGAGAACCGCATTGTTGAGCGGAGAGACATTCCGGCTCACAAGACTCTGGAGCGCATTGATCACAGTCGCCGACATCACAATCGCATCGACTCCGGTCTCCGGGTAAGCGCCGTGACAGCTCTTTCCATGAATGTAAATGTGAATCTCATCTGAGGATGCATTCAGCTTTCCATGGCGGATCTCGATCTCCCCGACCTCATACGTCGGCATCACATGAAGACCGAGCACATAGTCGACTTTCGGATTTTCCATGCATCCTGCCTTGACCATGCGGTCTGCACCTCCGATTGTCTCCTCCGCGGGCTGAAAGAAGACTTTCACGCAACCGCTCCACTCGTCCTCATGCTCCTTGAGAAGTTTTACCGTTCCGAGCGCAATCGTCATGTGTGCATCATGACCACACGCGTGCATGACTCCCGGATTTTTCGAGCAATACGATCTCGCCGGATCTTCGTTTAACGGGAGCGCATCAATGTCGGCGCGCAGTCCGATCGTATTTCCCTTCTTCTCATTATCGGCTACCGCCTTCTTTCCCTCGAGCTTTGCGACGATTCCCGTATCTGCCACCGGAAACTCATAGGAGATTCCCCACTGGTCGAGGTATTCCCGAATCTTTTCCCCAGTCCAGTGCTCATTCGTCCCCAGTTCCGGATGCTGATGAAACGTCCGGCGAATCTGCGTCAGCTCCTCCTGTCTCTCTTCCATATGTTCCAACTGCTCTCTGATTGTCATCTTTCTCCCTCAACTTTCCGCTGTCATCCAGTCGTCTTTTCTGGCATTCCCACTCAACATTTCTTATCTTAGATTTTATTTCTCAATTTTCTGTTTTCTGGTCTCCGTGTGTGTAGATTCGCGGAGAACGTCTTGTCAACCGGGATACAATCTCATTCTTGTTTGTCCCCGCGAGCGTGCTGACTGCCTGCACATCCAGCGTGTTTTCGCTTCCATCGCCGTAAATGATGACCTCATCCCCGATCTGAGCCTCCGGAACATCCTTCAGATCAACCATGCACTGATCCATGCAAATCACGCCGACAATCGGAACCTGTTTTCCGTGAATCGTCACGATTCCTTTTCCGCGAAGATTTCTCGGATATCCGTCCGCATATCCAAACGGCAGAGTGCCGATCCTTGTGTCCTCCGGTGTTGTCCACAGGAAATCATAGCTGACTCCCTCTCCCTTTTTCAGCTCCGAAATATGGCTGATTCTCGTCTTAAATGTCAGAGCCTGACGAATATCCAATTGCCCCTTGTGGAAGCCCTTCAGACCGTAAATAATCGCTCCTGCGCGGATCATATCCATGCGGTACTCGGGGTAATCGACCGAGGCAATGCTGTCCGCGATATGGCGATACTTGAACTGACAGTTTTCTTTTTCAAGCGCAGTAAGAACTTTTGTAAAGCGCGCAAACTGCTCCTTGTTCGACTCGTCATCTTTCAATACCAGATGTGTGTAAATTCCCTCCGCCTCGATCCAAGGCAGACGGCAGACACTCACGATCTCTTTTATGCCGTTTTCTGTGTCTGGAAATCCCAGTCGGTGAAATCCCGTATCGAGCTTGATATGAATGACCGCCTTCTTTCCTCGCTCCTGTGCCAGCTCATTCAAAATCTCTGCCTGATGAAGCGTGTCGATCGTCTGGATGATCCCATAATCTGCAACGACAGAGAGCAGACGATCCGGCGTCAGTCCCATAATCAGCACCGGATAATCCGGGTATGCCTCCTTGAGCTCAATCGCCTCCGAGAGCGTTGCAACCGCCAGCAAGGTTGCTCCGTTTTCCATCAGCGTTTTTGCAATCCCGACTGCGCCGTGACCGTACCCGTCCGCCTTTACAACACCTGCAACTGCGGTATCCTCTCCAACCATCGCCTTGATTGCTCTCATATTTCCGGCAATCCGATCGAGGTCCACCTCGATCACCGTATCTCTCAAAATCATCTCTTCGTCTCTCTTCATCATCCTATGCTCTCCCCTCCTGAGAAGACTGGCAATCCCCCACCTGTCACTGAGGAGTCATCTTCCCTGAGTTATTTGATGTATTTCGCATCTCACAGTTCTGGTATCATTATAAAACTTTACACTAAAATTTCAATTTGCTTTTGTTCTCTCATATCTACAAAAAAATCCGACGGGAAATTCGGAAAATTCGACAAATTCATTCATCAATCATTCGATGGATCAACTCCGAAGGAGGAAGATCGAAATATGCTGTTCAATCGTCTCTTGATGGTAGCAGTTCTGATCAGCGTTATTTGGGGAGCTGTTTATAACTTTGCACTTGCAATGATTTTATAAGCACCAACATGTTCTTATCTTGTTGATATATCTTGATATACATACATATACAACACATAAAAAAAGAAGCAGGACATAGCTTGCGCTATCTCCTGCTTCCGTTTTTATTTCTATCTTGATTATTTTATTTTGATGCCTTGGCATCCTTCTCGTCGCCGTCTGCTTCCTCATCATCCGGAACATCTGCGTTCTTAGGAGCGACAACCGATACAACGACAGCCTCCGGATCGGTCTTCAGATGAATGTTCTTGTTGCTTGCGATCGGCAGATCTGCAACCTTCAGAACATCGCCCGGCTTCATATCGCCGACATCGATCTCAACCGTCTCAATCATCTCTGACGGAACTGCCTTATAGGAAATTTCCTCCAGAATCAGCTCTACAACTCCACCGACAACCTTTGCCTCATTCTTCAGAACAACCTCTGCAACAGAATGAACAGCTTCACCGCTTACAAGTGCCTGGAAATCAATCTCTTCAAGCTGACCCTTTACCGGATTATAATCAATCTCTTTTACCAGAACGTCCATCTGCTCGCCATCGACATCCAGCATGATCTGACTGCCTTTCTTCTTGGTCTTGAACAGGCGCTCTGCATCTTTCTTCTCAATCTTAACCGGGATAGAACCCTTGATTGCATGGCCAAATACGTTTCCGGTCACATAACCTTCTCTTCTCAGTCTCTTTGCCTTTGTTGACATGTCTCTTTTCTCAGCCTTTAAAGTATCCATATTATCTATTCCTCCAAAATACTGATAGTCCGCAGACCTGCCATTTCATTTCTGCAATGGTATGTGTCTCTGTTTCCTGTCTCTTTCTTGTTACGTCTGTATTATAACACGCAATTATAAAAAAGATTTACCAAAAGGCAATTTTTTTGAGTAGGATTTTCCGCCATTTTTTCTGTCCTTATTTTCTCTTTGTCAAATTTCCTGTTTCCATTCTGGACACTTTTTATTTTCTATCATTTATTTCTCCACTACAAATTTCTTTACTTTTCTCTCCCGAAACATTAAAATGAAATCCGTAACTGTACATTAATTTTAGGACATCTAAGCGGGAATCCTCGGCCATTCAATGACCGAGATGAAAGCGCCATTCTGCTATAATAATTCATACTGTATGCATAGAACTATTACTAAATAAAAATTGAAATTTAATGCATATAATGCTATACTGTGTGTATGAATAAAAATAATCTAAAACATGCACGAACTTGCGTGTATAATATCAATTATCATATTGTGTGGTCTGTTAAATACAGAAGAAAAATTATAACTCCTGAGATCGAGTCTTATATGAGAGACTTGATTCAACACATTGCTTCTGATAAAGGGTTTGAAGTTGCTGAGTTTGAGTCAGGAGAAGGAGATCATGTTCACCTTTTTGTTTCGGCGCCACCTAAATTATCGCCGTCCTTAATTGTTCAATATTTGAAAGGAATTACTGGTCGCAAATTATATGAACAGTACCCGGATTTGCGAAGTAAATTATGGAAGGGGGAATTATGGAATCACTCTTATTATATCGAGACGATAGGGGATGTATCCGCAGAGACCATTCGCAAATATATTGAACACCAGTCAAAACAATATTAAGAAGGGAGAATTACCATGCCTAAGGCAAGACGCAGAAAAGACAGT
>NZ_JBNMIQ010000011.1:0-92434 GCF_050873365.1 Brotaphodocola sp. | reverse complement strand
GATGACTACACGGTAACGTATCTGGATGAAGACGGAAATGTTGTAGAGAATCCGATCAATGCGGGAACGTACAAAGTGATCGTAAGGGTATCTGCGGCAAACTACGAGGACTACGAGAGCCCGGCAAGTGAGCTTGTGATCAAGAAGGCAGAGTTGCAGGGAACGAGCGTAGAGATCACGGATCTGGAGCATGTTTATGACGGAAATGTACACAAGGCAAAAGTGAGCGTGACCGGACTGACGGGCGAGACGATCGAGGATTACACGGTAACGTATCTGGATGAAGACGGAGAAGTTGTAGAAAATCCGATCAATGCGGGAACGTACAAAGTGATCGTAAAAGTATCGACGGCAAACTACGAGGACTACGAGAGCCCGGCGAGTGAGCTTGTGATCAAGAAGGCAGAATTGCAGGGAACGAGCGTGGAGATCACGGATCTGGAGCACGTTTATGACGGAAATGTACACAAGGCAAGTGTGAGCGTAACCGGACTGACGGGTGAGCAGATTGATGACTACACGGTAACGTATCTGGATGAAGACGGAAATGTCGTAGAGAATCCGATCAATGCAGGAACGTATAAGGTAATCGTAAAAGTATCGACGGCAAACTACGAGGACTACGAGAGCCCGGCGAGTGAGCTAGTGATCAAGAAGGCAGAATTGCAGGGAACAAGCGTGGAGATCACAGATCTGGAGCACGTTTATGACGGAAATGTACACAAGGCAAGTGTGAGCGTAACCGGACTGACGGGCGAGAAGATCGAGGATTACACGGTAACGTATCTGGATGAAGACGGAAATGTCGTAGAGAATCCGATCAATGCGGGAACGTATAATGTAATCGTAAAAGTATCGACGGCAAACTACGAGGACTACGAGAGCCCAGCGAGTGAGCTAGTGATCAAGAAGGCAGTGTTACCGGCAACGAGCATTGAGGCATCGGATCTGGTTGTTGACTACGATGGAAATGCACATGAGGCTACCATTTCTGCAAAGGGCATTCTCGGAGAGGATCTTCCTTACGAGGTGACATACAAGAATGCAGAAGGCGAAGTTGTGGAGAAGCCGGTTGAGGTTGGAAGCTACACCGTTGTGGTAGTTGTAGATACACCGAACTATGAGCGTCTCGAGCAGACCTATACTATGCAGATTCGCGATGTTAAGCCTGGTGTAGTCGTAGAAAACGTGGATGTTGTCTATGATGGAAATGCACATGAGGCAAAGGTCACGGTAACGGGAGTGGATGGAAGTGCAAAGTCTGCAACAATTTCTTATCGAAATCAGCAGACTGGTAAAGTATCTGAAGAAGCACCGGTACATGCAGGAACTTACGATGTGATTGTAGTGACGGAAACTTCCGGTCATCAGAATTATGAGTATACCGAGATCGGAGCCGTTGTGATTCGTCAGGCGAAACCGTCTCTGAGAGTGGTTCCGTTCCAGGTAACCTATGATGGAGATCAGCATCCGGCATACTGCATTGCAGAGGGCGTACACGAAGGAGATGTTTTAGCTCCGGTTACAGTAACCTACAATGGAAGTGAAGAGGCTCCGGTACATGCAGGAACGTATGATGTGACAGCAGTCATCGAGGCGACGGAGGATTATGAGCGCGTAGAGGTGACTGTGGCTGAGGCAGTTGTGATTGCAAAGGCAGAGCCGACCGTTCAGATTGGACAGGTAACAACTGTCTATGACGGAAGTGCACATACCGCAGAGTATTCCGTTCTTGATAAAGACGGAGAGCAGATGGCGGTAGAGACGACTGTCTGGTATGGAGACAGCACAGAAGCACCGGTACATGCAGGAACGTATGATGTGACGGTTCAGACTGCTGAGACTCAGGATTACAAGTCTGTGACCGTAGTTCGTGAGGGTGCAGTCGTGATCACACCGGCTGAGACTGCAAGTGTTCGCGTAATTCCGTTCCAGGTAACTTACGACGGACAGAAGCACCCGGCATACTGCATGGTTTCTGGTCTGGAGCAGGGTACTTACACATTGAAAGTGACTTACAATGGCAGTGAGGAAGTTCCGACAGAGGCTGGACGTTACGATGTTGTGGCAGTTGTCGAGACAGATGGGGATTATGCAGTTGCACCTGTTACCGTTGAGGATGCAGTGATCATTGCAAAGGCAGAACCGCAGATTCGTCTTGCAAAGGCAGAGTACACCTATGACGGTGAGGCTCATCCGGCAAGCTACGAAGTAATTGGTGTGGATGACGAACCGCTTTCCGTAGAGACAGAAGTTCTTTACAATGGAAGCGCAGAAGCACCGGTTGAAGCAGGAAGTTATACGGTATCGATTAAGACGATCGAGACGACAAATTACAGCAGTGTGGAAGTGATTCTGGAAGACGGCATTGTAATTAAGCCGAAGAAGGATGAAACAGAGACACCGGATAAGCCGGGAACCGGTGGCGGAGAAGAGACACCGGATAAGCCGGGAACCGGTGGTGGAGAAGAGACGCCAGATAAGCCGGGAACTGGTGGTGGAGAAGAGACACCGGATAAGCCGGGAACCGGTGGTGGAGAAGAAACGCCGGATAAGCCAGGTACAGGTGATAACGGAAATAATGGATCTGATAATGGAAACTCTGGTACAGACAATTCCGGATCTGATAATTCTGGCAACACGGGATCAGATAATTCAGGTTCAGATAACACGGGATCTGACAATACGGGCTCAGGCTCCGGAAGCTCTAACTCCGGCAGTTCCAGCAGTTCCGGTTCTGGTAGTTCGAGCTCAGGTGGTTCTAGTTCCCGCGGTTCCGGAAGTTCTCGTCCGGCAACTTCTACGGCAACAACCACTTCCCTTCCGGCAGGAGAGTGGAAGCTGGATGAAAGCGGAATCTGGTACTATGTATTCACAGAGAGTGCTTATGCAGGTCAGACCTACAAGGGTTGGTTAAAGGACAGCAAGGATGGATACTGGTATTATCTGGATCCGGTAACGGGAGCAATGGCAATCGGTTGGGTACAGATTGATGGTAAGTGGTACTACTTCAATCCGATCGTAGGAGGCGCAAGCGGTTGGACTTACAACTCTGAGACACAGAAGTGGGAATACCAGATGACCACGAATATGCCGATAGGAGCTATGTATGCAAATGCAACGACTCCGGATGGCTATCAGGTGGATGCAGATGGTGTGTGCCAGTAAGAGACCATCAACGAATTTGTAACAAATCTGCAACGAAACAATCGTGGTATAAAGCGTTGAAGAAACAGAAAAGATAAGAGGGAGAGGGGGCTACGCAGTAGGCGTGGCCTCCTCTTTCGAGGTGATGTCAATTCGAACTTTTTGCTCCGAATGGAATGCAAGGGGCTATAAGGCAGAGGATAAAGGTGTAATCGAAAAAAGTAAAAGTTAGAGAAGTCAGAGAAAGGCGGACAAGAAGGGTGAATAGAGAAGCAGAATATTTGATTCGGGAGACGCCGGCGAAAGCGTTGTTTCAGTTTGCATTGCCGATGATGATTGGCAACCTGTTTCAACAGTTGTATACAATGGTGGATTCTGCAATTGTGGGGCGATATGTCGGGGAGCAGGCGTTAGCAGCAGTTGGAGCTTCGTATGCGCTGACAACGGTGTTTATCTGTGTTGCGATCGGTGGAGGAATTGGAGCCTCGGTTATCGTCAGCCGGGCATTCGGCGCAAAAGAATATGCCAGGATGAAATCCGCGCTCTACACAGCATGTCTTGTTTTTCTCGGAGTGGCGGTCCTTCTGGCAGGTTTTGGACTCACGTTCAGCCGACAGATTATGACTGCATTAAATACACCGGCAGATGCGCTGGAGATTGCCGTGCTTTATCTCAATATTTATTTTTATGGATTGCCGTTTTTGTTCATGTACAACATTGAATCCTCGATGTTTAATGCACTTGGAAAAAGCCGGATTCCGCTGTACTTCCTGATTTTTTCTTCTATTTTTAATGTTGTGCTTGACTGGATTTTAGTTACACAGTTTGCGATGGGAGTTGCCGGTGTCGCGTGGGCGACTTTTCTCGCACAGGGTGTTTCCGCAGTGCTCTCATTTTTGGTCTTACTGCATGAGTTAAAACCGTTCCCGGCAGATCATGTTTGCCTGTTTGATGGATCGGAACTTTCGGAGATGGTGAAGATTGCGCTTCCATCGATTCTTCAACAGTCCACGGTTTCGATCGGAATGATGCTTGTGCAGTCGGTCGTGAATGGGTTTGGATCAGAGGCACTTGCGGGTTTTTCAGCGGCAATGCGAATCGAGTCGATTTGCTGTGTGCCGATGAGTGGAATCGGAAATGCACTCTCATCCTACACCGCACAGAATCTCGGGGCAAACCAGCCGGAGCGAGTTCGCGAGGGACTAAAGTCGGCGAGCAGGATGGTGCTCATTTTTGCCGTGGTCATCTGTCTGTGGCTTGAGATCTTTCATGATGGTCTGATGGCACTTTTCCTCGGAACAGACGGCACAGCAACTGCGCTTTCAACAGGAAATGGCTATCTGACATTTATGGGATGGTTTTTCTGCCTGATTGGGTTTAAGATGGCAGTCGATGGCGTTCTGCGTGGAGCAGGAGACACGAAGATGTTTACGGTGGCGAATCTGGTCAACTTAAGCATCCGCGTGATCGTTGCCTTTGCATTTTCGCCTATCTTTGGCATTTCGATGGTCTGGTGTGCAGTTCCGCTCGGCTGGTTTGCAAACTGGGCAATTTCCTATCGAGAGTATCGAACCGGAAAGTGGAAACACACGATGGGTCACGCGTGAAAAATATTCAAAAATAGTTAAAGTAGGAAAGAAAACAGTTGACTTTTTTATAGAGACACGATATAATATCATTCGTTGGTTCGGCGGGCACCTTGCCGGAGCAACGGTTTGCAGAAGTGGCGGAATTGGCAGACGCGCACGGTTCAGGTCCGTGTGGTAGCAATACCTTGAGGGTTCGACTCCCTTCTTCTGCACGACAGAAGAGAGAAAGCAGAGAACAAAGTGATGAGTTCTCTGCTTTTTTTGTTTCATAGAAAATTGCGTTCTGAAAAACAAAACGCTCTGCGAAGATGCGCACTCGGCACATGTTACTGTTCACGCTTTGCGCAAACAGCAACGGATTTTGCCGATGCTTCGCATTCCAGATCGGCAAAATCTGCTACCTCTACTGTATTTTACGGCATTTTCAGTTCAGAAAATGCCTACCCGTGAACAGCACTCGGCATATTCTTTATTTTTGCATGAAATGATAGGTTTTCTTGTAAAACCGACCAAGTTGGTATATAATAGACTTTGGCGGTAAAAACAGGAAAACAAAAAAAGAGAACAAAACCAATTAATGAAGATTAATTAAAATAGAAAACCTGTGAAGTCCGGCAAAAAGAAATCGTATAGAAGGAAAAATGTATCTCAGGGTCTGGTGATTGATCGAAAGAGGAGATTGGAAGATTCAGATGTATACAGAGGTGTATGGAGGGAGTTATGCTGACATTAGAGAATGTGTCCTTTGAAGTACCAGGAGAAAAGGGACAAAAAGAGATTATCCGCAACATCAGCTTGAATGTGGATGATCACAAGTTTGTAGTAATTACGGGTCCGAACGGAGGAGGAAAGTCTACACTGGCGAAGCTGATTGCGGGAATCGAGCGTCCAACTTCGGGAAAGATTTATTTTAATGGTGAGGACATCACCGATAAGACGATCACGGAGCGAGCAAATCTGGGAATCAGCTTTGCATTCCAGCAGCCGGTTCGCTTTAAGGGAATTCAGGTGCTTGATCTGATCCGTCTGGCATCCAAGCAGAACCTGTCTCCGGCAGATGCCTGCAAATATCTGTCTGAGGTTGGACTGTGCGCGAAGGATTATATCAACCGAGAGGTCAACGCAAGCCTTTCCGGTGGAGAGTTGAAGCGTATCGAGATTGCGACGGTTCTGGCGAGAGGAACGAAGCTGTCCGTATTTGATGAGCCGGAGGCAGGAATCGATCTGTGGAGCTTCCAGAACCTGATTCAGGTGTTTGAGCGCATGAGAAAGCAGACCGATGGTTCGATCCTGATCATTTCCCATCAGGAGAGAATTCTGGACATCGCAGACGAGATTGTTGTGATCGCAGATGGACAGGTGAGCAAGCATGGCGCAAAAGATGAGATTCTTCCGGGACTTCTTGGCACGGCATCGGCTATGAATCCCTGCGACAAATATTATCAGGGAGGGGCACAGGCATGATTGACGAGATTCAGAAGCACATTCTTGAGGAGGTAGCAGACCTCCACAGCGTTCCGGAGGGCGCATACAACATCCGTGCAAACGGTCAGATGGCAGGAAGAAATACGACAGCGAACATTGACATCGTATCCAAGACCGATAAGAGCGGAATCGATATCCGCATCAAGCCGGGCACAAAGCATGAGAGTGTTCATATTCCGGTTGTTCTGAGTGCAAGCGGACTCAAAGAGGTTGTATACAATGATTTCTATATTGGAGAGGACTGTGACGTTGTGATTGTGGCAGGATGCGGAATTCACAACTGCGGAAATCAGGACTCCCAGCATGACGGCGTTCATCGCTTCTTTGTCGGAAAGAACGCGAAAGTGAAATATGTCGAGAAGCATTACGGCGAGGGTGACGGAGATGGAAAGAGAATCCTGAATCCGGTTACTGAGGCATATATGGAAGAGGGAAGCACGATGGAGATGGAGATGGTCCAGATCAAGGGTGTGGATTCCACAAACCGTATGACGACCGCAGAGCTGGCATCCGGAGCAAAGCTTGTTGTTCGTGAGCGTCTCTTGACCCACGGAGATCAGCATGCAGTCAGCGGATACACCGTGACTCTGAATGGAGATGACGCAAGTGCAGATGTCGTATCCCGTTCCGTTGCGAAGGATCATTCCTACCAGAAGTTTGATTCCCGCATTGTCGGAAATGCAAAGTGTACCGGTCATACCGAGTGTGACGCAATCATCATGGGAGATGCAAGGATTCTTGCAATTCCTCAGTTGGAGGCAAATGACATCGATGCAGCTCTGATCCATGAGGCAGCGATCGGAAAGATTGCCGGCGAGCAGATCATCAAGCTGATGACGTTGGGACTTACCGAGGAAGAGGCAGAGGCTCAGATTGTCAACGGTTTCCTGAAATAAGACAAAGAGCAAGATCGAATTAGAAAAATTCAAAAAAGACTCAAAAAAAGAGAGACTACAAAGGACAGCAAGGCAAAGGAAATGAAAAATCTGATTGCTTTGCTGTTTTTGTATTATTGGTATTAAAAATTCAGAAAATATGCTATAATAGGCGCAAAAGAAAAATATTAATTGATTTAATAATGAAAAAAGGAGCAGAAATGTATTATCCGGAGGAAGTAATAGAGGAAGTACGAACGAGAAATGATATTGTGGACATTGTTTCTCAGTATGTAAATCTGCAAAAAAAGGGAAGCAACTATTTTGGACTTTGTCCGTTTCACAACGAGAAATCTCCGTCCTTTTCGGTATCTCCCCAGAAACAGATGTATTACTGCTTCGGGTGCGGAGCTGGCGGAAATGTCATCACGTTTGTGATGGAATATGAGAACGATACATTTCCGGAGGCGATGAAACGTCTTGCTGATCGGGCAGGCGTAAAACTTCCGGAGATTGAATATACTCAGGAGGAGCGCGCAAGAGAAGACAAACGCTCGACAATCCTGGAGATCAATAAGTTGGCGGCAAACTACTTTTACTACCATTTGCATCAGCCCCACGGAAAGATCGGATATGAGTATTTCAAAAAGCGAGCACTCAGCGACGATACGATCCGCAGATTCGGGCTTGGATTTGCAAATAAGACAGGAAATGACCTCTATCAGTATCTGCGCTCAAAGGGATATGGGGATGAGATCCTCAAAGAGTCTGGTCTTGTGACGATCGAGGAGCGCGGAACCTATGACAAGTTTTGGAATCGTGTGATGTTTCCGATCATGGACATCAACAACCGCGTGATCGGTTTCGGAGGGCGTGTGCTCGGGGATGGAGAGCCGAAATATTTAAACTCCCCGGAGACGATCGTGTTTGATAAGAGCCGAAATCTGTACGGGTTAAATTACGCGCGGACGAGTCGGGAGAAGTACATCCTGCTCTGCGAGGGCTATATGGATGTGATTGCGATGCAACAGGCGGGATTTCAGAATGCGGTGGCTTCGCTTGGAACCGCGTTCACCTCTCAGCAGGCAATGCTCCTCAAGCGTTACACGGAGCTTGTGATCCTCACCTACGACAGCGATGGCGCGGGTGTGAAGGCAGCACTCCGGGCAATTCCGATTTTGAGAAACGTCGGCGTTTCCGCAAAGGTTCTGAATTTGAAGCCGTACAAGGACCCGGATGAATTCATCAAAAATATGGGTGCAGATGCATTTCGGGAGCGGATTGCGGATGCCAAGAACAGTTTTCTTTTTGAGATTGAGGTGCTCAAGCGAGACTACCAGATGCAGGACCCGGAGCAGAGGACAAAGTTTATCCACGCGACGGCAGAGAAACTTCTTGAGTTTGCGGAGCCGTTGGAGCGGGACAATTACATTCAGGCAGTTGCGAGAGAGCAGATGATTTCGTACAAGGATTTGAGAAGTCTCGTAAATCGCCTCGGTCTCAGCCGTGGTCTCGGAGATCGATCCGGTCAAAATTCCGAATATGGAAATTCCGGAAATGGTTTAAATGGTGGTGAAAATCGGGGCCGAAAGAAAGTCGATAAGGATGAAGGAATCCGACGTTCCCAGCGACTTCTTCTAACCTGGCTGATTGAAAAACCAAAACTTTTTGAGAAAATTCATGGGATTATCGGACCGGATGACTTTGATGAACCGCTTTATCACCAGGTGGCAGAGATGGTATTTGCAGAGCAGGAGAAGGGAAATCTCAATCCGGCAGAAATTCTGAATCATTTTATCAATGATGAAGAACAATACAAAGAGGTGGCTGGACTCTTTCACGCAAATCTGAAGGAGTCATTGAATAATGAGGAGCAGAAAAAGGCATTTTCGGATACCGTGCTGAAAGTGCGCAAGCACAGTCTGGATGAGGCAAGTCGACGCGCTGTGGATATTGCGCAGTTGCAGAAAATTATTCAGGAGCAGGCATCCTTAAAGACGCTTCACATTGAGATTGACTGATGATTGACTGATTTTTGATACGATCCTTGATACGGATGCAGACAGAGGGACAAAGAGGCGAGAGACGATTAGATTAGACAATACCATTACAAAAACGAGAGAGGCGATTGACGGAATCGATACAAGCTGATTCCTGCGATTTATATGGTATCGTTATATGGTATCGGTGTAAGAGAAGATTTATACAGGTAAGTGGAACGACGGAATTTTTGGAACACATCTTATGGAAAGGGCGGATAACTATGGAAGAACAGAAGCAGACGCAGACATTTGAGGAAAAACTGACGCACCTTGTGGAAGAGGCACGCAAAAAGAAAAATGTGCTGGAAAATCGGGAAATTCTGGATTTCTTTCGCGGAGAAATTCTGGACCCGGAAAAACTGGATCGAATTTATGAATTCCTGGACCGCCATCATGTAGATGTCCTGAGAACGGAAGAGGAAGACGAGATGGACCCGGATCTGTTTTCCGAGGAAGATCTTGAGGATGAGGAGGAGATCGATCCGGAGAAGATTGATCTCTCTGTTCCGGAAGGTGTCGGGATTGAAGATCCGGTTCGCATGTATTTAAAGGAAATTGGAAAGATTCCGCTTCTCTCCACCGATGAGGAGATCGAGCTTGCAAAGAAGATGGAGCTTGGGGATCAGGAGGCGAGAAAACGTCTTGCAGAGGCAAATCTGCGCCTTGTTGTCAGCATTGCAAAGCGCTATGTGGGACGCGGAATGCAGTTTCTCGATCTGATTCAGGAGGGAAATCTCGGACTGATCAAGGCAGTCGAGAAATTTGATTACCGGAAGGGATACAAGTTTTCAACGTATGCGACGTGGTGGATTCGTCAGGCGATCACGCGTGCGATTGCCGATCAGGCGAGAACGATCCGAATTCCGGTACACATGGTTGAGACGATCAACCGTCTGGTGCGCACTTCGAGACAGCTCGTTCAGGAACTCGGACGGGAACCAACCGTTGAGGAGATTGCGAAGCGCATGGAGATTCCGCCGGAGCGTGTGCGCGAGATCCGAAAGATTTCTCAGGACCCGGTTTCGCTTGAAACCCCGATCGGCGAGGAGGAAGACAGTCATCTTGGGGATTTCATTCAGGATGATCATGTCGCTGTTCCGGCGGAGGAGGCAGCGTTTACGCTCCTGCATGAACAGCTGATGGAGGCACTCTCAACGCTGACGGAGAGGGAGCAGAAGGTACTTCGTCTGCGTTTTGGACTCGATGATGGAAAGCCAAAGACGCTTGAGGAGGTCGGCGGAGAATTCCATGTGACGAGAGAGCGAATCCGCCAGATTGAGGCGAAGGCACTGCGCAAACTGCGCCATCCGAGCCGGTGCCGGAAATTGAAGGATTATCTGGATTAAATAGTTGTTGTTTATTTATTGTTTATAAAAGAATAGAAGAAAAGATTATGGAAAGAGAGATACAGATTCTGTGCAGATAAAATTATCAAAGAGACTTGAGACGATTGTGGAGATGGTTCCTGTGACCGGAGAGGACAGCTGTGTCGCGGATATCGGAACGGATCACGGTTTTGTGCCGATCCGCCTGATGGAGCTTGAGAAAGCGGGACGGGCGCTTGCGATGGATGTGAGAAAGGGCCCGCTTCAGCGCGCGCAGGAGCACGTTCTTGCGTGTGGGATGCAGAAGCGGATTGAGACGCGACTCAGCGATGGCATGCAAAAATTGCAGGCGGGAGAGGCAGACACCGTTGTGATTGCCGGAATGGGTGGAGAGTTGATGCTTCGCATCCTGAAATCGGCAGATCCGGCGGTCATTGCCGGAATTTCGACGTTTCTTTTATCTCCGCAGTCGGAACTTGCAATCTTCCGTCATGGTTTAGAAGAACTTGGGCTTGCGATCCGCGAGGAGAGAATGCTTGAGGAGGATGGAAAGTACTATACGATCATGCGCGTGGAACATGGAACGATGCATGCCGATTCGGAGGCAGAATACCGCTACGGCATGTGCCTGACCGAGGATTCCATTCCGGTACTTAGAGATCTTCTTGATAAAGAAGAGCGTCAGTATCGGGAGATTGCAGAACATTTGAATAAACAGGAGAGAGAGGGCGCGAAAGCTCGGTTGGAGGAGATCTCCGCGCTCTTACAGCAGATTGAGGAGGCAAAGCAGAAATTATGCAGTGCAGAGAGATCATAAAGGCTTTAGATGAGCTTGCTCCGCGGGCTTATGCCTGTGACTGGGACAATCCGGGATTTCTGGCAGGGCGGGCAGATAAGGAAGTGAAGACAATTCTGGTTGCTCTCGATGCGACGGATGAGGTGATCGATCAGGCGATCCGGATCCATGCGGATATGATTGTGACCCACCATCCGCTGATTTTCAGGGCACTCAAGCAGATCAATGACGAGCAGTTTATCAGCAGACGGATTGTGCGGATGATTCAGGCAGACATCAGCTATTTTGCGATGCACACAAATTTTGATATTGCGCCGGGATGCATGGCAGATTTAGCATCCGAGAGAATTGGTTTAAATGCAGAGGCACCGCTTGAGATAACGGTGCAGAATGAGAATGGAGCCTGTGGAATCGGAAAGATCGGTGAGCTTCCCAAGACGATGACACTCGAGCAGATCGCACAGCAGGTGAAGATGGCATTTGACCTGCCGTTTGTGACGGTGTATGGGAGTCAGAAACTGATAGGGGAGATTCGTCGCGTCGCAATCTCACCGGGATCAGGTGGAAGCATGGTGCAGACTGCGATTGCTCAGGGCGCGGAAGTTCTGATCACCGGGGATATCGGACATCACGATGGAATCGATGCGGTGGCATGTGGAATGGCGATCATCGATGCAGGTCATTACGGTCTGGAACATATTTTTATTCCATTTATAGCGGAGTATCTGAAAAAGACATTTTCTGATCAGATCAGCGTGATCCAGGCAGATCCGGCATTCCCAGCGGTTGTAATGTAATGAGCGCAAAAAGAAAAACAAAAAAATGAGCAAACCGCCTGTGTAAACAGGCGAGTGAGTGTGTCAGCACAGGTTTGCGAGTAGAAAAGTAAAAAGTGAAGTAAAAATGAATAAGTGAGCATTTGTGATATTTTGGTTACTGTTCAGAGGTAGGCACTTTTGGAACCGAAAGTGCCGTAAGATAACGTGGTGGTAGCGGGAATTTGTCGTATTTAAATGCGAAGCCACGGCAAATTCCGTTACTGGACACGTGCGCGTGAACAGTAACATATTTTGTAGCATGTAGCGTGTAGTGTGAGTCAAGCAATGGATGGACAACAGGAGGATGGGCAAATGATTCATGTGACAGTAGAAGGCGAAGCGAGAGAGTTTGAGGAAGAGACCCTCCTTATGGATGTGGCGGCGCTTTATCAGAGAAAATTTGAGTACGACATTCTTCTCGCGAGAGTGAATGGAAAACTTCAGGAACTGCATAAGCGAGTTAAAGACGGGACGGAGATCACGTTTCTGACGGCGAAGGACAGACCGGGCATCATGACGTATCAGAGAAGTGCAGTGCTGATTTTGCTAAAAGCAATCTATGAGGTGATTGGCAAGGATCGTCTGAAAAAAGTTGCTGTGGATTTCTCGATCGGAAATGGTCTTTTTATGGAGCCGATCGGGGATTTTGAGGTGACACCGGAGATGGCGGGAAAGATCCGGGATCAGATGCGTGCCTATGTGAATGCATCGATTCCGATTATGAAGCGGAGCATGAATACGGATGAGGCGGTGGAACTCTTTCACCAGCACAAGATGTATGATAAGGAGAGACTGTTCCATTACAGAAGAGTGTCCCGCGTAAACATTTACAGCATTGGAAAATTTGAGGACTACAACTATGGATACATGGTGCAGAACACCGGATACATCCAGTATTTTGATGTGATTGCCTACCAGCATGGGCTCGTGCTTTTGCTTCCGGATTCCTCAAATCCGACTGAGATTCCGGAATTCCAGCCACAGGAGAAACTCTTCTCCGTCCTGAAAGAGGCGAAGGACTGGGGAAGAAGCTTAAAGATTCCGACGGTCGGATCGTTGAATGAGCAGATCACAAAGGGAAAACTTAACGACCTGATTCTGATTCAGGAAGCCCGGATGGAAAAGAAGATGGGCGACATTGCCGAGATGATCAAGAACCAGCCGGACAAGAAATTTGTGATGATTGCAGGTCCGTCCTCCTCGGGAAAGACGACGTTCTCTCACCGGCTCTCGATTCAGCTTCGGGCAAATGGTCTCGTCCCGCATCCGATCTCCGTCGACAACTATTTTGTCAACCGTGTGAACAGCCCGAAGAATCCGGATGGAAGCTACAACTATGAGGTGCTCGAGTGCCTTGATGTCGAGAAGTTCAATCAGGACATGACGGATCTTTTAGAGGGAAAGACCGTTCAGCTTCCGGTTTACAATTTTGTGACCGGGGAGCGGGAGTATCAGGGAGACTGGCTGACGCTCGGCGAGAATGACATTCTGGTCATTGAGGGAATCCACTGCTTAAACGAGAGACTCTCTTACAGCCTCCCGAGAGAAAATAAATTCAAGATCTATATCAGCGCGCTGACCCAGCTTGGAATCGATGAGCACAACCGGATTCCGACGACGGATGGACGCCTGATCCGACGCATTGTCCGTGATGCGAGAACGAGAGGTGCTTCTGCTCAGGATACGATTCGAATGTGGCCGTCGGTGAGACGCGGGGAGGAGGAAAATATTTTCCCGTATCAGGAAGAGGCGGATGTGATGTTTAACTCCGCTCTCGTCTATGAGCTCGCGGTGCTCAAGCAGTTTGCAGAGCCGGCACTCTTTAGCGTTCCGCGCGACAGCGCAGAGTATGTGGAGGCAAAACGCTTACTCAAATTCTTGGATTACTTCCTCGGGGTTGGCTGTGAGAACATTCCGCAGAACTCGATTCTTCGCGAGTTTGTCGGCGGAAGCTGTTTCCGCGTGTAACTCAGAGTGGGCGTGTAACTCAGAATGGATGCGCAGTGATTCTGGCTGGTTAAGAAGATGTCAGTAAGCGAACCAGAATCACGCGTCAAGTTTTCGCGAGCGCTGACTTGAACACGAACACTCACTTGACAGTTTTAAAAAGCAATGGTAGAATAGACACGTTTGAGCAGGACAGATGGTCGCTGCCACAAGACCGAAAGGTTGTGGGAGAGGAAAGTCCGGGCTTCACAGGGCAGGGTGCCAGATAACGTCTGGCGGAGGTGACTCTAGGGACAGTGCAACAGAAATATACCGCCGGTTTGCGCCGGTAAGGGTGGAAAGGCAGTGTAAGAGACTACCGCCTGGCTGGTAACAGGCAGGGCACATGTAAACCCCACTCGAAGCAAGACCGAACAGAAAGCATAAGGCGGCCCGTCTGCTTTCGGGTAGGTCGCTTGAACCAGGTGGCGACATCTGGTCTAGATAGATGACCATCCAACGACATAACCCGGCTTATCGTCCTGCTCATTCAAAAAGAGTGCGTGAATGGGCGCACCGGAAATAAAAAAGATTTCAGAGCTCTCCGCACCGCGGGGAGCTTTTTGCATAAGAAAACAAAGATGAAATAATATAAACAAAATCGGATAAGATCAGGACAAGACAGAAGAACGAAGAAAGAAGAAAGAGAAGAGAAAGAAAAGAAAAGAGAAACATTCAGAAAGGACGGCTTTCAGTGACAAAATACCGATGTGCGTGTGTGTGGCGAACCAGATTTCGGCGAATTTTAAGCCTGTTGATCAGTACAATTTTGATTGTGTTGTCTGCGGGCGAGAGCTGGGCGATGGAGGCACCGGGGGACGGGAGTAGTGACTGGATTTACAAGAATTACCACTGGTATTATCGGGATTCGGATGGAAGCAATCACACCGGATGGCTGAAATACGGCGGAGAGTGGTACTGGTTTTCGGAGAATGGCGAGATGGCGGACGGCGGAAGTCTGGCAATCAACGGCGTGACCTACTATTTTTTCATCAATGGTCATATGGCGAGAAATCAGTATCTCGGATTGGAATTTTTTGGTGATGACGGACAGCACCAGAGCGATGGGGATATCCGGACAATCGGAAATGCGGATGTCACGACCGAACAGAAGGATCTGATCACCGATGCGCTCTACCTTGTCCCTCGAGGGTGGTTGGAGCGTTTTGTGAGAGATGGCTGGCAGATCATGTTTTACACGAAAAAGAAGTATTTCTCCGCGCCGTCGACCGATCTTGGAATCTACTATGTCTATCACAGCATGGATTCCGAGTATGAGAAAGTGAAGACGACAAAGCCGGAATTTCTTCTTGAGGCAATGTGCGAGTATGTTGGATATGCGTCCGGTTGCTACAAGAAGGGCGACGCGCGGATGGAGACGCTGTGGAATGCCTACCCGGTTCTCCAAGGGATTTTGGAGATTCCGGACTACTACGCGAGTGACAGCAAGTTTTATTTTGGAAAACTTGTCTCTGCCTATTTAGAGGGAGAAAAGACGGAGGAGATTCAACGGATTGCTCCTGAAGTCTGCGAGGTGATTGAGGAGATTCTTCATGAGAATGACAGTGAAGAGGAAAAGGAATATTACAGACAGCAGGCGGAACTTGCGCGACAGGAAGCGGAAGCCTACCAGGAGCGCGTGAGAGCCGAGGGTGGACCGGGCGTCAACCAGGAGGCCGGGGAGACGAAAGAAGAAAGCAATTAGATCAAGAGATTAATCAGATCAATGAAAGCAATCAGAATTAGATCCATCGGATGACTATGAATGGTGAAAAGTGAATCATAAACAGTGAATCGTAAAGGGGATAGGAAATAGAAAAAGAGCTGGCTTATTCGGCCAGCTCCTCCCACTGTGCATAGAGCGTTTCCAGATTTGTCTGGAGCGCTTCTTTTTCTTTGTTGAGTTCGACGAGGCGGGAGACATCGGTGTAGATCTCCTCCTGAGTCAGGAGCTCATCGATCTCGGCATCCCGGGTCTCGAGTTTTTCGATCTCCGTCTCAATCTTTTTTAAATCGTTCTGGCGTTTGCGGATTCTCGCCTGTTCTTCCTTCTGCGCTTTCCAGTCCTGCTTGGTGTCGGAAGCGGTATCTGCGCTGTTTCCTGCGGTTGAGGAAGCGGAAGTCCAGACACTCTTTCCGACGCCCGGAATCTGCTGGGCGGAGTTCTGCGCATTTGCACCCGGAGCGTAGAGATCCGTCATCAGCTCTTTCTTCTCGAGATAATAATCATAGTTTCCGATGTAGTTGATGAAGGTCTGTCCGGTCAGCTCAAGGATTCTCGTTGCCGTCTGGTTGATGAAGTAACGGTCGTGGGAGACGTAGAGCACGGTTCCCGTGTAATTTTTGAGCGCTTCCTCGAGGATCTCCTTGGAGGTGATGTCGAGATGGTTCGTCGGCTCATCGAGGATCAGGAAGTTTGCCTCGGAGAGCATCAGCTTTGCGAGGGAGACACGTCCGCGCTCGCCACCGCTCAAGTCCGAGATCCGCTTGAAGACGTCATCTCCGGTGAACAGAAAAGCTGCCAGAATGTTTCTGACCTGCGTGTTGCTCAAATTCGGATAGGCATCCTGAACTTCCTCAAACACGGTTTTTTCCATATGAAGGACATGGTGCTCCTGATCGTAGTAACCGATGTGAACCTTCGAGCCGAGCGTGATCGTGCCACCGTCGGATGGAAGCATGCCGTTGATGAGTTTCAAGAGAGTCGTTTTTCCGGTTCCGTTATTTCCGATGACAGCGACGCGCTCCCCGCGCTTGACGTCGATGTCGGCGTGGGAGAACAGTGTCTGGGAACCGAAGGATTTGCTCAAGTCACGGATCGTCAGAACATCGCTTCCGCTGACGATATTCGGCTCAAGTTTGATGCGCATCTCATCACTGATCTCGGCAGGCTTGTCGAGGATCTCGATCTTCGAGAGCATCTTTTCACGGCTCTCCGCACGCTTGATCGATTTTTCGCGGTTGAAGGATTTGAGCTTTGCGATGACTTCCTCCTGATGGCGGATTTCCTGTTGCTGGTTCAAATATGCCTTCATCTGGGCGGAACGGATCATCGCTTTCTTCTCGCTGTAATCCGTGTAGTTTCCGAGATAAGTCGTACTGCGTCCATTCTCGAGTTCCACGATCTTCGTCACGACGCGGTTTAAGAAATAGCGGTCATGGGCGACGATGATAACTGCGCCGTTGTATCCGCGCAGATAATTCTCAAGCCAGGAGATCGACTCCATGTCGAGATGGTTCGTCGGCTCATCGAGCAGGATCACATCCGGCTTAGAGAGAAGAAGGCGACCGAGGGAGACACGCGTCTTCTGACCACCGGAGAGGGTGGAAACCTGCTTGTCAAACTCGTCCTCATTGAATCCGAGACCCTTGAGAACGCCGACAATCTCGCTCTTCCACGCATATCCGTTTTCGAGTTCAAAGGTGTGGTTCAAACGGCTGTAAGTGGAGAGCATCTGCTCAAGTTCTTCGCCGACGGCATCGCGCATCTGAAGCTCAAGACTGCGGATCTGCTCCTCCATCTCGATAATCGGGCGTTTGACTTCCTTTAGTTCCTCATAGATCGTGCGACCGCTCTCGAGATCCTGATGCTGGGCGAGATAGCCGAGCGTTTTTCCGCGGGAGAGAACGGATTCTCCGCTGTCCGGGGAGAGTTCTCCGACAATAATTTTTAAGAGAGTGGACTTGCCGGCACCGTTGATTCCGACGATCGCAGCCTTCTCCTGATCCTCTACATGAAAAGAGACATCCGACAAGATCTGGTCTGTTCCGAATGCCTTGCTGATATGGTTGCAGGATAATATCATAAATAAAACCTCATTTCTTGTTTCTCAATTTTTAATCTTTGTTTTTTAATCTTTGCTTTTTGATTTTTGCTTCTTAATTTTTGTTTCTCAAATTTTTGTTCTTCAAATCGATTTTGTTTTTCAACCCAAATCTGTCTGTTTCCTCTTGTTTCTTTTGTTTCTTCTTACTTAGCTTTTTAACGGATTATTAGCTTCTTAACAGAACGCAACGAAACAGAGATTTAGGCATACTACGAAAAGTATAGTATAAATCCTTCAAATTTTCAATCATTTATCCGGAAGGGTTTTGAAGAGAGCCGTCCATGCTGGCATAAAATCCATTTCCGTTTGCGGAACGCGTGAACGGAGGCATATAAACAGTTTGACATAAAAATGGCAAACGGTTATAATAGAAAACAGTTGACAGACAGTAGAGAGGTGGCAGTGAATCATGGAAGGCAGAGAGATTTCAAAGGCGGTGATTACCCGTCTGCCCAGGTATTACCGTTATCTGGGAGAATTAATGGAACTTGGAGTGGAGAGAATTTCCTCCAACGAGCTGAGTTCCCGGATGAAAGTGACGGCATCTCAGATCCGTCAGGATTTGAATAATTTCGGTGGATTTGGTCAGCAGGGATACGGATATAATGTAAAATATCTATATACCGAGATCGGAAAAATTCTTGGAATTGACCGGAAACACAACCTGATTATCATTGGTGCCGGTAATCTGGGACAGGCGATTGCGAACTATGCCAATTTTGAGAAGCGTGGATTTATCATCAAGGGAATGTTTGATATCAATCCGCGTCTGATTGGACTTGTTGTGCGTGGCATTGAGATTCGCGGGGTGGATGACCTTGAACAGTTCATCCGTGACAACAACGTGCAGATGGCAGCACTCACGATTCCGAAGACAAAGGCACCGGAGATTGCAGACCGTCTGGTAAGTGCGGGAATCAAGGCAATCTGGAACTTTGCGCATGTGGACTTGAATGTGCCGGATGATGTTGTGGTAGAAAATGTGCATCTGTCCGAGAGTCTGATGCGACTTTCTTATCGGGTGTGCCGTCTTCAGGATCAGAAAGAGGAGCAGGAGAGACGCGCCAAGGAGAAGAAAGAGAAAGAAAAGAAATAAAGAGGAACGGTTTGGGAATATCCGGAATCGTTTTGCACATGATGTGGCGGATACCGGCAGGAGAAAGAGCATGTCTCATTTCGCCTGCCGGTTTTGCGTGTGCAGTGATTTTGATGAATTGAGTAATAAATCGAGTAATAATCAAGTAATAATCAAGTGATAATTAATAAACGATAATTAATAATTGAATAATCATTAAATTATGATAGAATGTGATAGAATCAAGAAAGATCAAGAAAGATCGAGAACAGATCAAGGACAGGAGGCGGACGGATGAGGTATTTTGTGACCGGTAAACAGATGAAACAGATTGATCAGGACACGATAGAGCGGATTGGGATTCCGTCGCTTGTCCTGATGGAGCGGGCGGGGTTAGCTGTTGCGGATGCAGTCGAGGAGATGATGATTTCTTCATATCCGAATCGATATCCGAATCAGCATTCAGATCAGCATTTAGATTCGCATTCAGATCACGATCTCGATCAGTACTCTGCTCAAGTTGCCCGAAATAAAAAGAATGCACGGATTTTGATTGTCTGCGGAACGGGAAACAATGGAGCCGACGGTATTGTCGTCGGAAGAATCCTTCACGGGCGAGGGTATGAGGCAGTGGTATTTCTCGGCGGAAATCCGGAACATGAGACCGAGGAGCATCGCAAACAGCAAAAGATTGCCGAGTCACTTGGCGTGACGATGACGCGCGAAAGAGAAGATCTGTCCGGTAGCTGGGATGTGATTGTGGATGCGGTGTTTGGCATCGGACTTGCGCGGGAGATCACCGGGGAGTGGAAGAGCATTTTGGAACAGCTCTCTGAGATTGCAAAGCGCGACGGCGCCAAGGTGGTTGCCACGGACACGCCGTCGGGAATTCATTCCCAGACCGGTCATGTGATGGGAACAGCACTCAGAGCGGATCTCACTGTGACATTTGGCTATGGAAAGACGGGACTTTTTCTCTATCCGGGGCGAAACTATGCCGGCAAGGTGCGTGTCGCGGACGTCGGATTTTCCGATGTCAGCTTGGAGAGAGTCGACTGGGACTGCAAGTCGCTTGAAAAATCCGATCTTGCCGATCTGCCGGTGCGCCAGCCGGACGGAAATAAGGGAACGTTTGGCAAAGTTCTCGTGATCGCAGGAAGCCGGGGAATGAGCGGGGCGGCGTATTTCAGCGCACTTTCCGCATACCGGACAGGTGCAGGGCTGGTGAAAGTCCTGACGGTTTCCGAAAATCGGGCAGTGATTCAGACGCAACTTCCGGAGGCGGTCGTCTCCGTCTATGATCCCGATCAGATCACAGCGGAGGAACACTCGACTGATTTTCTGAGGGAGGCGTGTGACTGGGCGGATGTGATTGTGCTCGGCCCCGGTCTCGGTCAGGAGCCGTATGTGGAGTACCTTGTCGAGGCAGTTCTCGAGCACGCGTATGTGCCGATGGTCTTAGATGCCGACGGACTCAACACCGTGGCATCCCACCCGTATCTGACGCGGTATTTCACGGAAAATATCATTCTGACTCCCCATATGGGCGAGATGGCAAGACTCTGTTCCTGTCCGATCTCGGAGCTCAAGGAAGATCCGGTTCAGGCAGTCAAGGCGTACAGCAGTCGCTATGGGGTGACCTGTGTGATGAAGGATGCCTCGACGCTGATTGCGGATAAGGATGGAACGGTCTGGCTGAATACGAGCGGATGCAGTGCGATGGCAAAAGGCGGTTCCGGAGATGTGCTGACGGGAGTCATTGCCGGTCTGCTTGCGCGGGGCATGGACTGCGACCGCGCATCGGCATTTGGTGTTTACCTTCATGGGCTTGCCGGTGAGAGCGCATCGGCAAAATTTGGAGAAAACGGTGTGCTTGCAAGCAATCTCGCGGATGAGGTCGCAAAGTTTGCGTAAGTTTTGCGAGGAGCGCCAAAATTGCAAGCAAAAAAGAGAAATTTGATGATTTGATAAAAAGAAAAATTTGACAAAAAGACCGTTTGGATATATTAAATATAAAAGAAAGAAAAAAGATAACAGATACAGGAAACAAAAGGAGAATATACAGAAAAATGAAGACGTATACACGGGTCTGGGCACCGATTGATCTGGATGCGGTTGTTTATAATATGGAATCTATGAAGAAAAATCTGAATCCCGGCACAGAGATGGTCGGTGTCGTAAAGACAGATGGATATGGTCACGGCGCCGTTCCGATCGCAAAGGTGATTGATCCGTTTGTAGCGGGATATGCGGTTGCAACGCCGGAGGAGGCCTATGTGCTTCGCCGTCACGGGGTTACGAAGTGGATTCTCGTTCTCGGAGTCTCTCATGAGAGCCAGTATGAGGAGATGATTCGCCAGCAGGTTCGCCCGTCGATCTTTACGATGGAGCAGGCAAAGCCGTTCTCTGAGACGGCACAGCGCCTCGGCGTCAAGGCACCGATTCATTTCGCGTTAGACACCGGAATGGGACGAATCGGAATGACGCCGGATGAGAAGGGAGCCGACCTTGCAAAGGCGATCGCCGATCTTCCGGGAATTGAGACTGAGGGACTGTTCACGCATTTTGCGCGCGCCGATGAGGCAGACCGCGGAGCGACCGTTCGCCAGTATGAGCGCTATCAGCATTTCTGTGATCTGCTTAAGGAACGCGGAGTCGAGATCCCGCTTCGCCACTGCTCAAACAGTGCGGCGATCATTGACTTTAAGGAGATGCATATGGGGCTTGTGCGCGCGGGCATCTCGATCTATGGCATGTATCCGTCGGATGAGGTGAACAAGGACGCCGTTCCTCTGCGTCCGGCGATGAGCTTGAAGAGCCGGATTACCTACGTCAAGGAGATGGTTCCGGGACAGGAGATCAGTTACGGCGGACTTTACAAGGTCACGAAGCCGATGCGCGTTGCGACGGTTCCGGTCGGTTACGGCGATGGCTATCCGAGATCTCTGACCGGAAAGGGAATGGTGCTGATCGCAGGAAAGCGTGTCCCGATTCTCGGACGCATCTGCATGGATCAGTTCATGGTCGATGTGAGTGAGATTCCGGAGGCGAAGGTGGACACCGAGGTGACGCTGATCGGAGAGGACGGAAATGATCGGATCTCGATGGAGGAGGTCGCAGACTGGTGCGGAGGCTTCCACTATGAGATCAGCTGTGACCTTGGAAAACGTATCCCGCGCGTCTACTTAAAAGACGGGAAGGTGATCGGAACGAAGGACTATTTTGATGATCACTATGAGGGTTTTACGGTTTAAGGATTCGTGACGGGACATGGTTTTTCTGCATAAAATAATCACAGAAAGGCAATAATAGCTCTAAAACAGCTGTCCATATTCTTTTGTTTTTTCTCTGAGTCGTTTGTTTTACATGTTTTTTGAAAATTGGAACTGTGTAAAACATACATAGGAAAAACGGGCGGGGGGAGAGAAAGAGAAGAAGCGGGACAGAGATGGAGTGAAATCAGTGATTATCAGACGAGGAGACATTTATTATGCAGATCTGCGCCCGGTGATCGGATCGGAGCAGGGTGGAGTCCGTCCGGTTCTCATCATCCAGAACGATGTGGGAAACCGGCACAGCCCGACTGTGATCTGCGCGGCGATTACCTCAAAGATGAACAAGGCGAAACTGCCAACCCATGTAGAATTGTCCACGCGACGCTGTGACATGGTTCGCGATTCGGTGATTCTCTTAGAACAACTGCGGACGATCGACAAACAGCGACTCCGCGAGAGAATCTGTCATATAGATGAGGAACTGCTTGGAAAGGTCAACCAGGCGCTGATGGTGAGTCTGGAATTGCCGTTTGCGGAGGAGCGTTCACTATGAGGCTTTTTCTTTCTGCCTACATAGTGAAAGAGGAGGCGGTTACAGGTTGTCCAACGCATGAATGGGAATCAGAGTCCGTCCGCGTCACTTGCGCCATTGACGAATCAGGAGAAATCAGGTACAATTACGGCAAAAAGAGATGTCGCAGAGCAGAAGAAGACAGGGGTTCCTGCTTTTTGTGTTTTGCGACATCTCTGTAAAAGAAAGGGAGTTTTGAGTCTTATGGACGAAGGCAGTTTGTCGTTGCCAATCCTGGTGGTCGTGGCGTTTGTCGCGATTTTGGCGGGAGTGACAATTCTGGCAATTCGTATCTACCGGAACCACAGACGTGAAAATGTGACAGAAGAAGATATTCGGACGATGGTGAGCGAAGGACAGGAGCAGGGCGTGTTAGAGAGCGGAGAGGCAGAGATGATCTCCAATATTTTTGAGATGAGTGATAAGCAGGCGTGGGACATCATGACGAACCGCAAGAACATTGTGGCGATCGATGGGTCCCAGACTTTGAAAGAGGCTGCGGATTTCATGCTCAAGGAGTGCAACAACAGTCGTTTCCCTGTCTACGGGCAGGATCTCGACGATATTCTCGGTACGGTGCATCTGCGCGATGTGATGGTGCATGTGCAGAATCCTCATGAGGCGAGGATGGCGGTTGCGAATGTGCCGGGAGTCATGCGAACCGCTCATTTTATTCCGGAGACGCGCAACATCTCTTCTCTGTTTAAGGACATGCAGTCGCAGAAGATTCACATGGAGATTGTGGTGGATGAGTACGGGCAGACTGCCGGTCTTGTGACGATTGAAGATATTCTCGAGGAGATTGTCGGAAATATCATGGATGAGTACGATGTGGACGAGCAGTATATTGTCCGCGGGGAGGGCGATGCGCTGATCATGAGTGGAATGACCCCGCTCGAGGACGCGGAGGAGGAGCTTGGCATCTCCTTCACGGAGGAGGACCGCGACAATTATGACACCCTCAATGGACTGCTGATTTCCCGTCTTGATCGGATTCCGAAGGAGGACGAGCATCCGGAGATCCCGTATCTCGGATTTCTGTTTTCCGTGCTCAAGGTGGAGGGAAGAATCATTCACTCTGTCCGCGTGACGAGGATTGCGACCGATCCGCAGAGTGAGGCGGAACTGGCAGACCATGCCTGAAAATAGTCAGATCACACGCAAAAACATGGGAAAACCGGACAAAAGTTCGACATCTTTCACTTCCGTTTTGTAAAAATCCTGACTGCACCTGTGAATATATACAAAAAATGATAAAAAGAGTTCAGAAAATCAGACAATCATACTGAAAAAAGGGTTTTCGCCCCTTCTTTTTTGTGATAGAATCAAGCTATCAGAAAAAAGGAGGGGTTTTATTATGAGGAAAAAATTGGCATTGTTGCTGGCATGTTCGATGTTGTTTGGACTGACCGGATGCGGAAACAGCAGTACCGGTTCAACCACAGCTCCGACTGAGGCACCGAAGACGGAAGAGACGACCGTTGCAGAATCTTCCGAGGCCTCCACAGAGGCGGGCGAGAGTGGAGATCTCGACGCGCTGATCGAGGCAGCAAAGGCAGAAGGGGAATTGACCGTGTATGGCTCCTGTGAGGAGGAGTATCTCTCCGCTGCCTGCCAGAACTTCGAGAAACTCTACGGAATCAAGACGAAATTCCAGCGTCTGTCCACCTCCGAAGTTTACACCAAGGTCTCCGAGGAGGCAGGAAAACCGTCAGCGGACGTATGGTTCGGCGGTACGACAGATCCTTACAACGAGGCAGTTGCAGCCAACCTGCTGATGCCGTATGAGGCGATCAATGCGAAGAACCTCATCAGCGATCAGTACAAGGACCCGACGAACTGCTGGTACGGAATCTACAAGGGCATTCTCGGATTCATGGTAAACACCGAGGAGATTGAGCGACTGAAACTGGATGCACCGAAGACCTGGGATGACCTGACGAAGGAAGAGTACAAGGGTCTGATCATGATGTCGAACCCGAATACTGCAGGTACTGCAAAGCTCGTGATCAACACGATGGTTCAGATGAAGGGTCATGACGAGGCGATGGAGTACTTCAAGGCACTCGATAAGAACATCGCTCAGTACACGAAGTCCGGTTCTGGTCCGTCCAAGATGGTAGGACCTGGCGAGTGTGTCATCGCAATCGGCTTCCTGCATGATGGTATCTATCAGATTCTTCAGGGTTATGACAACATTCAGCTCATCGTTCCGGAAGATGGAACTTCCTACGAAGTTGGCGCAACCGCAATCTTCGAGGGATGCACCCATCCGAACGCAGCGAAGCTGTGGATTGAGTATGCACTGTCTCCGGATTGCGTAGACATGGCGAAGGACAATGGTTCCTATCAGTTCCTCGTTCTGAGCAATGCAGAACAGCCGAAGGAAGCAGAAGAGTTTGGTCTGGATATGAACAACACGATCGATTATGATTTCGCAGATGCAAAGGCAAACAGTGCGAAATATGTAGAGGATTTCTTCAATGCACTTGGAAGCTCTGCTGACAGTGCAGATTCGAGCAGATTCTTGACTGAGTAAGGTTCTTGTTCTTAGCTAGAACGGCCAGTCAGCAATCATCGGTAATCGTCAGTCATAGAGAGTTCGATCGGTTTTTCTGATCGGAAAGTGTGACGGAATGTCTGCCGCGCGGTACTGCGAAAGCGGTTCCGCGCGGTTTTTGCGTCTGTCCGATTTGATGTGATGGTTGTACGAAATGATTATACGAGATGATTGCAATGGCGACAACAATGTGTTTCTTGTTAGAAAGGGGGACTGGCTGTGGCCAGAAGACAAAGCGCTGACCTTGAGCGTAAAAAATTTTTCTCAGATCCGATTTTGATCAGTATGATTGTGGTATTGCTGATCTTTCTGTCCCTGTTTATCCTGTATCCGCTTCTGATGCTTCTGGTGGACAGCTTTTATGCGGAGGGACATGTTACATTAGATGTATTTAAGCGTGTGCTCAGCCTCGAGCGTTTTCAGAATGCATTTCGCAATACGCTGGTGCTCGGCGTGATCACCGGTCTGGCTTCGACGGCGATCGGACTTCTGTTCGCCTATGTGGAAGTCTATGTAAAGCTCAAGACGAAGATCCTTGAAAAGCTCTTCGGTCTTGTGTCGATGCTTCCGGTTGTATCCCCGCCGTTTGTGCTCTCGCTGTCGATGATCATGCTGTTTGGACGAAGCGGTATCATCACGCGCTCCATGCTTCACATCTACGATTCCAACGTGTACGGCTTGAAGGGAATCGCGATCGTGCAGACGCTGACGTTCTTCCCGGTCTGCTACCTGATGCTCAAGGGACTTTTGAAGAACATCGATCCTTCTCTCGAGGAGGCAACCCGCGATATGGGTGCGACGAGATGGAAGGTATTTACGAGCGTGACGTTTCCGCTTCTTCTTCCGGGACTTGGAAATGCGTTTCTCGTAACGTTTATCGAGTCGGTTGCCGACTTTGCAAACCCGATGCTGATCGGTGGTTCGTATGATACGCTCGCGACAACGATCTACTTGCAGGTAACCGGTGCCTACGACTCGACGGGTGCGGCAGCGATGTCCGTTGTCCTCCTGTCTCTGACTGTGATCCTCTTCCTGATTCAGAAGTATTATCTCGAGAAGAAGACCGCGGCAACCCTGACCGGAAAGGCATCGAGAATGCGTATGCTGATCGAGGACAAGAGCGTGACGACTCCGCTGACGATCTTCTGCGGAATCGTGGCAGCCTTCGTTCTTCTGATGTACATCATGGTTCCGTTCGGCGCTCTGTTTACGCTGTGGGGACGTGATTACAGCTTGAGCCTCAAGTGGTTCCAGTACATGTTTAAGACGAGCGGACTCAAGGCGTTCAAGGATTCCTTCGTGCTCTCCCTGATCTCCGCACCGATCACCGCCTTTCTGTCGATGGTGATTTCCTATCTCGTGGTAAAGAAACGCTTCCGCGGACGCAGTTTCATTGAGTTCGTCTCGATGCTTGCGATGGCAGTTCCGGGAACCGTTCTCGGTATCGGATACATCCGCGGTTATGCAAACGGACTCTTCCGAAGTGGAGTCTTAAGCAGTCTCTACGGAACCGGTGTGATCCTGATCATCGTCTTCGTTGTGCGAAGTCTTCCGACCGGAACGCGAAGCGGAATCTCCGCTCTTCGCCAGATTGATAAGTCGATTGAGGAGTCTGCCTACGATATGGGCGCAAACTCCGCGCGAGTTTTCATGACCGTGACGCTTCCGCTGATCAAGGATTCGTTCTTCAGTGGTCTTGTAACTGCATTTGTGCGAAGCATCACCGCGATCTCCGCAATCATTCTTCTCGTAACTCCGGATTTCCTGCTGATCACCTGTCAGATCAATGAGCAGGCAGAAAAAGGAAACTATGGTGTCGCATGTGCGTATGCAACCGTGCTGATCGCGATCACCTACGGAGCTGTTCTTCTGATGAATCTGATGATGAAGTTCTTCGGAGTCAGCCGGAAGATGAAAGAGGAGTAAGGTCGTCAGAGAAACTCGAATGAAATATGGAATATAGAATCAGGCAGGAGGAAAACAGGATGGAAAAAAAGAAAAAAGGTGTCCGTCTGGAACATATCTCTAAAATTTATAATGACCCGAAGACAGGAAAAGAGTTCTATGCCGTTCACGACGCAGATTTGAACATTGAGCCGGGAACCTTCGTGACTCTGCTTGGCCCGTCCGGATGTGGAAAGACGACAATCCTCAGAATGATCGCCGGATTTGAGAGCCCGGATGAGGGAGAGATCTACCTTGACAATCAGCCGATCAACGGTCTGACGCCGAACAAGCGAGATACCGCGATGGTATTCCAGAGCTATGCGCTTCTCCCGCACTACAACGTTTTCGACAACGTGGCTTACGGTCTGAAAATACGAAAGGTTCCGAAGGATGAAATACGCGAGAAGGTGCTCAACATCCTCAAACTTGTGGAGATGGAGGGCATGGAGTCCCGAATGACGAACCAGCTTTCCGGAGGTCAGCAGCAGCGAGTTGCACTTGCGCGTGCGCTTGTGCTTGAGCCGGGCGTGCTCCTCTTTGATGAACCGCTCTCAAACCTCGACGCAAAACTTCGTGTGACGATGAGAACGGAGATCCGAAAGATTCAGCAGAAAGTCGGAATCACTGCGATCTACGTTACCCATGACCAGTCGGAGGCGATGAGCATTTCCGATAAGATCATCATCATGAGCAAGGGAAAAGTTGAGCAGATCGGAACGCCGAGAGAGATCTACTACCATCCGAATTCCCGCTTTGTCGCAGACTTCATCGGCGAGGCGAACTTCCTCGACGCACAGGTTCTCGAGGCAGGGGAGGAGAAGGCAAAGATTCTCGTCGCAGGGGAGACAATTGAGGTCAACAACTTTGCTCATGCAAAGGCAGGCGACAAGAGTGAGCTTGTTCTTCGCCCGGAGGCAGTCAGCCTTTCGGAGAACGGTGTGATTGAGGGAACCGTGACACTCTCGACGTTCATGGGCTCCTATCAGTACTATCAGCTGAGTGTGGACGGAATGGAGATTCAGATCACCGATTACAACCCGGTCAACCGCCGGATTTATGAGACAGGCGAGAGAGCTTTCCTTGACTTTGACCCGAGAGGTGTTTATATTTTATAACATCGAGAGGATATCGATAGGGCGTTGACCAAAACATCGGCTTCAATATGGATGTCGATCTCGTGTCGACACAGAGTCGATTTGAAAAAGTTGGAGAGGAATGAGGCGTCATGTGGTCATGGTTTGGAAGAAAGAGGGAAGTGCAGAGACGGGAAGACTGTGAACGGATTTTAAGGGGGCTTAGACAGGTTCAGGACGGGAATCTTGAGACGGAGATCCGGGCGGATTCCGATCCGGATCTTGCCGAGATTGCAGATGTCTGCAACGAGATGATTGAGAGCCTGCGCCGGGAGCGGGAGTCCGCGCGCCAGATGGCAGAGCTTGTCGCGGCAGCGCAGAACAAACAGCTCGAGTCCCAGTTTAATCCGCATTTCCTCTATAACACGCTCGAGAACATCCGCTACATGTGTCGTCTCGACCCCTCGTCCGCAGAGCAGATGGTTCGAGATCTGTCCGGGCTGATGCGTTACAGCCTGGAGAACAGCGGGGGAGAAGTGATTCTCTCGGAAGATCTTGACCATCTGTCTCGTTATCTTGCGATCCTGAAATGCAGGTTTGGAGAACGGTTTCAGTTTACGACCGAGATCAGCGAGCAGGCGCTCTCATGTTGGATTCCGAAACTTGTGCTTCAGCCGATGATCGAGAATGCGGTCAAGTATGGATTTGGCGGAAAGAAAAAAGAGATTCATGTCAATTTGAAGGCGTACTGCCATGAGGGAACATTATTTTTACTTTGCAGGGATGACGGCATGGGGATGAGCCAGAGTGCACTCAAGAATCTGGCGGATCTTCTCGAACAGAGGGAGAATACCAGCCGTCATTCTGGTCTTTATAACATTCACCGGAGAATAGGTCTGCTCTACGGGCGTCCGTATGGAGTGAAGATTCGGAGCTTGGAGGGCGAGGGAACCGCTCTCGTCGTGACGATTCCGGTGCACGAGGGGGAAGAGAAAGATGCTACGGATTCTGATCGCAGAGGATGAAGAGGTGATCCGAAAGGGACTCGTCTGTACGACCGACTGGCTTTCGATGGACTGCGTTGTCGTTGCGGAGGCTTCGGATGGTCAGGAGGGACTCGAAAAGATTCTTGAGAGTCGTCCGGATGTTGTGATTGCGGATATCTGTATGCCTTGCCTTGATGGGATTGAGATGATCCGTCAGGCAGAGGAGACTTTGCGGTTTAAGAGCATTCTTCTGACGAGCTATGAGGATTTTGAGTTTGCAAAGCGGGCGATTGAGGCAAAGGTCAGTGCCTATCTCCTGAAACCGGTTGATGAGGAAGAGCTGGCGCGTGTGATTGCGGAGATTCAAAAGGAGATCGATTTAGAGAGGCGAGCAGAGCGCGCTCTTCGGAAAACGGAGGAGGAGAGTGTCGAGACGGCGACAAAGAATGTCCGTGTGATGGAGAATGGCTATGTCGCAGAGTGCATTCGCCGGATTCAGAAAGATTACCAGAAGCGTCTGAGTGTGGAGCAGATCGCAATGGAGCTTGGAGTCAGTGCGAGTTACTTGAGCCGAAAGTTCAAGGAAGCGACGGGGCAGACATTTTTGGACTTCTTAAATCGCTACCGGGTTCAGCAGGCAACCGCACTTTTGGAGACGGGCAGATACCGGATCTCGGAGATCTCAGAGGCGACGGGATTCTCGGATTACAAGCATTTTTGCGCGGTATTTAAGAAATATACATCAAAATCGCCGACAAAATTTCAGCAGGAGTATTGATCTTACGTCTTTTTGGTGTTAGAATAATAAAGATGTTTTGTCGTGAGGTCACGACAGGTTCCGCAGAGTAGTGCGGATGAGGACGAGAAGAGAAAGATAGATAAGGAGCTGTTATTTTATGTCAGGACATTCTAAATTTGCCAATATCAAGCACAAAAAAGAGAGAAACGATGCTGCTAAGGGTAAAGTATTTACCGTAATCGGACGTGAGATCGCCGTAGCTGTAAAAGAGGGCGGTCCGGACCCTGCTAACAACAGCAAACTGCGTGATGTAATTGCGAAGGCAAAGGCAAACAACATGCCCAACGATACCATCGACCGCGGAATCAAGAAAGCTGCCGGCGATGCAAACTCTGTAAACTATGAGGTACTGACCTACGAAGGTTACGGCCCGAACGGTGTTGCAATCATCGTAGATACCCTGACCGACAACAAGAACCGTACCGCAGCAAATGTAAGAAGCGCATTTACCAAGGGTGGCGGAAACGTAGGCGCACAGGGAAGCGTATCCTTCATGTTCGACAAGAAGGGTCAGATCGTGATCGATAAGGAAGAGTGCGAGATGGACCCGGATGAGCTGATGATGCTGGCTCTCGATGCAGGCGCAGAGGACTTCTCCGAGGAGGAGGACAGCTACGAGGTAATCACTGCTCCGGAGGACTTCAGTGCAGTTCGTGAGGCTCTTGAGAAAGAGGGCATCCCGATGATGGAGGCTGATGTTACGATGATCCCGCAGACCTGGGTTGAGCTGAGCGCTGAGGACGACATCAAGCGCATGAACCGTATCCTGGATCTTCTGGATGCAGACGACGATGTTCAGGCTGTTTACCACAACTGGGACGAGTAAGAGAAATTTGAGCTTAATTTTATATTGCGAGGTTTACGCGTTGTAAACTTTACGAAGAGACTCCCTCTCCGGCATTTGATGGATGCCGGGAGGGAGTTTTTGTATGACGGTTCAATATTTTATCTGCAAAAGAGATGACAAGGTGATAGGAAAAGCGGTAAAATAAAGGGGAGTAATCAGAGACTCTGAGATGTGTCATCTCATACAGAAAGCATTGAGGAACACTTGGAGAAAAGAAAGGAAGAGAGCGCAATGTTAAAGGACCTTTTGAAAAAGAACCGCAGTTACCGTGGCTACAACGAGGAGAGACGAGTGACGGAGGAGGAGCTGACTGACCTTGTGGACTGTGCAAGACTTTGCCCGTCATCGATCAATGGACAGCCGTTTCGCTATTATCTTGCATGGAAGAAAGAAGAGGTGGATCGGATTCAGGCGCAGACGAAGTGGGCGAGAGCTTTAAAGGATCTCACACTTCCGCATCCGGGGATGTGTCCGACGGCATTTATTGTGATTTGTCAGGATACTCGTCTGGGCGCAAATCTGAATACGTACCAGAAGGATGTCGGAATTGTCGCACAGACTATGTTGCTCTCTGCGACGGAGAAGGGACTTGGCGGATGCATGATCGGCAGTTTTAATGCCGGTGGAATCAAGGAAGAGCTGAAACTGCCGGAGTATCTGGTTCCGATGCTGGTTGTCGCAATCGGAGAGCCGAAGGAGACGATTGTGCTCAAGGAGATCGAAGAGGGAGAGAGCGTCGCTTATTACCGGGATGAGAACGATGTTCACTACGTTCCGAAGAGAAAGCTTAAGGATATCATTCTGAAAGCAGAGGAGTAAAATGCGCGTGAATGCGAGTTGTTTCGTGCACTGCACGTGAATCGGAACCGTCATGGTTCTGCCAGATCTTGTCGGATCTGTCGGAATGACGGAAACTCATTAAAAACCTTTTGTGAAACCGGAAAAAAATAAAGAAAAACGGGGCATTGACTTTGAAAAAATAAGTTTCAAATGGGAAATGCCCCGTTTACTATGTGAAAAAGTGCAAAAAGAGGGGTTCTTTTTGAAAAAAATAAACATTTAGGTTGCAATTTTCAGAAATGTAGGGTATACTATGTTCCAATGGGAAGGCGAAGATGCTTTTAAAGCACAATTCGTCTGCCCATTTTTTATTTCACAGGAAAAATCCTATGAAAGAAACGCATTTCATAGATTCAAAGGAGTGGCATCCTCTATGAAATGAAGGCTTTCGCGGGAAATCCCAGGAAAATTTCTTGCGAAAGAAAAGTTCGTTGCGATTCGCATCATACATAATCATAGTGAGTGAAGCGCGACAAAAGTTCCACATACAGAGAAAACGTGCGGGAATGCGTTTCCTGTATGAAAATTTTATCCGACAGGAGGGCTTTATATGAGTGAAAAGAAAAAAGGCGGTGGCGCACTTTTAGGTGCAGCATTCTTGATGGCAACATCTGCAATCGGACCAGGTTTCCTTACTCAGACATCCACATTTACGGGTCAGTACCATGGAAGTTTCGGCTTCGTCATCTTGGTATCGGTTATTCTGGCAGCAATCGCACAGATTAACATCTGGCGCGTCCTCTGTATCACGGGTCTGCGCGGACAGGAAGTGGCAAACAAGGTTCTTCCGGGACTGGGTTATTTTGTAGCCTTCATGGTTGTCCTCGGTGGTCTCGTCTTCAACATCGGTAACGTCGGTGGTGGAGCGCTTGGACTGAACACTCTGCTCGGTGTTCCGACGACCGTTGGATACGTCATCGCAGGAGCAATCGCAATTGCAGTATTCCTGTTTAAGAACGCAAAGGCAGCGATGGATACGCTGACCAAGGTACTCGGCGCAATCATGATTGCGGTTATCTTTATTGTAATTATCGTAGTTAAGCCTCCGGTAGGAGAGGCAGTGACAAATACATTTGCACCGTCAACGGGTATTCAGCCGTTGTTCCCGGCAATCCTGACCCTGATGGGTGGAACCGTAGGCGGTTACATAACATTCGCAGGAGCACACAGACTGATCGATGCTGGTATCACCGGCAAGGAGAATCTGAATGAGGTAAACAGAAGTTCTGTAATGGGTATGCTGATTGCAACCGTTGTCCGTATCTTCCTCTTCCTCGCAGTTCTCGGTGTTGTCGCAAAGGGCGCAGAGCTGGATGCTTCCAACCCGGCAGCAAGTGCATTCCGTCAGGGTGCAGGTGAGCTCGGTTATCGTTTCGCAGGACTGGTTCTTCTGTGCGCAGCAGTTACCTCGATCATCGGTGCAGCTTACACCTCCGTTTCCTTCTTAAAGACGTTCAACAAGTCGATTGAGAAGAACGAGAATGCAGTCATCATCGCGTTCATCGTGGTTTCCACAGCAATCATGGTTGTTCTTGGAAATCCGGCAACTCTTCTGGTTGTCGCAGGTGCATTCAACGGACTGATCCTTCCGATCACCCTTGGTATCTGCCTGATCGCTTCTCAGATGAAGTCGATCATGGGAGAAGATTATCATCATCCGACGATTCTTCTGATTCTTGGAATCATCGTGGTAATCTTATCCGCATACATGGGAATTCCGACCTTCGTGACGAAGATGGGCGGTCTGTTCTAATTTGAGAACTTGATGGAAATGGGCGCAGTTTTGTGGCTGTGTCCATTTTCCGATTCATCTAAAGCAATTCATATAAAAATTAATTTAAGATTCAAAAGACCTTTTTAAATGAAAGAAGGAGATTCTTGGCATGAGTGAAATCAGTATTCTGACAGCAGGTGACAGTTCCCTGTTGATTCAGTTTGGAAATGAGATCAGCCCAGAGATCAACCAGAGGATTAAGGCGACGGTTCAGCTGATGAGAGAACAGCACATTGAGGGTGTTCTCGATGTGATCCCGGCATTCTGTTCTCTGCTGATCAACTACGACCCGCGTGTAATCTCTTACAGCGAGATCACAAAGCGAATGAGAAAACTTCTGAAAGTGGAGACGAAGGCGGGAAATGAGAAGAAGAAAGTCTTCGAGATTCCGGTTTGCTATGGCGGAAAATATGGTCCGGATCTGGCATATATCGCAGAGCATGCGGGAATGACGGAGGAGGAAGTCATCGCCCTGCACAGCTCGAAAGACTATCTGATCTATATGCTCGGATTCCTTCCGGGATTCTGTTACCTCGGCGGACTCGATGAACGCCTTCACACTCCGCGACTGGCAACCCCGAGAATCAAGATTGACGCGGGAAGCGTCGGAATCGGTGGCTCTCAGACCGGTATTTATCCGATGGATTCGCCGGGTGGCTGGCAGTTGATGGGAATGACTCCGGTGAAGACTTACGACCCGGAGCGCGAAGTTCCGATTCTGGTGGAAGCCGGAGATTACATTCGGTTTGTTCCGGTGGATGAGGAAGAATATCTGCGAATAAAGGAACTGGTCGAGCGGGGAGAATATGAGTGTACCGTTCGCGAAGGTGAGGTGTAATATGGGAATCCGTATCTTAAAAGCCGGACTGCTCACAACCGTTCAGGATCTCGGAAGAACGGGATACCAGAGTCAGGGATTCGGCGTTTCGGGCGTTATGGATGTCCGGTCATTTAAAATAGCAAATCTTCTGATTGATAATCCGGAGAATGAGGCCGTTTTGGAGTTCACTCTGATCGGTCCGACGCTGGAATTCACCTCTGCTTCGATCATCGCGATCACGGGAGGAGATTTCCATCCGGAGGTAAACGGAGAGCCGGTGCCGATGTACACCGCCCTCTATATGAATAAGGGAGACATCCTGAAATTTGGAAGTGCAAGAACAGGAAGCCGTGGCTACATCGCCTTTTCCGGTTATCTGAAAATCCCGGTAGTCATGGGAAGCCGATGCACGAGCTTAAAGAGTAAGATCGGTGGTTTCAAGGGAAGAAAGCTGATGGAGGGAGATTACATCAGTTTCCGAATCAAGAGAAACTACCTTCCGTTCTTCCTCTCAAGAAAGCTCAACATCAATGAGTTTGATCAGGAGAGTGTGACCCTGCGCGTGGTCATGGGACCGCAGAACAATATGTTCAGCAAGCAGGGAATCCGCAATTTCCTGAATGAGGAATTCACCGTGACGAGCGATTTTGACCGAATGGGTTGCCGACTCGAGGGACCGTTCATTGCTCCGAAGACGACATCCGATATCATCTCAGAGGGAATTGCCCTCGGATCGATTCAGGTTCCGTCACACGGAAAACCGATCATTCTGCTCGCAGACCGTCAGACGACAGGCGGATATGCAAAGATTGCGACCGTGATCAGTGTGGATATCCCGAAACTGGTACAGAGAAAGACGGATCACAAGATTCGTTTCCAGGAGGTCTCCGTCGAGGAGGCACAGCATCTGTATCAGGAGGAGGAGAAAGAGCTTGCTGCGATGCGCGTGCAGATCCACAAGCCGTGTAAGGAAGTTCTCGAGTGCAGACAGGTTGCAAAGCGCCTGAGACGACTCTTCGCTGATTAAAGAGGATAATCCGTAGAGATAAGAGATTGATCATAAATCGATTGCAAATGCCTTGCAAAAAATAATTGTGAGAGATCATTTAAAGCATTTTGCGATATCAGAACATCGATGAAAATTAGGGATAAGGAGATTGTTCATATGGATTTAGAGAAGATTGAAGGACTGGTAAAAATTATTGAGAATTCTTCCCTGACGGAGTTTTCGATCAAGGATGGCGATACAAAGATTACGATGAGCAAGCTGACTCATCCGCCGGTAGTGACGACCGGAATTGCGCCGACTCCGGTTCCGGCAACCGCACAGCCGACCGCAGAGGCAAAGGAAGAGGAGGCAGATGACATCGAGCTGATCCTCGCTCCGATCGTAGGTACGTTCTACTCTGCATCTGCACCGGACGTTCCGGCATTCGTAAAAGTCGGAGACCGCGTAAAGAATGGTCAGACGGTATGTATCCTCGAGGCAATGAAGCTGATGAATGAGATCCAGTGCGACTATGACTGCGAGATCGAGGCTGTTCTTGTGAGCAACGAGCAGAAAGTGGAATATGGTCAGCCGTTGTTCCGCGTAAAGAAATTATAAGAGCAGGGAGGAGCGGACGATGTTTGAAAAAATACTGATTGCCAATCGAGGCGAGATTGCGGTCCGCATCATCCGGGCGTGCAGAAATATGGGAATCCGCAGTGTTGCGGTCTACTCAAAGGAAGATCAGAACAGCCTTCATGTCCAGCTTGCCGATCAGAGAATCTGTATCGGTGAGGGACCTGCCAAAAACAACTATCTGAACATGGATCAGATTATCATGGCGGCAAAAAATATGGGCGCTGATGCGATTCATCCGGGCTATGGTTTCCTGTCTGAGAACAGCGAGTTTGTGAGACGTTGTAAGGAAAACGGCATCGCGTTCATCGGTCCGGATGCGGATGTCATCGACCGTATGGGAAACAAGTCCCATGCGAGAAAGACGATGATGGATGCAGGTGTTCCGGTTGTTCCGGGCACGAGAGAGCCGGTTTACGACGCAGAGGTCGGAAAGAAGCTGGCAAAGGAGATCGGTTATCCGGTTATGATCAAGGCCTCCTCCGGCGGTGGCGGAAAGGGCATGCGTGTCGCAGAGAACGAGGAAGAGTTTGAGTTCCAGTTCGGCGTGGCTCAGAGAGAGTCCGCAAATGCATTCGGCGATGACACGATGTACATTGAGCGCTTTGTGCAGAATCCGCGCCACGTTGAGATTCAGATCATGGCAGATTCCTTTGGAAATGTCGTGGCACTCGGAGACAGAGACTGTTCCGTGCAGAGAAATCACCAGAAGCTGATCGAGGAGTCCCCGTCCCCGGCCGTTAGCGACGAGATGCGCGCGGAGATGAACAAGTATGCGATTCTCGCGGCAAAGACCGTTGGCTACACGAATGCCGGAACGATCGAGTTCATCGTTGATCCGAAGGGTCACTTCTATTTTATGGAGATGAATACGAGAATCCAGGTTGAGCACGGTGTCACGGAGATGGTGACCGGAACCGACCTGATTATCGAGCAGATCCGCGTGGCAATGGGAGAACCGCTGAGCTTTACGCAGGAGGATGTGCGCCCGAGAGGTCATGCGATCGAGTGCAGAATCAATGCGGAGATTCCGGAGAAGAACTTTATGCCGAGCCCGGGCGTTGTCAGACATCTTCATCTTCCGGCAGGAAACGGAGTTCGTGTCGATACCGGACTTTACACCGGATACAAGATTCCATCCGAGTATGACTCGATGATTGCGAAGGTGATTGTGCATGCTCCGACGAGAGAGGCAGCGCTGATGAAGATGCGCTCTGCACTCAATGAGATGCTTGTGATCGGTGTGGAGACGAATCTGGATTTCCAGTATCAGATTATGAGACATCCGATTTTTGCCGAAGGAAAGGCAGACACCGGATTTATCGAGAATGCAATGCATATCAAATAATGCAATGCATATCAAATAATGCACATCAAATAGAGATGCTATGTGATATAGGCGCCACCGGCAAATAAGCTTTGCAATGGATTTGCACAGACGTTTGCCTTGTGGCGCTGGTATTCTATGTATAGATATAGGGAAGACGGGAGGAGAAGACAATGTATCGTGTAGATTTGAACAGCGATCTTGGAGAGAGCTTTGGACGTTATACACTCGGAATGGATGACAAGGTGATTCCGTTAATCACATCTGCAAATGTGGCATGTGGATTTCATGCATCCGATCCGGTTGTGATGAAGAAGACGATTGAGATGGCAAAGGAGGCAGGCATCCGTGTCGGAGCACATCCGGGATACCCGGATCTGATGGGATTCGGTCGTCGAAACATGAATGTCTCTCCGGCGGAGGCGAAAGCCTACACCCTTTACCAGATTGGCGCTCTGGATGCATTCTGCAAGGCGTCCGGTGTCGAGATGCAACATGTAAAACCGCATGGCGCTTTCTATAACATGGCAGCAAAGGATTATAAGCTCGCAAAGGGAATCTGTGAGGCGATCGCAGAGTACAACCCGAAGCTGATCCTGATGGCACTTGCAGGAAGTGAGATGATCCGCGCAGGACAGGACTGCGGTCTGCGCACAGCATCTGAGGTCTTTGCAGACCGTGCCTATGAGGAGGACGGAACGCTCGTAGCCAGAACGAAGGAGGGCGCAATGATCACCGATGAGAATGAGGCGATTGCGCGCGTAATCCGTATGGTCAAGGAGCAGAAGGTTCAGGCAATCACCGGAAAAGACATTGCCCTGAAGGCAGATTCGATCTGCGTACACGGAGACGGTGCGAGCGCACTTGCATTTGTCGCAAAGATCCGCGAGTCGTTTGCGCGTGAGGGCATTGAGATCTGCCCGCTTGCAGATATCGTATAATTCCGCTATTGTATAACTCAGAGTGGATGCGCAGTGATAGTGATTTTGAAGTGATTCTGATAGGAAGAATTTTTGAGGGAGTGAGACAGAAGACGAATTCTGTCCACTCCCCTTTTTTATTCTCTGGAAAAATCGAGGATGGGATTCATCTATATAAGAATTAGGAAAGTTCGTCCCATTCCCTATTGACGTTGCAAAAAAAATCAGTTATGATATTGATAAGTAATAATTCATTTACAAGCACTAATTATAAGAACTACTAATATAATAATAAAGGAGAGCTTACAATGGCAAAAGTAGGAATTGTGATGGGAAGCGACTCTGATATGCCGATTATGGCAAAGGCAGCAGAGATTCTGGACAAGTTTGGAATTGACTATGAGATGACGATTATTTCTGCACACCGTGAGCCGGATGTATTTTTTGACTGGGCAAAGTCCGCAGAGGGAAAAGGAATCAAGGTAATCATCGCAGGTGCCGGAAAGGCAGCTCATCTTCCGGGTATGTGCGCAGCACTTTTCTCCCTTCCGGTTATCGGAATTCCGATGAAGACTTCCGATCTCGGAGGAGTAGATTCTCTCTATTCCATCGTGCAGATGCCGTCCGGAATTCCGGTTGCAACCGTAGCAATCAACGGCGGTGCAAATGCGGGAATTCTTGCAGCGAAGATGCTTGCAATGTCTGATGAGGCTCTCCTCGAGAAAGTAAAGGCATATGCAGAGAACTTAAAGAACGATGTTGTGAAGAAGGCAGAGAAGCTCGAGAACATCGGTTACAAGGAATATCTGGCACAGATGTAAGAAATTCGTAACTGTGAGGGTACTGAACAGTCTGAACAGTCACATTTATCCTAAAAAACATGTAGAAAACACAGTCGCAGATCGGGCGACAGAACGGAGAAAAAGATGGATTATAAGAAAGCCGGAGTGGATATCGAAGCAGGTTACAAGTCAGTAGAGCTGATGAAAGAGCATGTAAAGAAAACCATGCGTGAGGAAGTATTAGGCGGTCTCGGCGGATTTTCCGGAGCATTTTCCCTCGCAAAGATCAAGGAGATGGAAGAGCCGGTTCTGCTGTCCGGAACAGACGGATGTGGTACAAAGGTAAAACTTGCCATCATCATGGACAAGCATGACACGATCGGTATCGATGCCGTAGCGATGTGCGTGAATGATATCGCATGTGCAGGCGGTGAGCCTCTGTTCTTCCTCGACTACATCGCATGTGGCAAGAACTATCCGGAAAAGATTGCAGACATCGTAAAGGGTGTGGCAGAGGGATGTCTCCAGTCTGAGGCAGCTCTGATCGGCGGTGAGACCGCGGAGCATCCGGGTCTGATGCCGGAGGAGGATTACGATCTGGCTGGTTTTGCAGTTGGTGTCTGCGATAAGAAGGAGATGATCACCGGCGAGCAGTTGAAGGCTGGCGATGTGCTGATCGGTATGGCTTCCACCGGTGTTCACTCGAACGGTTTCTCTCTGGTACGCAAGGTATTTGAGAACGAGATGACGAAGGAAGGTCTTGACACCTACTACGACGAGCTTGGCAAGACCCTCGGTGAGGCTCTGCTTGCACCGACAAGAATCTATGTGAAGGCACTCAAGAGCGTGAAGAACGCAGGCGTGAAAGTCAAGGCTTGCAGTCATATCACAGGTGGCGGTTTCTATGAGAATGTACCGCGTATGCTCAAAGAGGGAACCCGTGCAGTGATCAAGAAGGACAGCTATCCGGTTCCGCCGATCTTTGGAATGCTTGCAAAGAAGGGCGATGTCGCAGAAGAGATGATGTACAACACCTTCAATATGGGTATCGGAATGATCGTTGCAGTAGATCCGGCAGATGTGGACAAGGCGATGAGCGCAATCCGTGAGACCGGAGATACCCCGTATGTGATCGGTTCGATCGAGGATGGTGAAAAGGGAGTGACCTTATGCTGAGAGTCGGAGTAATGGTTTCCGGAGGTGGAACGAACCTTCAGGCGATTCTGGACGCGGTAGACAGCGGAAAAATCACGAACGCAGAGATTGTGACCGTAATCAGCAACAATCCGAACGCCTATGCCTTAGAGCGCGCAAAGAAACATGGGATACCTGCGATCTGCATCTCCCCGAAGCAGTTTGAGACGCGCGAGGCATTCAACGAAGCTCTGCTTGAGCAGGTCGATGCGTGCAACCTTGACCTGATCGTGCTTGCCGGTTTCCTTGTGAAGATTCCGGAAAAGATGGTCGAGAAGTACCAGCACCGGATCATCAACATTCATCCGTCCCTGATTCCGTCTTTCTGCGGAGTTGGCTACTATGGACTGAAGGTGCATGAGGCTGCTCTTGCGCGCGGAGTCAAGGTAACTGGAGCGACGGTTCACTTTGTGGACGGCGGAATGGACACCGGCCCGATCATTTTGCAGAAGGCTGTGGAAGTAGAAGATGGCGATACGCCTGAGATTTTACAGCGCAGAGTCATGGAGCAGGCGGAGTGGGTGATTCTGCCGAAGGCGATTGATCTGATTGCAAACGGAAAAGTGAAATAGGATATCCTGCAAGATCGAACATATAGATATTAGATATGGATCGAATATGCAAAAAGAAGATAATCGAATATATAAAAAGAAGATACAGGAAAACTATACAGGAAAAATATACAGGTAGAACATACAGACGGGAGGACACAGAATGAAAGTTCTGGTTGTTGGTGGCGGTGGCAGAGAGCACGCAATCGTGTGGAAACTGGCACAGAGCCCGAAAGTAGATAAAATTTACTGTGCACCGGGCAATGCAGGAATTGCAGAGCTTGCAGAGTGCGTAAATATCGGTGTGATGGAGTTTGACAAGCTCGCAGAGTTTGCAAAGGAACATGAGGTGGATCTGACCGTTGTCGCACCGGATGATCCGCTTGCAGGTGGTGCGATCGATGTGCTTGAGAAGGCAGGACTGCGCGCATTCGGACCGAGAGCGAATGCGGCAATTCTCGAGGGATCAAAGGCGTTCTCGAAAGATCTGATGAAGAAATACGGCATTCCGACGGCGACTTATGAGACGTTTGACACGCCGGAGTCCGCGCTTGAGTATTTGGAGACGGCTAAGATGCCGATCGTACTGAAAGCCGATGGTCTTGCACTCGGAAAAGGTGTGCTGATCTGCATGAACCGCGAGGAGGCAAAGGCAGGCGTGAAGACGCTGATGCTCGACAAGCAGTTCGGTTCTGCCGGAAATCGCATCGTTGTCGAGGAGTTTATGACCGGACGCGAGGTTTCCGTTCTGTCCTTTGTAGATGGAAAGACGATCCGCATCATGACTTCCGCTCAGGATCACAAGCGCGCGAAGGATGGCGATCAGGGACTCAACACAGGCGGTATGGGAACGTTCTCCCCGAGCCCGTTCTACACCGAGGAAGTCGATGCATTCTGCCGGGAACACATCTATCAGCCGACGGTTGATGCGATGAGAGCAGAGGGCAGAGAGTTCAAGGGAATCATTTTCTTTGGACTGATGCTGACTGAGGATGGTCCGAAGGTGCTTGAGTACAATGCACGTTTCGGTGATCCGGAGACTCAGGTTGTGCTTCCGCGCATGAAGAATGATCTGTTTGAGGTGTTTGAGGCTTGTATCGATGGAACTCTCGATCAGGTGGAGCTGGAGTTTGAGGACAATGCAGCAGTCTGCGTGATGCTTGCGTCTGACGGCTATCCGGAACACTACGAGAAGGGCTATCCGATCAGCGGACTTGAGAAATTCAAGGATGCAGAGGGTTACTACGCCTTCCATTCCGGCACGAAGTTCGATGAGAACGGACGCGTTGTGACGAACGGAGGTCGTGTGCTCGGCGTGACCGCACTCGGCAAAGATCTCAAGGAAGCTCGCGCAAATGCTTACAAGGCAACAGAGTGGGTAGAATTTGAGAACAAATACATGCGCCACGATATTGGACATGCAATCGATGAAGTGTAGGATGCGATGTGCTGAGACACTTGTAAAAGAGTAAATAAAAAAAGATATGAAGTGAGAAACAAAAAAACATGAAATGAGAAACGGCTCTGTTGACAGATAAAGTTCTGCAAACTCGTTCGCACTCCGGGTTCGACGTAGTGGTGCATAAGGTTGCAAAGTACGCAACCTAAGCACCAACGTCTCACACGGGTTTGCAGAATCTTTTCTGTCCCAGAGCCTAATCTGCATGACTCAGAGTGGATGGCTTACATATATGCAAATGGGGATACCGCACAGTGTTGTGTGGTATCCCCATTTTTGTCACATCGAAATGTCACATTGAAATCCATCCAAATGCATTTGCCACGGAGCTGATCAGGATGATTCCTGCAAACAGCGGGCACAGATAACGGATCATGAAAAGGAAAATCTTTTTACGGCGGAATGGCTGTCCATTTAAGGTAACCTCTTCCTCAATTTTTTCGACGCCTACAACTCTTGACACGAACAGGCAGGTCGCAATCGCTGCGATCGGCATCATAACGGAGTTTGTCAGGAAATCAAAAAAGTCCAGGAACTGCATGCCGATGATCGTCACATTTGCGAGAGGTCCGTATCCGAGGCAGGAGAGTGTACCGAGAAGAACCATGATTACGCCCATGAATACGGTTGATTTCTTTCGACTCCAGTGAAGCTCATCTTCAAACGTGGAGACGGCACTCTCTGTCAGCGCAATCGAACTTGTCACTGCAGCAAACAGGACGAGCAGGAAGAACAGGATGCCAACACCGGTTCCAAATCCCATATTTGCAAAGACTTTCGGAATTGTGATAAACATCAGTGCAGGTCCGGCCTGAAGCGTGTCAGGATCTCCGCCGGAGAATGCAAAGACTGCCGGAATGATCATAAGACCAGCCATGATTGCGATTGCAGTGTCGAAAATCTCAACATGCTGGGTGGAATCCTCGATCGAAGTCTCCTTTTTCATGTAGGAACCAAAGGTGATCAGGATTCCCATTGCAATCGAGAGCGAGTAGAACATCTGTCCCATTGCAGATACAACCGTCATCCACGAAAAATGTGCGACATTTGGGATGAGGAAGTATTTCACACCCTCAAACGCGCCCGGTCTTGTCGTGGAATAGATCGCAATGATGACGGACAGGACAACCAGAATTGGCATCATAAATTTAGAGACGCGCTCAATTCCGTTTCGGACACCGGCATAGATGATGCCGAGGGTAAAAAATGTAAATACGATGAAACAGATCTCCGTGGAAAGTCCGTTGGAGATAAAGCTGGAGAAATATCCGTCGGAGGCGAGCGTCTGCGCATTTCCTCTCAGATACTCAAACAGATATTTGATAACCCATCCGCCAATGACGGAGTAGTACGGCACGATCAGAATCGGAATGATTGCATTGATCCATCCGCCAAATGATCGAGTTTTTGATTTTCCAAAACTCTGAAATGCACCTACCGGACTTTTCTTTGTCATGCGTCCGAGTGAGGTCTCCGCGATGATGATCGAGTAACCAAAGGTCAGTGCGAGGATGATATAGACGAGCAGAAAGATTCCGCCTCCATATTTCGCTGCCAGATATGGAAATCTCCATATGTTTCCCAGTCCCACAGAAGCGCCGGCGGCAGACAGGACAAAGCCGAGCTTTCCAGAGAAGGTACTTCTCTTGTGTTTGTGCATGATGATAACCCCTTCTGTTTTATAAAAATAACTTGGATATAGCACAAGGAAAGGCGGAGTACCGGAATTCCATGATACAGGTGAACTTATAAGTGTATAAGTGGTCCTAGCCTTTTGTGCATGAGAATTAGTGTACCACAAGCGAGAAGGAAAATCAATTTGAATACATTGGAAAAGAGTTTTTGGATCCCCTTTTATTTGACAAGGAAGGTGAATCGTGGCAAAATAAAAAACGAAATTGTTGCAAATGTGCGAAACTTTGGCGATTGAATTCGGAATGTGGGATGGATTGATTGGTCAGAGTAATTTTTTGGGGAGTACCTGGGAGGAAGTATTATGGAAAATCTGATTTTTAGTTTGAACGCCACAATTCCCATCTTTTTGTTGATGGTTTTGGGTGTTTTTTTTCGGCGTATTGGGCTGATCAAGGGGGAGATGATTGGTGGGCTCAACCAGTTTGTGTTTAAGGCGGCTCTGCCGGTTCTGCTGTTTGGTGATCTTGCAGTGGAAGATTTTGCGTCCGTCTGGGACACACGCTTTGTCGTATTCTGTTTTGCCACAACGCTTTTGAGTATCGCAATTGTTTATCTGATCTCATTGATACTCAAAGATTCCTCGATTCGAGGAGAGTTTGTACAGGGATCGTATCGAAGCAGTGCAGCGATTCTCGGCATTGCGTTCATCAAAAATATTTATGGTACCTCAGGAATGGCACCGCTGATGATTGTCGGAAGTGTCCCACTCTACAATGTGATGGCGGTGGTCATTCTTTCATTCATGCGTCCGGGACAGAGCGGAACGAATGATCCGGCTCTGATCAAAAAGACTCTGCGCGGGATTGCGACAAATCCGATCATTATCGGTATCTTTCTCGGTGCACTCTGGTCGGTACTCAAGATCCCGATGCCCGCAATCATGCTAAAGACAGTCAACACGCTTGGTGGAATGGCAACCCCGCTTGGACTTATGGCGATGGGAGCCGGATTTGACTGGAAGGAAGCAAAGAGCGGAATGGGTCCGGCATTTCTTGGAACCTTCATGAAACTTTTCGGACTCTGCGCAATCTTCCTTCCCATCGCAGTCTTTTTCGGATTCCGAGAGGCAAAACTGATTGCGATTCTCGTCATGCTCGGCTCAAGTACGACTGTCAGCAGTTATGTCATGGCCCGCAATATGGGGCATGCCGGAGTTCTGACCTCAAGCATTGTCGCATTGACGACCTGTGGAAGTGCGTTTTCCCTGACATTCTGGTTATATTTATTAAAGACATTAGAGTTGATTTAAAATTTTTATGAAAATCTAGGATGGAATAAGGCAAGATAGTGATAAGGCTCCGACGGTGGGAAAGATTTTGCAAACCCGTGTGAGACGTCGGTGTTTAGGTCGCATATTTGCGACCTTATGCACCGCTACGTCGAACCCGGAGTGCGAACGTGTTTGCAGAACTTTCTCCACCAGAGGAGCTAACTGATTTAATACTTAAATATCGAAAAAATACATCAAGAAGATGAGACAACTCAAAACTTCAACCGCATCTGGTACCACACGACATTGCCATGTACGGACTCAGAGATTCCCTCATTTTCAAATCCAAATGAGGCGTAGTAAGAAATCAACTTATCTTTGCAGGTAAGCACAAGTCCTTTGCGTCCCTGCTCTTTTGCGTCGGAGATTGCCTGACGAAGCAATTCTCCGGCGTATCCTTTTTTACGGCGGGAAGGGATTGTGTTGACGCCGAAGATCATCTGCCAGTCGCCGGACTCATCGTGGAGTTCTGCGCGTTCATAGAGATCATCGGTTAAATCTGCCTGATTTGTGACCATCCCGTCAACAAAAGAGACGAGTTGTCCATTCTCAAACATCAGCCAGAAATGGTTGCCGTAAGCGCGGATCCGGCGCTCAAATTCTTCTTTTGAGGCTGCCTCGGCAGGTGGGAAACATTCAGCCTCCACCGCAGAGACGGCATTCAAATCATCAATCGAAGCGGTGCGAATGATTCGCCCATCATCCAGAAAACGTTCTTCTTTCATCATAAAATCTCCAATCGTTTCTTTTCTTTCGTTTTTTACTTTCTTAGTTATTTTAAAACGAATCGGCAAAACCATCAATCCCATTTTATTGGCATCAGTCCTATTTTATTGACACAAAAAGAGAAAACTGTGTTACTGTCTGTGAAATACATGATGGAACGCATGAAGAAACGCATGAATGGTAGCAGAACTGCAAAAAACACAAGAAAACATAAGAAAATACAAGAAAACGCAGGAAAATGAGGAAAAACAGGGTGGAAAAATCTGGCTTCCTGTGCTAAGATCATTAAAAACTAAGATACAGGCATTTTGTCAGGCGTTTGCCGGGAGGAGAGAAAAATCATGTACATTACTTGTTTGGATTTAGAGGGAGTTCTGGTACCGGAGATCTGGGTGGCATTTGCAGAGGCGAGCGGAATTCCGGAGTTGAAGCGCACCACGAGAGATGAGCCGGATTACGACAAACTGATGAAGTGGAGACTGGGAATCCTCAAGGAGCACGGTCTTGGACTCAAGGAGATTCAGGAGACGATCGCAAAGATTGACCCGATGCCGGGCGCAAGAGAGTTTCTTGATGAACTGCGTGAGATGGGACAGGTGATCATCATCAGCGATACGTTTACCCAGTTTGCAAAACCGCTGATGAAGAAGCTTGGCTGGCCGACAATTTTCTGTAACTCTCTTGAAGTCGCAGAGAATGGAGAGATCACCGGATTTAAGATGCGCATTGAAAACTCCAAGTATTCGACCGTGAAGGCACTCCAGTCGATCGGATTTGAGACGATCGCGAGCGGAGACAGCTACAACGATCTCGGCATGATCGAGGCAAGCAAGGCAGGATTTTTATTCCGAAGCACCGAGCAGATCAAGAAGGATCATCCGGAACTTCCGGCATATGAGACGTATGACGAACTCCTCTCTGCAATCCGCCGTGCCGTGAATGAGTAACGAATTGTTGTTGACGGAAACGGACTGAACGAACCGACCCTAAGTGTCAGAGAAAAACTTTGATGCTTGGAGGTCGGTTTTCTTTTTTCTGGAAAACGTAAGGCAGTTATGATAAGATAAGAGAAAGATGTGTGCAGGTACAAAAAGGGAAGCATTTCCAAAAAGAAAAATTTCCCAAAAGAAAAAGAGGAAAACGACTCCCGAAACATGGAAAAACATGGAAAAAATTAGAAATAAAAAACACAAAGATTAGAAATAAAAAAACTAGAAATTGAAAAATGGTGGAGAAGAGAAATGATCCGTATTGCGATAGTGGAAGATGAAGAACTCTATGTAAAACAAATGGTGGAATACATTCAGGAGTATCAGAAAGAGAGCAAACGTGAGATTTCGGTTCAACTGTTTTCTGATGGAGAGGATATCACAGAAAATTATCGTGGAAATTTTGATATTATCCTGATGGATATTCAGATGCGTTTTATGGATGGGATGACAGCAGCGGAAAAGATTCGAGAGATGGATTCAGAAGTTGTGATTATGTTTATTACAAACATGACGAACTATGCGATTCGTGGATATGCGGTAGATGCGTTGGATTATATTTTAAAACCGGTGACTTATTTTGCTTTCTCACAGAAACTTGATCGCGCAATCAGCCGGTTGAAAAAGCGGGAGAAACAGTGGATCTCGATTGTAGTTGCAGATGGAGTACAGAAGTTGGATGTCTCAGCGATCTATTATGTGGAGAGTGAAGGACATATGCTAATTTTTCACACAGAATACGGTTTATATCGGACGAGAGCCAAAATGCAGGATATGGAAGAAAAAATGGAACCATATGGCTTTTTTAGAAGCAATAAGGGATACCTCGTGAATATGCATCATGTAGATGGCGTAAAGAATGGTTGCTGTTTGATTCACGGGGAGGAGCTTTTGATCAGCCGGGCCAGAAAAAACAAATTTATGGAAGTGCTGACCAATTATATGAGTGAGGGTTTGTTGTAATGGAACAGGTTTATCAGGATATTCCAAGATTTTATACAGCATTATCAGAATGGGGAGTCTGTACCGTCTATTGTCTTCTTCTGAAAAAGAGGAAAGAGGGGAGAGCTTTTCTGATTTATGAGCTGGTATGGCTGATCCTGCAAGGTGCGGTTCTTGTTCTGACAGAGAGACTTCCCATGCTTTTTTGGCTTCCGTGTATGATTTTTGCGGTGGGAATGATGATTTTCTTTCTTTACACAATCTGCAAGATTTCCTGGAAGATGGCAGTGTATTGTGGGGTCAAAGCATTTTTGCTAGCAGAATTTACGGCCTCGTTGGAATGGCAGTTGGACTGCTATGTGCGCGGGATCGGAGTGACAGAACCCATCATTCAGATTTTCCTTTTATGTGCCATTTACGGAGCGGTGTTTTTGATTGCCTGGAAGCTGGAGAAAAAAGTGATTCAGGGTCAGTTTCCGCTTGAAATATCAAGGCAGGAACTGTGTTCCGCCGTTTTGATTGTGATGGCATCCTTTGCGTTCAGCAATTTAAGTTTTCTTTATCAGGATACACCGTTTAGCAGTCGGTTTGTGGCGGACATCTTTAATATCCGGACGCTGGTGGATTTGGGAGGAGTGGCTATTTTATATGCTTACCAGAGCCGGATTTATGAGTTGAATGCAGAACGGGAAATTGCGTCGATTAACACGATGCTGAAGAGTCAGTATGATCATTACCGCCATTACCAGGAGAGCATTGATCTGATCAACATGAAATATCATGATTTGAAACATCAGATTGCGGGGCTTCGCGCAGAACAGGATTCCGAAAAGCGGACACAGTGGTTGAACGCGATGGAGGAGGAGCTGAAATGGAATCAGGCGGATATCCAGACAGGCAATCATGTGCTGGATACGGTTTTGACAGGAAAGATGATGTACTGTCAGGCGCACAATATGAATCTGACTTGTGTGGCAGATGGGGAACTCTTGAATTTTCTTCATGTGACGGACATCTGCACGATTTTTGGAAATGCCTTAGACAATGCGATCGAGAGTCTGATGATGGTCGAAGATCCACAGAAACGTTTGATTCATGTGCAGATTACGGCGAAAAAGAGCTTCCTTTTTATTCAGGTGGAAAATTATTGTGACAGAGAATTGAAGTTGGTGGATGGATATCCGGAGACGACAAAGGCGGACAAGGAAAATCATGGGATTGGATTGAAAAGCATCCGACATTCCGTGGAAAAATATGGTGGAAATGTTTCGTTTGCGGTCAATAAAAACTGGTTTGAACTTCGGATTTTGATTCCGAGACCGACAGAGGAATAAGGGCAGAGACAGAGAGAAAAAACAGAGAGCAAAACTTGGAAATGTAGAGGGAAGGCGCAGGAAAATAGCTGTGTCGTCTCTCTTTTTTCATATGATAGAAATTGCGTCCTATCATACAAAAAATGCTCCGCAAGGGTGGAAAGCACCAGTGGCGCTTGTTATGCACCGACCGCAGTGGAACGAAGAAGCGCACTCGGCGCAGGGGGCAGATGCTGTTTGTGCCAGAAAATGACCGTTTGTGCCAAATCAGGCACAAAAAGGGCAAAGATGCTATAATGCAGATACGAAAAAACTTAAAAAATTGGAGGGAACGTGAGATGAAGAAAAAGAAAAACAATCGCAAGTACATAACAATTTCCATGTCGATTGCCTCTCTTCTTCTGGTATTCAGCATGGTCGTGACAGGGGTGATGCAGTATTGGAGCACGGTCATGGATGCGGTATTTGGAAATGGACATGTCATTGTGTCCTCGAAGGCAGGAACCGAGAACTGGGATAGCGATTATTACGGTTTGAATCAGCCGGGAATGACAAAGGAGGAGACAGCAAAAGCTGGCGCTGAGGTGGCAAGAAGGGCAGAGGCAGAAGGAATTGTCCTTCTGAAAAACCAGAATCACGCTCTTCCGTTGACGAAGAACGAGGAAGCACTGTCGGCGAAGAATCAAATGACCGTAAATGCGATGGGCTGGTCGTTTTATTATCCGAGTGTAGGTGGATCTGGTTCTGGAGCAGTGGGATCGAATGATCTCGTGAAACCGAAGGAGGCACTTGCACAGGCAAATATTCAGATCAATGAGGGAATGGAATCCTATTATCTGAACTGGTCGAACGAGCATTATAGAGACTGGATGGTACTCAAAGAAAACGGATACTACACCGATGAGGATAAAAATGAAGAACCTGCCCGCCCGACGGTGAGCAAAACCTATGTGGCAGCCTGGGATGTCCCGGAGTTAAATGCAGAGGAGATTGAGGAGGCAAGCCAGAATTCACAGGCGAGTCAAAATGAAGTTCAGATTGTGTGGATTGGACGCGGAGGCGGAGAATATCATGATCTTCCAACGGTTATGACAAAGGAAGATGGAAGTGTGAACCGTTACGGAATAAATGCAGAGAAACATTATCTGGAACTTACCGATGAAGAGAAAGCGGTTCTTGACAAGGCAAAAGAACTCCGCGGAGAAAATGGAAAGGTGATTGTGATCATCAACTCCAATAACACGATGGAACTTGGAACCCTTCAGGATGACGAAAAAGTGGACGCAATTTTGTTTGTGGGCGGTCCTGGTAAATCCGGTTTTTATGCGATTGGAGATGTGTTAAACGGTACGGTTTGTCCTTCTGGACGTTTGGCAGATACCTATGCAGTAGATCTTTTAAAAGATCCGGCAATGCAGAATTTTGGAGATCCAGCATATTACAATGCAGATGCACCGTTCTCCTGTGAATACGATACGAAGATTGCCTATACGGCAACAGATGGATCACAGAAAGAACGCCCGATCATGTTTGTGGGATATGAGGAGGGTATCTATGTTGGCTATCGATTTTATGAAACGGCAGCGGATATGGGATATTTTTCCGCTGACCAGATGCCGGAAGGTGTGACCGATCCGTATTACAATCGAGAGAATGGAGTTGTATATCCGTTTGGCTATGGTCTTTCCTACACCACATTCTCACAGAATATCGTCCGTGCAGATTATAAGGATCGCCAGTTTGTGTTTGAGGTGGAGGTTGAAAATACCGGAGACACGGCAGGAAAAGATGTTGTAGAACTTTATGTGGAGACACCGTACATTTCGGGCGGAATCGAGAAGGCGAAAGTTGTTCTGTGTGGGTTTGACAAGACGGAGACGTTGAAACCGGGAGAAAAGCAGATGGTCACGATTGCCGTGGACGAGGAAGATTTAGCTTCCTATGACGATCAGAATGAGCGTTGCTATGTGTTAGATAAGGGAGATTACTCGTTCTATCTTGGCACTGTGGAAGAGACGGTTTACGGCTCTCATGCGTGGGCTTATGCAGAGGTAAAAGATTCTGAGGAGTTGGAAGTGGCAGAGGATGTCAGTGCCATCGTCTTCAGAGCAGAGAACGGAATCGACAAGACCCGAATTTATAAAGAAGGTCAGGATGGACCGCGTGACAGCGAGCGATACGCTCACAACGCAGACGGAACGGATTACACGGTAGCCGAGAATGCGTTTGACCGGGAGATGACCGGAAATAACTTAAAAGTTGCCAATGGCGATAAGACTATGAATCGTGCCGCAGGTTTTGCGGAATCGTTCCCGACAAGACCGACAGAAGAAGACTGTGTAATGCCACAGGAGCTGAAAGAAATTCTCGATCAGAATAATTACAGTACGAAGAAAGACATTGCGACCCACGATGAGGATGTGGAGATGCCGGTGACCGGCGCAAAGGCAGGAATATCCCTGATTGATCTTCGCGCAAAAGATTTTGAAGATCCGCTGTGGGAGACCTATATCAGTCAGTGGACTCCATCCGAGATGGCATTGCTCCTTGGAAAAGCAGGATTTCAGACGGAGGCATTTACGCAGTATGGAAAACCAACCACACTTGACAATGATGGTCCGCAGGCATTCCGCCATCAGGCGTTAGGAGAAGAGAATGAGAAGATTGACACCTATTACATGTCAGCATTTCCGTGTGAGGCATTGCTTGCATGTACATGGAATGTCGATCTGATGGAAGAGATTGGAGAGGCAGTCGGAAAAGAAGGAATGGTCAATGACATGACCGGATGGTATGCTCCGGGACTGGATACACACCGAACTCCGTTTGGAGGAAGAAACTTTGAGTATTTCTCAGAGGATGGTTTCCTTGCCGGAAAATTGTGTGCAAAGGAAGTGGCAGGAGCTGGAAAATATGGAGTCTTTGCGTATATCAAACATTTTGCGATGAACGATCAGGAGGCATTCTGTCGTTCCTGGTGCTGTGGAACGCATATGCATGAATCTCTGGATCGATACAAGAATCCGGAGTGGCTGTTGATGACGTGGGCAACGGAGCAGACCGTGAGAGAGATTTATTTGAAACCGTTTGAAATTGCAATCAAGGAAGCAGTCGGTGATCTTAATTATCTGGATCAGGATGGAAATCGTCAGGTAAAGAAGGATTTCCGCATGGCAACGGGTGTGATGACAGCATTTAACTGTGTGGGAAATACCTGGTCTGGCGCAAACCACGCACTGTTACAGACAGTTCTGAGAGACGAGTGGGGCTTCCATGGTACAGCGCTGACGGATTATGCACTTCATGACTTTATGTACCCGGATCAGATGATCCGAAATGGAGGTACCGCATGCTTACAGTCTAACAGAAAGAATTTTGTTGATCAGGACAATCCGAGTGCGACTACGGTAACGTATTTGCAGAAAGCGACAAAAGAAATGTGTTATATGGTAGCAAATTCCAATGCGATGAATCAGATTGCACCGGGAGCTGAGATCACTTATACGCTGGCTCCATGGGAGAAGGGATGCTATGCAGGAATCGCAGGGGCGAGTGCATTTTTCCTGCTGATGCTCGCAAGCTGTATCTGGCGAGTGCGTGATAAGAAGCGAAATCCGGAAAACTATCTGTAAGTCCAGATGGGGATACAGAGGTAACGTAGAAAAGGGAGGCAGAAATGAAGGAAAAGCAGTTGAAGTATGAGAAGATCGTGCGGAACATGACGCTGGAAGAAAAGGCCTCCCTGATGTCTGGAAAGAATTTTTGGGAGACGGTGAATATTGACCGTCTGGGGATTCCGTCCATTACACTTGCGGATGGTCCTCATGGAATTCGCAGACAGGCAGGGAATGCGGATCATCTGGGTTTAAATCCCAGTCTCCGGGCGACCTGTTATCCGACCGCATCTGCGATGGCAAACAGTTGGGACCCGAAGCTCGGGGAAGAAGTGGGGCATCATCTTGGAATTGAGGCGAGGAGTCAGGGGGTTCACATTCTTTTAGGTCCTGGTCTGAATATGAAGCGAAGTCCTCTGTGTGGAAGAAATTTTGAATATTTTTCCGAAGACCCGTATCTCGCTGGAAAAATGGCTTCTGCCTATATCCGGGGAATTCAGGAAGAGGGCGTTGCCTCATGTCCGAAACATTTTGCAGTGAACAGTCAGGAACTGCGGAGAATGTCAACAAATTCCGTTGTGGACGAGCGGACTTTGAGGGAGATTTATCTGACCGGTTTTGAGATTGCAGTCAAAGAGGGGAAACCGAAGACCCTGATGAGTGCCTACAACATGGTAAACGGTGTTTATGCGAATGAGAATGAGCACTTGTTGAAAGAAATTTTGACCGAAGAGTGGGGATTTCAGGGAGTTGTGGTATCGGATTGGGGTGGAAGCAATGATCATGTAGCGGGAGTGATTGCGGGAAGCCATCTGGAAATGCCGAGTACTGGGATGGATGGAATCCTGGAGATCACAACGGCGGTGAATGAGGGAAGATTGTCAGAGCAAGTGTTGGATCAACGGGTGGATGAACTCCTGGATCTGATTTTTACGACAGATCGGGCAGAAAAGGAAAAAGGAAAAAATCCGTTTGATAAGATGGCGCATCACAGGATGGCGGAACAGGTGGCGGAAAACTGCATCGTTCTTCTGAAAAATGAAGAACAGCTCCTCCCGTTAAAGCAGGGAACACAGGTGGCGGTAGTTGGCGACTTCGCAAAAGATCCAAGATACCAGGGAGCCGGGTCGAGTATGGTAAATCCGACGAGACTCGATCATACGCTGGATCTGATCGGGCAGAGTGGATTGGACTGTTTGGGCTATGCGCAGGGATTTCACCGGAATGGAGAGCCGGATGAGAAACTGGTAGAAGAAGCGGTAAAACTGGCACAGAATGCAGAAGTGGTTCTTGTGTATATGGGACTTTCAGAACAGAAGGAGTCCGAGGGCATGGATCGCAAAGAGATGAGTCTGCCAAAAAACCAGATTGAATTGTTGCGGGCAATCTCAGCGGTAAATGATAAGGTTGTGGTGATTTTATCCGCCGGTTCGGTGGTGGAGATGTCCTGGGATGTGGAAGCTAAGGCGATTGTGCATGGATATCTTGCAGGTCAGGCCGGGGCGAATGCGATCTTGAACGTTTTAACTGGTAGAGTATGTCCGAGTGGAAGACTCAGTGAGACGTATCCGATTTGCTATGAGGACACACCTGCGTATCACTACTATCCGGGAAAAGAGAGAAACTGCGAGTATCGGGAAGGGTTATACATCGGTTATCGCTATTATGATACCGTGGGGATACCGGTAAAATATCCATTTGGATATGGATTGAGTTACACGACATTTGCCTATAAAAATCTGAGAGTATCGAGGGAGCGTGTCTGTCTCGAGGTGACGAACACGGGAAACGTGGATGGCGCAGAAGTGGTTCAGATTTATGTTGCAAAACCAGACAGCCGGGTATACAGACCGAAGAAGGAATTAAAGGGATTTCAGAAAATCTTTTTGAGAGCGGGAGAATCGGCGAAGGTGGAGATCCCTCTCGATGATAAGGCATTTCGTTATTTTAATGGAAAAACAAATCGCTGGGAAGTAGAAGCGGGAATGTATACGATTATGGCGGGATCGAATGTGCAGGAGATTCATCTTGAGGAGGAGATCTTCGTAGAAGGTTCTCCGGTTCCGCGAAAAGAGGAGACGAAACTCCCGTCATACTGGTCAGGACAGATTCAAGATGTCTCGGACGAAGAATTTGAGAGATTGCTTGGACATCCGATTCCGGATGGAAGCTGGAAGCACGGAGAGGATCTGGGGATGAATGATACGATCTGTCAGATGCAGGGAGCAAAAAGTTTTCTGGCGCGGATGGTCTTTCGGGTTCTGGATGCGATGAAGAAAAAAAGTGACAAGAGTCGGGAACCCAACTTGAATCTTTTGTTTATCTATCATATGCCGTTTCGTGGGATCGCAAAAATGTGTGCGGGAGTCGTCAGTATGGACATGGTTCGCGCTCTGTTAGAACTGGTAAATGGGCGATATGTTTCAGGAGTGTCCCATCTTTTCACGGCATACTGCAAAAATCAGAGACTTAAGCGTGGGGCAAGGAGGAAGCAAAGTGGCTGAATCAATCAGAGAATGGAAGAGAAAGAATCCAGATCTGTATGAGTTTATTTTATTCAATCTCATGAGTAATGTCGCGACGATTGTAAATTTTGTGGTTCTGGCAATTGCATCTGGATATCTGTTTCGAGGGCTGTCAGAGATCCCGGTTCACTGGTTCATCTTTGATTATCCGGTGAAGGAGAGCGGAGACGGAGGACTCTGCGGATTTTTGGGATTTGTTTTGGCATATGTCTGTGCGCAGATTGTGAATTTTTTTGTGCAGAGAAAAGTGGTATTTGGTGTGGATGGAGAGATCGGGAAAAAAGTGTGGTGGTATATCCTCACAGTTACCGTTGCAGGAATTATTTCCGTCTGGCTTCCGCCTCATGTAATGAAATACACCGAACGTTTTGTGGGAGGAATGTTTGCGACTTATCTTGCGAACGGAGTCAATATTCTTGTTCAGGTGGCAATCAACTACCCGATGATGAAGTTTGTGATTATGCGAAAAGAAGCATAGCGCATCGTGTATCGAAAAGATAGCGAATTTCTTATTTCTTAATATTTTTACGTTTTATAATTGTACGAAATCAAGCGCAAGAGAATTCCTTTACTTGACATGGGGAAATCGAGAGAATATAATAAAGCTGATTTCATGTTCAGAGAAGGAACATGATTGCCGAAGGAAAAATAATATATTTAGTAAACTCGCCGAAAGACGGGGACACAAAGCCAAATGGGTCTAAGGTTTCAGGAATTACGTTCAAAATTCCGCAGGACTATGACAGCCGGTTGCATCAGTGATCTGATCTTTTTGCGGAGATTTTTGCTTATTGCATACCGTCTGTGGAAGTTGTATTTTCACAGACGGTTTTTTCGTATATCCCATGTCCCACCGTTTTTGGAATGAGGATTTATTAGATTTATTGAGGACGTTTCACCTGATGGAAAGATAACTTTGTATCACAAAAGTAGAATGATGAGAATGGGCAGGAACTATCCGAACGGATATGGTTGATGCCTGTTTTGTCATGGAAGAAAAAGAGAAACATGTTGAGTACAGAGTCGAAGGAAAAACTCGGGGGGGGGTATTAAACCGCAAGGGTTTCGCGTTTGACGGAAAAAATTAAGAAAGTAGAGTTTTGCATGAGAAATGAGACACTGAAGAAAAAGATAGAAATTCTGGAACATTCACTTGCTGAGAGTGCAGGCGCGTATTACAGCGTGAATCTGACGAGGGATCTTGTCCCGGGATATATGTATCAGGTGATTGATGGAACGGAATATTGCCTGAATGAGCAGATGGGATTGCCGGAGAATGCCCGTTTCAGCGATGTGGTTGCGTTCTGGGGAGAGAAGCTGTCGGAAGATCAGAAGACGGCTTATTTTGATTTTCTATCGATTCCGAATCTTCTGCATCGTTTTGAGAAAGGGGAAACGCACGTCTTCCATAAATACTGGACAAAGTCTGCTGTTTTTGAGCCGATGCTTGCAGAACAGCACATCGTCATGTTTATGGATGAGGAGACAGGGGATGTGCTTGCGATCACCTATGTTCTCGATCTGACACAGAAATTCAGAGAAGAGAAGGCAAAAAAGACGTTGGAAGAAAAACAGCAGAAACTGGAACTTGCCCTGAAGGAAGCCGAACAGGCAAGGAAATATCGGTCGCTCCAGGAGGTGCTCGGGACGGTCGATGACGTTCTCGACAACTTGAAGCTGTTTGACAATGTTGCCAGCATGGAGGAACTCAACCAGATCATGCCACGTCTCCTCGCTTCTCTAGGTTCTTATTCGATGTCAGATCGTGCGTATCTCTTCACCTGGACTTCCGATGATCGGAATGCTCTTCGCATGACACATGAGTGGTGTGCAGACGGAGTCCGTCACACGATGCCAGAGATGCAAAATTTAAGATTGGCGGATATGCCGAACTGGACGCCAAAGCTGACCGGTGGGGAAGCGATTGTCTCGATGAACTGGGAAGATCAAAAGAAGACGATGCCCGAGGAATATGCGTTGTTTGAGGGGCAGGATCTGCATGCAGTTATCATGATCCCGATTTTGGTGAGGGGAGAGTTAAATGGTTGTATCGGATTTGACAATCCGGAGCGCAACCGATCGGAGCTATCTCTGAGACTTTTAACCTCAATCGGTGGTCATATCGGAGGATTGAAAGAAAATCTGACAATAATGGAAAAGCTGGAGCAGAAACAGCAGTCTTTAGAGAACAGTCTTCGGGAACTGAATAAGGAAAAGAAGATTCTTGATGTGCTGAGCATCGATTACACTTCGGTTTATTATTGCGATCTCATGGAGGATACCATGATTGCACTGAAACAGGGATGTGACACGAATGCGGCGGTTGCAGATCAGAAGATCACAGTGGGACGTCAGTCATTTTCTTTCCGGATTCAGTATTACTTCGATCACTTTGTCGTCAAAGAGTCGGCACCGGATTTCGTGGAAAAACTGAGTGCAGAGTATCTGATGGAGTATCTCAAGACGAACAAGCGATTTGCGTACCGTTTCCGCACCTATCCGAATCCGGCAGGGCAGGAGTTCTTTGAGGTTCAGATTGCGCGCCTTCAGGACACCGACGGATTCAAGGTCATCATGGGCTACCGCTACATTGACGATATCATTGCCGAGCAGGAAAAACAGAAGATTCGGCTTGAGAAGGCGCTTGCCGATGCGACGATCAACAGCGAGATCATCAACTCGATCAGCAAGCTCTACTGGCTGATCTATCGGATTGATGTGGTTCGCGGGACGTATGAGGAGATCTCAGCGGGAGAAGATATGCACCGCCTTACCGGTAGATGTGGAAGTGCAGAGGAGATCTTGAGGGAGGCACGCGAGAGCGTTGTCGCTCCGGAGCATCAGGAGATGATGAAAGAGTTTCTCGATGTCTCCACGTTGCAGGAACGCCTTCGCGACACCGAGAGTGTCGCAGTTGAGTATCATGCGATCATGGGTTCGTGGCATCTCGCCCGTTTTATCGTGAAAAAGCGCGACCGGGATGGGCAGGTGACGAATGTCCTCTATGTGGTTCGCCAGATCGACGCGGAGAAGCAGAAAGAAGCCGAGTACAAGCAGAAGCTCATGGAGACTGCGGAGGATGCCCGCCGTGCCAACATGGCAAAGACGGATTTCCTGCGCCGGATGAGTCACGACATTCGCACGCCGATCAATGGAATTCTTGGAATGATTGCGATTGCCGATCACTATTCGGACGATGTGGTGACGCTGAGGCGGTGCAGAGACAAGGTGAAGGAAGCGGTTGGATTTCTGCTTGATCTTGTCAACAATGTCTTGGATATGAATAAGCTCGAGTCCGGTTCGATTACTCTTGAACACAAGCCGTTTAATCTGTTTCAGATTTTGAGAGAGATCAGCAGTATTGCGGAGATGAACGGCGAGGCGAGAAACTTGACGATCTCGTTCCAGCATGAGAAGACGAAACATTTTCATCTGATCGGAAGTCCTCTCCATCTCAAGCAGATCTTGCAGAATGTCGCAGGAAATGCAGTTAAATATAACAAAGACGGCGGAACGATCCAGTTTTCTACGGAGGAGATTTCCTGTGAAAATGGACGAGGCATCTATCGCTTTACCTGTTCGGACAGTGGACGGGGAATGAGTCCGGACTATATTCAGCACGCATTTGAACCGTTTTCTCAGGAGGAGGACAATGCGAGAACGTCTTATATGGGAACGGGACTGGGACTCACGATCACAAAACAGCTTGTCGAGATGATGGGCGGAACGATCGAGGTGGAGAGCAAACTTGGTGTCGGCACTGTCTGCACGCTCACGATACCGATGGAGATTGATTACGGATATAAGGAAAGTGCAGAAGTCAGGAAAGAAGCACCGGATCAGATGCTTGAGGGTGTAAAAGTTCTTCTCGCGGAGGACAATGAGCTGAATATGGAGATCGCAAAGTTCATTCTCGAGGATGCAGGAATTGAGGTGACGATGGCAAAGAACGGAAAAGAGGCAGTCGATCTCTTTGCCTCTTCCGATGAGGATGGTTTTGATTTGATTCTCATGGACATCATGATGCCGGTGATGGACGGACTCACGGCGACAAAGCTGATTCGAGAGATGAACAGATCGGATGCAAAGACAATTCCGATTTTTGCGATGACGGCGAATGCGTTCACTGACGATATTGTACTCAGCAAACATGCGGGCATGAATGAGCATTTATCAAAACCTCTGAATGTAGAACTGCTGATGAGTACAATCCGGCAATATGTGGAAGCAAAAAATGAGGACAGAAAGAATAAAGAGACAAAGCGACTGTAAAACAGCGAGAAAACGATAAGAAAACAATAATAGGGCAATAATAAGGTGATAATAAGAAAATAACTAAGGCAATAAATAAGAAAACAGGGCGAGATGGATGAAGCACTCGCCCTGTTTTCTTATTTATACTTGATTTATTTTGTCTTACTTTGCCTGTTTTGCCTGAAAACGGTGTGCCGGATGACAGATCAGAAGCGCAGTCAGGATCAGTACAGCTGTGATCGAGAGGCTGAGCGGATATGCCATCAGGAGCGTGTGAAACGTCTTGTTTTTCGGAAAAGCAAAGTAGACCCAGGCGAGTCTCGTTCCACAGACACCGATCGTCGTCAGAAGTGCGGGGATAAAGGAAATTCCAAAACCGCGCAGATATCCGGACATGACTTCATAGAGCATGCTGAAGATGTATGCGGTGAAAATCAGGAGCAGACGGGTGTAGCCAAGCTCAATGACCTGAGGATCGCTGTTGAAGAGCGAGAGCAGGAATTTTCCACTGCTGAGGACGAGGATAATCGCACTGACTGACGCGATGGAGTTCTCGATCAGAGACAGGATCAGGGTGCGCTCACACCGCTTGATCTGTCCGGCACCATAGTTTTGACCGACAAAGGTGGTGCATGCCTGACTGAAGGCATTGAAAACGTAGTAGACGAGAATTTCAATGTTGTAGGCGGCACTTGAAGCGGCGATGACGACGGTTCCAAGGCTGTTGATTGCAGACTGGATCACGACGTTTGCAATATTGAAGACCGCAGTCTGGATTCCGGCAGGCAGTCCGATCTGAAAAATTTTAATCAGAGACTCTCCGTGAATGTGCAGTTTGTTGATATGAACCTGAATCCACTTCTCGGTGTGTGTGAGCCGATAAAACAGGATCAGGGAGCTGACAGCGTTGGAGATCACGGTCGCGATTGCAACGCCGTTTACGGTCATCTTGAGACCGACAACGAAAATCAAGTTGAGCACGACATTTAAAATGCCGGAGAAGGCGAGAGCCTGAAGCGGGATTCTGGTGTCTCCGATGCTTCGAAAGATCGCCGCCTCAAAGTTGTAGAGGAAGATGACCGGCAATCCGAGCAGATAGATGCGGATGTACAGGAGTGCGTAGGGAAAAACCGCATCGGGAACATGGAGAAGCGTCAGCATGGATCCGATGCAGAGTTCTCCGATCAGGGCGACGAGGAGTCCGCCGAGAAGGGAAAAAACGATCGATGTGTGGACAGCCCGTTCCACTGCTTTTTTGTCATTACGCCCGATCGCATTTGCGATGACGACGTTTGTTCCAAGAGAGAGACCGATGAACAGGTTCAGAATTACGCCGATAACCGGGGCATTTGCGCCGACGGCAGCGATTGCGACGGTTCGGTCTGTGGTCGCAAAATTTCCGACAATGGCAAGGTCGGAGGCATTAAAAAGCTGTTCTAAGATTCCGGTCATTGCGACAGGGAGCGCGTACTGCGGGAGTTTACTCCAGATCGGTCCGTTCAGCATGTCGAGCTTTTTTGCCTTTGTATTCACTTTCATACCAGAAAACCTCCTTCTGTATTGGAAATATAAAAAATCTGTTTTTATCGATGGTTATCGATTTGTGATCGTGAACATTATACATTTGAAAAATCATAATATCAAATACCTATTGTGTATGATAAAATATAGCTAAAAGGAATGATAAGAACGATATGGGGAGGGGAAGAAAAGGATGGAAGTTCGACAACTGCGTTATTTTCTCGCTGTGGCGAGGGAGGAGAATATCACGCGGGCAGCGGAGCGCCTGCACATGGCTCAGCCATCTCTGTCGAAACAGATCATGGATTTGGAGCGAGATCTTGGAAAACAGCTTCTGATTCGCGGAAAGCGAAAGATCGTGCTGACGGAAGATGGAATTTTGCTTCGCAAGCGTGCAGAGGAGATTGTAGAACTTGTGGAAAAGACAGAGCGTGAGATTCGCTCGGATTCCACGGAGATTGTTGGGGAGATTCAGATTGGTGGAGGGATGTCGGAGACCGTGTTGCGTGTTGCTTCTGAATTCAGGCAGATCTATCCGGGCGTGCGGTTTTATTTTTATAGCGGGGATGCCGTGGATGTCTCAGAGAGATTGGATCATGGAACTTTGGATTTTGCGGTGATGCTCAGACCAATCGACAATGTGAAGTATGATTTTCTTGCACTTCCCGATTCGTCTGAGTGGGGGATTCTGATGAAAAAGGACGATCCGCTGGCACGGCAGAGTGCGGTGACGAGAGAGGAGATCCGGCGACTTCCGCTGGTGGCACATCGGAGAGCTGGATTGCAGAATGAGATTGCACACTGGGCGGGGACGGATCCGGAACATTTGCAGATCGTCGCGACCTACAATGTGCTTCACGGAAGTCCGGTTGCGCTTGTAGAACAGGGAATGGGATACTTTGTGACGACGAGAAATTTGCTCGATCCGGTGCTCGATCCGAACGTACATTTTCTGCCGTTAGAGCCAGAGCTTTCCACAAAGACGGCGCTTGTCTGGAAGAAACATGCGGTGTTCAGCAAGGCGGAAGAGAAATTCTACGAGAAGATCAAAGCCTACGAAAGAGCTTCTGAAAATGAGTAGAGAATCAGCAAATAGAGAATGAACGAATGGAGAATGAACGAATAGAGAATGAGAACGTGCTTTGGCGCATGGCACATTCTCATTCTTATCAGAAAAAACGGAGTGACCTAGGGGGAGGGTGCTTCGTAACTCACATTGACCTCGCTCCACTGTATCCAGATGGAAGTTCTTGCACCGCCGTTTGAGATAAAAGAGCGAATCTCGCACATCGACCAGAGTTTTGTGATGGGATTTTGTTGTCGAATTTTCATTATACATTATGCGGGTGGGTGGAAGATTGACGCAGAAGAATAAAAATGGGTGAGGGGAAACAAAGATTCAAGTCTTTGCAAGCGTTGACTTGAAAAAATAAGGTAGATAAATGAGCGTGTATGCGTTAAAATAGATTTCAAAAACTTATCTGATGAAGAAAACATAAGAAAAAAACAGAGTAGGAGAACTTATGAGACAGGAACCATACATCGATGCGGATCTGCATGGAATGACAGCGGATCAGGCGATCGAGAGAATTACTTCGCTGATTAAGCGGGCGAATGGAAGTACTTATCGGATTCGGATTGTTCACGGATATAACCGGGGAAATGCGATCCAGAGAGCGATTTACCGGGAACTTGGACACGGGCAGAATCCCAAGGTTCTTCGAGTTACGGGTGGGGAGAACCCCGGAATCACGGAGCTGGTTCTCAGGGAATATTCGATTTAAGGTTAAAGTTAAGGAGAGACAACAAAGGATGACATTTTATCAGGAATTACAATTGAATTCTGCCGGTTCCAAACGACTGATCAAAAACACCGCAGATAAGAAAGAAAAAATACGTCACATTTTGATTTATAATTTCAAAGTGTATTTGGTGATGGCGTTTTGTGTGGCAGTGGTGAGTGCATACAGTAAGTTGACGGGCAGTGAGAACAGTGTAGTCGGCGTCACGGTTCTGCTGTCCGTACTTGTGTTGCGTCAGGCAGATTTTGGAATCAAAACGACTCATGGAATTTTTTCCATTGCAGGAATTTTTGGCATTTTGATGGCGGGACCGCGTCTGGCTCATATGGTTTCTCCGGTCCTCGCATTTGTGATCAACGTTATCTGCATATTTCTGTTGATGATACTGGGGTGTCACAATGTGATTATGCATAATCATTCCACCTTTGTTCTTGGATACCTGCTTCTTTTGGGATATCCGGTGACGGGGCAGGCATATCTCTTGAGAGTCGAAGGGCTTGCGGTTGGAATGATTCTCTGTATGATTATTTTTTATAAGAATCAGAGAAAGCGTCCGTACCGGAGGACATTTTTAGATCTTTTCAGAGAGTTTGATCTGAAATCCGCGCGTGGCAGATGGTACATCAGACTGACACTGACTGTCTCCAGCGCGATGCTTTTTATGAATCTCTTGGGATTGCCGAGAGCAATGTGGGCAGGAATTGCCTGTATGTCTGTGTGCCTTCCATTTCCGAAGGATTGTATCACAAGAGCCAGAGACAGATGGATATTTAATGTTGTCGGTTGTCTCTTGTTTATCGGTTTGTACCTGTTGCTTCCAAAGTCGATGCACCCCTATATCGGGATGATTGGCGGAATCGGAGTGGGATATTCTGCGGGATATGCATGGCAGACTGCGTTCAATACATTTGGAGCTTTGTCAATCGCAGCGGGATTATTCGGATTGCCGATGGCAGTGTTGCTTCGTATCGGAGCGAATGCGTTCGGAGCTCTTTACACGTTGAGCGGCAATAAAGTGGTACAGCAAATATAAGACTGGACCAACATAAATAAAACCGGACAAACATAAGAACATAAAAATAAACCGCAAATTCGGAAAAGCCGAAGATGCACTGGAAAAGCCACCGAAGCATACATTATCATGAGTAAGCTTCAGGGTGGCTTTTTCTGTGCAGACATTTCCAAAGCCTTTGACACCTGAAGAAGAACGTGCCTGCCTGAAACGCTTGAGAGAGGGAGATCGGGAGGCACGCAATATCCTGATTGAACGAAATTTGAGACTCGTGGCTCATGTGGTCAAAAAATATCAGAGTACAGACTATGAGACGGAGGATCTTCTGTCGGTGGGGACGATCGGTCTGATCAAGGCGGTGAACACGTTTCATCCGGAGCGGGGCTCGAAGCTGGCGACATACTCGGCAAAATGTATTGAGAACGAGATTCTCATGCTCCTGCGTGCAGGAAAGAAGTACAGCCGGGAGGTCTCGCTGTTTGAGCCGATTGGTCTCGACAAAGATGGGGAGGCAATCGCGCTTGTGGACGTGGTGCAGGCGGAAAACAAGGATTTTCTGGAAGAGATCATTCTCGATCAGGATGTCAGGGAACTATACGAAGCATTTGAGACCTGCTTGAGCGAGCAGGAGAAGACGGTCATCAGCATGCGATATGGTCTTTTGGGAAAACGGGCGTGGACGCAGAGGGAGATCGCAAAACACTTGGGGATTTCCCGTTCTTATGTCTCAAGAATCGAGAAGAAGGCGGTGCTGAAAATGCGGGCATTTCTGTGCGCAGAAAAATTTTCTGCCAGATGAAATCAGATGAAATTATATGAAAACAGGTAAAAACGGAGAGCGGAGAAAAATTTATAGAAGAGATAGAAGCGATGGAAGATTCTGAGACAGACGAAAATTAGATTGATTTGTAAAGCGAGGGGGAAGGGATTCCTCCTCAAATTTTTGGAAAAATAAAAAGAAGATAGAAAAACTTCGATAAAAGTTGAACGAATTCAGAAGAAAATATCATTGTTTTTCCCGGACTCTCCATTTATAATAAAAAATAAAGTTATTATTAATCTCATGAAATCTCAGGATTTTTGAGAACAGCAAAGAGGAGGACATTATGGCTACTATTTTGGTAACAGGCGGAGCCGGATATATTGGAAGTCATACCTGTGTGGAACTGTTGAACGCAGGCTACGAGGTGGTAGTGGTTGACAACCTGTGCAATTCCTGCAAGGAGTCATTAAAGCGTGTGGAGGAGATTACCGGAAAGCCGGTAACATTCTATGAGGCAGATCTTCTGGACGAGCCGGCACTTGAGCACATCTTCCAGAATGAGAAGATTGATGCAGTCATTCATTTTGCAGGTCTGAAGGCAGTTGGTGAGTCTGTATACAAGCCATTGGAGTATTATCACAACAACATCACCGGAACTCTGATTCTGTGTGATGTGATGCGCCGTCATGGAGTGAAGAACATCGTGTTCAGTTCTTCCGCAACCGTATACGGAGATCCGGCATTCATCCCGATCACCGAGGAGTGCCCAAAGGGTGAGATCACGAATCCTTACGGACGCACGAAGGGTATGCTTGAGCAGATTCTGACCGATCTTCACACCGCAGATCCGGAGTGGAAGGTTATGCTTCTTCGTTACTTCAACCCGATCGGTGCACACAAGTCCGGTCGTATCGGTGAGAACCCGAAGGGAATTCCGAACAACCTGCTTCCGTATGTAACCCAGGTTGCAGTAGGAAAGCTCGAGTGCCTCGGAGTATTCGGAAACGACTACAACACCCCGGATGGCACCTGTGTTCGTGACTACATCCATGTAGTAGACCTTGCAGATGGTCATGTGAAGGCTCTCGATAAGATGAGCAAGGAGCAGGGCGGTGTCTGGATCTACAACCTCGGAACCGGTGTTGGATACAGCGTTCTCGATGTGATTCATGCATTCGAGGAGGCAAACAACCTCAAAATCAACTATGTCTTCAAGGATCGTCGTGCAGGAGATGTTCCGGCATGCTACTGTGATCCGAGCAAGGCAGCTCGTGAGCTTGGCTGGAAGGCAAAGAACGGAATCAAGGAGATGTGTGAGGATTCCTGGCGTTGGCAGAAGAACAACCCGAACGGTTACGAAGAGTAAGAGATAAGAATCGGGAATCTGAGACGAAGCAGAATGAAAACAGAAAATTAAAAAAGAAACTGCAAGAAAAAGAAACGGGGGACAGCCATTTGTTAAACGCCGATAAGGAAGTATTGAAAACAAACCAACTTAACGGCTGACAAACAGGGTGCAAACAAGAACAGAGAGTTAATCACTTTCAACGGTGGTTGGCTCTCTGTTTTTGTTACGCAGTAGAACGCCATTTTTAAGGATATGAGTATAAAACCATTACCCCCGTACTTAACGCGCCTTAAAAGCCTTACAAATCAAGAGGAAAATACCCTCTATTGCGTAACACACTACCCCGAAAAACAAATTCACAAGGTGATTTATCGGGTGAGCTTTGAATACAGTAGTAACTCCCGGTGTTGGGTTATCCGATATTGGATTTTCCGACGTCGGAAAATCCAACGTAAATAAATAAAGATATACAAAGTAAAGATATATCAATTACGGATTAAATCAATTCCATTCCTTTCCGTTCTGTCAAGCCCGTTTGAAGTTATGTTTTCGGAATGGAAGCGAAAGGAAACGGTACAAAATCATTTTCCACATTTCATCATAGGTAGAGAGCGTAAGCGTTTTATCCGATTACGCTCTCTTGACTACCCAACAGCAAGGACGAAAACAGCAGTCAAGGGCGCGAAGCGCAAAGTTTACCCTTGATGGCTGTTTTTGGCTTTGCTACTCATTATCGGTCAAACTGAAACTGTAAGATAGCTTTCATAAGCTGTGCTTTCAATCGGTCTTGAATATCATCATTGATACCTCCTTGATAGTTGGACAAATATTTTATGTGTCCTGTGTAATGCCGCAATACTGTGTCTATCGCGTCCGGCTCTCCGGCGACAGCTTTTTCAATGACTTCAAAAGATACCAGTTTTCTATTCCTCATGTTTTGTTTTCTCCCATTCTTTTTTTAACTGCTTCAATGCTGCTAATTTCCAGTAGTTAGCGGTGCTTCTGCTGCGTCCATACTCATTTCCGATTTTTGTATCAGTGTAGCCAAGGAAAAAGTACATCAGCAAGACAACGCGCCTTTGTTCCGGCAATCGGGATAATGCAATGGCTAACCGTTCGTTTACAATAATAATTTCATGACTTTGTACGATAAAGACAGTCGGCTTATCGTACTGTTCAAAATAAATATCCATTGTAAATGGTTCAAAAGATGTTTCAGACATCAGGTAGTTAAGCGATACTTCCCGTTTTTGTTTCCTTTTCATATCGCGGTATGCGTTGATTGCCGCATTGCGCAGTACGGTTTTGCAAAAGGCATTGAACGTATATTCAATATGCTCTTTGAATTGTTCAGAATATCTCATATTCATTCACCCCCTTTCTTCCCAGTCGGGGGCTACTACAACAAACGCCCATGTAACAAAAAAGCTACATGAGCGTTTGAATGATATGAGATATAAGAGCATACGCAAGGAACTGACAGTGCATATTTATGGACGAAATATGCCGTTGTATCGGTTAGGATTTTTTTGACGAATTGGATAGTCCTACGATAACAGTAAATGGCATAATAATACCTCCGTCCAAAAGAAAAGAGCCAATAGCCGCTATATTTCAAGCGTGCTATCGGCTCTACGTCTGTGCGTCTGGCTCTCTGATAACTGATATATGAAATTGTTGTAGGTTAATAAGCGTTTCTTGTTTGCATTTCGGGCAATATAGAGGGAAGTTAATTAAAACAGTGTCTGTTCGGACTTTGTTGCGTGTTTTGCCTTTACATACAGGGCATGTTATCCATTGATATATTTCCAAAGTCCTATTTTCCTTGCACAATGTCATGTAATCTGCTGTCTACAAGAAATTTCTTTTTCCGCGGATCACCCTCTGCGCGATATATTATCAGACTTTCCAAATCAAATACAGAACTCCAGACCGTTTCAAAATCCGGCTCATCATCATATTGACATATAAACCCATAAGCCCCTTTTAAGAGCTGTTCTGTCGCTTCAATGAGATTTCCGTTTATGTGGGCATGGAAACTATCCATAACGGTATGATAACGTTTAGTGGCATGATAATCGTCACCATTTGCGGCGTCATGTAGCTTCATTTCATCAGAAGTAAAGTTGTTTACAGTACACACGATTTTACCGCCGTCCACATTTTCAGCTTCCCGTATCCTCTTTGTGAATGGTGTACATTCAATTACAACCATTTTTCCGCTTTTATCTGCGATAAGAATATTACAATTTGAAGCTATCGGTAATTCCATAAGCATCGAGATTGCGTTGTCTGTACTATCTGCTTTTTCAAGCAAATACCTCACGATAAAACACGAATTAAAGCCTGCCCGTATTTTTTCCAGACTGGTCATAACAAAAGTCATTGCGACAGCCAGCCCATGCTCATTCAGCCCCTCCTCGCCGTTGATGAAAGAAGAAGTTGTTATGTTAAATTTGTTTCCATTTGACGGGGAATAGATTTCGCTTTTACTTCCGCTTTTCAAATACGGGGGCAAATCATTGTTACGTCCATAAATGACTTTTCCGTCTTTGGAATAAGCAAAAGCAGTACACCCCCTAATTTCGACAGGGATATTATCTTCCAGATTATACATACAACAGCCCATACATAAAAGCCATGAAGCAAAGGTTATATAGTCCACGCCTATGGTATCGCTGATACCCCGTATTTCTTCGCATACTTCTGGAAAATAACCTTTTAATATCCGTTCACTTTCTCTTCCGTATTTCATCTGAAAGTCGTCAAGATGCAGTGGAAAGGTTATGTTGCATTTTTGAAAAATCTTTCCTCTCTTAACGCCCATTTGATAATGTTCGCCCTTTAATCTCAAATGGTACATTTTTTACCCTCCTTGTCCTTATTTATAGCTATCCATACTTCGGAGTGTCCACTTATAGGCGTTTCCTCACAGACAGGATATACCTCTATATCTGGAAGTTCTGCGTATTCATAGCCCGAAAAAGGCAACCACTCTGTATAAAATCTTTTGAAAACACTCTGCACATTCTCTTTGAAAAAACCATTATTTTCAAAGACAACCCATGTAGCCGCAGGAATTTCAAATTCAAACATATCGGGTGGTACGGGTGCGTCTGTGGCAACTGCGATATAATAAAATATTCTTTGCGGACTTTCATATACGCTAACACCTAATATCCCTTTGGGGGATTGATTAGACAAAACACATATTTCTGAAAACAAATTGCTGCTTAAAACAGACTTCCAAAATTCTGGAATAATCCTATAATTTTCTTCCATGTCTGTGGATAATGGAATACGAACCCCCACCATACGCATGGGATATTTCTCTGCAATGTGATATGCCATAGCATTTCCTCCTGTGATTTGAACTGAAAAACGAATTGCAGGGTATGCGTTTAACGTGCTTCCCAGATTGCGCGCGGCAGTCGGGGTGATATTGTGAACACTTTGAAATGCCCGGTTAAATGAAGTCGGGGAAGTATATCCATACTTCAAGGCAATATCAATCACTTTCGCATTTGTCCGCTGCAATTCAAACGCCGCTTGTGTCATTCTTCTGCGGCGGATATATTCTGACAACGAAATCCCCGACACATAAGAGAAAAGACGTTGAAAATAAAAAGGTGAACAACAGGCGATCTGCGCAGCTTCGTCATACGATATGTCATTGTCCAGATTATGCTCTATGTAGTCTATGGCTGTACTTAATTTTTTTAACCATTCCATTCGTGTGCCTCCTTTATACAATCATATACTTTCAAAACTTATTTTTCCGCGCTTTTCATGCGCTCTTTTGTAAACTCATAGATAGTGTAAATGAATAAAAAATTTGTTGCAAACTTTCTTTCCACTTTTGGCATTTCAGAAATTTTCCCGTATTAAGAAGTGAGAAAAACTCTTTGAAAAATTTTCGTTTAACCTTTGTCAAAATCGCCTTGTGTGGTGTTGTAGGTAGTGAAAGAAAAATGAGGGTTTGGGAAACTTCCCAACAAGCAAAATGCGACGCATTTTACGGAAAAGGGTACTCTTTTCCTATGCTTGCTGAGAAACTTCTCACTTCTTAAAACAGGGAAAGGACGTGACCGGAATGGAAAGGAAACGAGAAACAGAATACAACAATTTGTTTCCGGAAAAGAGCAATCCGCTGCACGAAACCGTTGTTTACAAAATAGGCGGTACGCTTTATGAGGTATCAACGATTTGCGGCGGCTCTGAACTGCTCTATGACAAAATGGAACGGCTCATAAAATCAGAAATTTCAAAAATGCCTGCTGACAATAAAAATTATGTTCGCTATAATAAAGACAGCAACCTGTTTGTCGGGCGTTCATTACAGGAGGAATGAACACATGACAACGACAAATAATTATCCCGACAACATTACTGCTTTATATGCAAGACTTTCTCAAGAGGACGCCCTTGACGGGGAGAGCAACAGCATTGCAAACCAGAAGAAAATCCTTTTGAAGTACGCAAAAGACAATGGTTTTTCAAATCCCATATTTTTCATTGATGACGGCGTTTCTGGTGTGACCTTTGACCGCCCCGGTTGGAATGAAATGATACGCCTTGCGGAAGCCGGAAAAGTCACGACGGTTATCGTCAAGGATATGTCGCGCATGGGGCGTGACTATCTGAAAGTCGGCTACTATACAGAGAGCTTCTTTGCGGAGCGTGATATTCGCTATATCGCAATCAACGACGGTGTAGACAGCGACAAAGGCGATAATGAGTTTACCCCTTTCCGCAATCTGTTCAATGACTTTTATGCGCGTGATACAAGCAAAAAAATTCGCGCTGTCATGCGGGCGAAAGGAAACGCCGGAGAACATCTTTGTACTAATCCGCCCTATGGGTACATGAAATCCCCAGACAACAAGAAACAGTGGATCGTGGACGAGGAAGCCGCCGCTGTGGTAAAGAGGATTTTTGATTTATGCGTTGCCGGAAAAGGACCTATGCAGATAGCAAAGATACTGACAGCAGACAAGGTTTTGACGGTCAAAGCCTACTATGCAAAGCGCGACGGTAAAACAATGCCGGATAACCTTTATCGGTGGGATTACAAGTCAATATCGGGAATTTTGGAACGTCCCGAATATACTGGCTGTACGGTCAACTTCAAGACCTATTCCAAATCCCACAAGCTGAAAAAGCGTTTGCAAAATACGCCGGAAAATTACCGTATCTTTCCGAATACGCAGTCTGCAATTATTGAGGAAAAAGTATTTGAGAGGGTACAGGAACTACGGGCAAACAAACGCCGCCCAACAAAGACAGGACGGCAAGGCTTGTTTTCGGGTTTGCGCTATTGTGCTGATTGCGGCGAGAAGCTCTATTTCTGCACAACGAACAGCTTTTCTCCAAAGCAGGAACATTATGTTTGCTCTAATTACAAGAGCAATACGGGAACTTGTTCCGCACATTTTATCAGAGAAGAAACCTTAACGCTGTTTGTCCGGCAGAGGATTTTTGATGTAACTGCAATGTTCTTTGATGATATACAGGGTTTTCAAAACATGGTGTATCAGCAACGGTTTGAGGAAGCAGAAAAAGCAGTAAAACAGAAGAAAAAAGAATTGGAACAGGCAAGGAAACGAATTGCCGAACTTGACCGTATTTTCAAGCGTATCTATGAGGACGATATTAGCGGTACGATCAGCCACGAACGGTTTTTGAAGCTGTCCGCAGAGTATGAAGCGGAGCAAAAGGAACTGACTGCGTTTGTCAAAACGGAACAGACCGCCGTTGATACCTATGAGCAGGACAGGACGGATTTTGACAGCTTCGCCGCCATTATCCGCAGATATGTGGGAATACGGGAATTAACGCCTACTATCGTCAATGAGTTTGTGAAGAAAATCATTGTTCATGCGCCGGACAAGTCCAGTGGACACCGTAGACAGAAGATAGAGATTGTGTGGAACTTTATCGGGGAACTGGAACAGGACGAGAACAAGCAGACCATTGAACGGCAAAGAAAAAGCAAGACAGCATAGCGAAATGCCATGCTGTCCTGCAAAATTGAATTTACTTCCTTATGGGTGCGCCGCTTTTTGACTGTCCCCTGTTTTTTGAAAAATCTTATCTTAATTTTCCGAGTCTTCCCCGCTTCCCATCAGCGTTTTCATGATATAGGCGTAGATCGTCTGGCTCTTGTCCTTCCATTTCGCGCACATATCCTCCGCCTGCTCGCGGTCCGGCACCGAGATGCTTAAATCGATCAGTGTGCTCTTGCCCTCGCGCACTTCGCAGTGGACGGTGTAGTCCTGACTCGTGGACTTGAAATAGTCGGAGACAACGCCGACCTCATTTCTCATGCGCAGACGGTTCTCTTTCAGGTAGTGGTCCATGTCCTCAACGATCGCCGGGGAGATGTTTTTTCCGAAGAAACTTAAGGTCTCCTCGCCCTCTTTTGTGATCATGTAGCGCGTCGTGTTGTGTGTGGATTCGGTGCGCACAAGACCGGACTCCTGAAGTTCCTTGAGTGCCTGCTGGAGCGTGAAATAACTCGTGTACTCATGCTGTAAAAAAAAGTCAGTCAGCTGAGCGTTTGTCAGTGGGAAACTGACCTGTCGAAGCATGTAGAGATTCATAAGTTTGTATAAAGTCATCGGTTCCGATAACATCATGATTAGCCTCTTTCCGTAAAGCAGTATTTATATGCTTGCTTAGTTTTTTTTCTTTTTTCTTAATTTCTTAATCATAACAATTTAATCCTTTTAAATCAAGTAAAAATGTGATAATATAGGGAAGATTAATGTAGGAGTTTGTCGAAATTTCTGAATCTCTTTGGAATGGGAAAAGAGGGAGATCAGGAGACGGCACAAAACTCCGGAGTTTGCGGGAGATACGATGAGAGAGAAAATTAACCGTCTGGCGCGGGGAATTGTAGATACAGATGTATTACAGGTGAATGTTGTTCCGGAGTCCGTGGAAGAAGCGATACAGGCTGGAGAGCTGACGAGAAAAGAACTGTATGTGACGGATCTTCAGGGACGTTTTATCAAGGGACTGGTATATTCTTCCAATCCCCGGGTCCGGATTCATAAAGAAGCATTTGGAGGCAATCGCAATCACATCACTTATGAGATTGATGGCAGAAACCTGTCAAAGGATGATGTGATTTCGGGTGCTTTTTATCTTGTAACCAACGGGGGAGAGAAAAAGGTACCTTTTTCTTTTTCCGTGGATATCGGCGCGTCGGGAAAAGTTCTCGATGGGCTTCAGACGGCAGGAGATTTGGCGGAGCTGGTTCACCGGGATCAGGAGCTTGCGCTGAGACTGTTTGAGTACCAGGATTTTGCAGAGGCACCGTTTATGCAGGATCTGCGTGTGCGTGCGCTCTATGATGGATTGAAGGGAAGACCGAACCGTCAGAATCAGCTTGAGGAGTTCCTTGTTGTTCAGGGAGCGAAAAAGCCGGTCAGCCTGAGTGTGGACACGAAGACGAGACGCTATGAGGGACTTTCCGACATCCGCATGGATCTTCTTGAGATCAAGGCGGATACCTGGGGCGCTGTCTCGATCGAGGTCACAGCGGAGGGAGATTTTTTGGAGCTTCCGAGAAAGAGCTTTGAGCGGAAGGATTTTAAGGATCAGAGCTGTATGGTCTCGTTTGCAATCAATCCGGGACGCCTTCACCGAGGAAAGAATCTCGGTGTGATTCATGTGCGGACAATCCGTCAGCAGTTCGATGTTCCGATCGAGGCAGTCGGGGAGGACGAGAGCACAGAGCCGAGACAAAAAGGGCGTAAGAAATCGATCTCTCGTTACCTGAAGATGAGACTGGAGTATGAGACGGTCTCCGGCAAACGCCGTCAGGCACTTGCCGGAAAGATGAAACAGGAGCTGGAAGTTCAGAGAGAGACCGAGGGGGAGAATGCGAGAAATGCACTCTGTCTTGCAGAACTCTATGTGGCGAGCGGGGAGAGAGAGCGTGCGATCGCGCTTCTCGAGTCCTGCCGTGCACAGGTCAACAGCCAGCGGATGGACGATCGGGTGCTCTACTCCTTTTTCCAGTACCTTCTCTACCGGATTCAGCAGAAACCGGGACAGAGAGAGGGACTTCTCCGCCTTGTCAGACAGAATGAGTCGATTGAGAAGAAGGCGATGGCGAGAGGATACCTCTATCTGATTCAGCTCTTGATCGACCCGGATCAGGCGATGAATCCGGCGGGAACTCTCGATGAGATGCACACGCTGTTTGCGCAGGGTTGTACGAGCCCGTGGATGTATGTGCAGGCACTCAAGATCTTTGAGGAGGATGTGAAACTGCTTCGCCGTCTCGATGAGTTTGAGATGCAGGTGATGAGCTTTGGCGCAAGACGTGGGCTGATCAGCGAGGAGCTCGCAAAGCGGATTGCCCAGCTCTCCGTGACTGTGAGACCGCACCGTGCCCTTCACTATCGGATGCTCAAGGCGCTCTACGAGAAGTATGAGAACAAGGAACTGCTCTCTGCGCTCTGTGGGGTTCTGATCCGCAGTGACTGCCGGGACAAGCGCTATTTTTCGTGGTATCAGAGAGCACTCAAGGAGGGCGTCAGCCTGACAAGGCTTTATGAGTATTATCTCTACTCGCTTCCGGAGGATTACGCCTACCTGCTTCCGAGAGAGGTGCTTCTCTATTTCTCTTACGAGAAGAGCTTGGATGAGGACAGCAGAGCGTCGCTGTATGTGAATATTCTGCGCTATATGAATCCGGAATCCGAGCTTTATAAAAAGTATGAGCGCGACATGGAAAAGTTTGCGATGGATCAGCTTCTCAAGTCGCGGATCAACAGCCGGATTGCTGTCCTGTATGAGCACATGCTCTACAAGGAGATGATTGACGAGAAGGTCGCAAGAGTGCTTCCATCCGTCCTTCGCTCCTACCGGATTCAGATTGACAATCCGTCGATCCGCTATGTTGTCGTGTGCAGTGGAGAGACCGAGGGGCAGGATGCATTTCCGATCAAGGATGGAACGGCGTATGTTCCGCTGTTTTCCGAGAATCCGGTTCTGCTGTTTCAGGATGAGTACGGAAACCGCTATGCGAACCTTCCGTTTAAAAAACTTCCGGCGATGTCGCACAAGGAGGAGAGAGAGCTTGAGGCGCGCTGTTATGAGGTCTTCCCGGAGCATCCGATGCTTCGCCTTCAGGAGTGCCGGATGATCGTTGAGAATGGCATTTCCGATGACGGACAGCTGATCCGTCTCAGAGAGGCATCCGAGGAGATGAAGTTTAACCTGCTGTTCCGTCGCAGAGCCCTCTCGAGAATTCTCGAGTACGATCAGCGCATGATTGAGAGCGATGCCGGGGAGCTTCCGGATGATGTGGAGTACCTAGCTCGCCTTGATCTGACGAAGATGAACAATGCGGAGCGCGGACAGATCTGTGAGATTCTGACTTGGCAGGGATATTACCGGGATGCATTTGACATCATGTGCACTTACGGATGGGAGAATGTCCGCAGTGCGCGACTCTTAAAGCTGTGTTCCGGCATGATCTTAAAGGAGATCTCGGGGCGCGATGACTGTCTCGTATTGCTCGCATGCAAGCTGTTCTCGGAGGGACGTTACGACGATGCGGTTCTCGACTATCTCTGTGAGTACTTTAACGGCTCGACAAAGCAGATGTTCAAGGTGCTCAGCCAGAGCGTTCGCGACCACATTGCACTCTACGATCTGCCGGAGCGTCTGCTTGCCCAGATGATGTTCAGCGGGGAGACGGATCGTCTCGATCAGGTCTTTGACTGGTATGCAGATGGCAAGGAGACGAGTGAGCTTGTCGTGCGAGCCTACTTTACGACAAAGTCGGTGGATTATTTCCTGCATGAGAAGATTGGTTCGGAGCGCGTCTTTGACTATCTTGAGCGCGTGATGAACAAGGCGGAGGACAAGAGCCGTGTTCCGACGATTTACCTGCTTGCGCTCTGTCGCCATTATGCGAGCATGAAGGCTTTGAGTGAGGAGCAGAAGGAGCTTGCGAGAAAGATTGTCGATCTCCTGATTTCGGAGGGCAGAGTCTTTGCCTGGTTCCACGATCTCGGACGCCTGATGCCGATGCCGGATGGAATCATGGACAAGGTGATCGTCGAGTATCACGGCGATCGGGACAGCCGACCGGAGCTGATGGCGAGAGTGCTTCCGGATGAGGAGCAGTATGCGCCGGAGGAACTCAGAAAAGTATATCCGGGAATCTATGTGCACCAGAAAGTTCTGTTTGAGGGAGAGCTTCTGGAATACCAGGTTTACGACCGGAAAGAAGGAAAGCGCGTGCTTGTCGATGAGGGAAGCATTTCCTGCGATATTGAGATGACAAATTCGGCGGGAAATCGATTTGCCTCCCTCAATGAGATGGGGCTTTGCCTGTCTCTGAAGGAGGAGAGCACGCTTAAAGATAAGATGAAAAAATATCTCACAGACAGTGCAGTGATGGAGGAGCTGTTTGGGCTGATGTAAGGAGTGCATCAGCACGGGCTTGCGAATGTGTAAAATTTGTAAAGTTTATAACTTTGTAGCTTTGTAACTTTGTAGCTTTGCGAGTTTGCGAACTGTGACTGTGAAAGTGAGAGAAAGGGTAAGAGTTGTATGGACGGACTGATTGTTGGCATCGATTTATGCGATGAATATACGCAGGTCAGCTGTGCGGATGAGGAAAAGATCTGGTCGCTTCCGTCCGTGATCTGCAAGAATAGAACGGCGGATAGCTGGTATGTGGGAGATGATGCCTATACGCACACTTTAAATGGCGACGGTGTGATTCTCGACAAGCTCGTGAGCCGTGCGTTAAAGGGAGAGTCTTCGACAGTCGGAGATGTCCGTTATACGGGAAAAGAGATTCTCGGGCATTTTCTCGAGGAGATTTTGAAAATGATCCGGGCGGAGACGAAGAAGGAGACGGTTGAGCGCATTGTCGTTGCAGTGCGCCGGTACGATTCCAAGATGCTTGAAATTCTTGAATCCTGCGCAGACCGGCTTGAAATTCCGGCAGAGCGGATCGATATGATCAGCCATGCCGAGAGTTTTTTGTACTACATGGTCAGCCAGAAGCGTGAGATCTGGATGGGGACGACCGGAATGTTCGACCTCTCCGATGAGGGATTTCGCTATTACGAGATGAAAGTGCAGAAGACGACGAATCAGACGATCGTCACGGCAGATTACGAGGAGCTTGAGGAGAGTTTTCGTCTCGACATTCTCGCAACTGCATCCGGAAAACGTCTGGCGGACAAGATTGTCTGCTCGTGCGGAGAGCGGATGATGCAGAAAAAAGCATATTCCGCGATCTTCCTTGCCGGAAAGGGATTTTTAAAGCGCGACTGGGCGCCGGAATTCATGAATATGGTCTGCATGAAGCGCAGAGTCTATATGGAGACGGCTCTGTTTGCGAGAGGCGCGTCCTACTGTGCGAAGGACATGAATCAGGAGAAGACTTCGTTCCCGTACACGATGATCTGTGAGGGACGGTTGAAGACGACGATCTCGATGAATGTCATCCGCAAGGGGCAGGAGACTTCTGTCGTGCTTGCGTCAGCCGGAGACCGCTGGCACAGCCGTGTTGCGAGTGTGGATGTGATTCCGGATCATCAGAACACCGTCGATCTTGTGGTGACTCCGCAGGATGTGACGAATCGGAAGACTGTTTCAATTTTTCTGGAAGGATTTCCAAAGCGGGAAGAGCGGACGACGAAGGTGCGGGTGCAGATTTCGTTTCCGGATGAACAGACGATGGAAGTCATCTTAAAGGATCAGGGACTCGGAGAACTTTTCCCATCCTCCGGAGTACAGATCAGACAAGAGGTTATGATATGAGTTTATTGTTATGTAGACAGGAACATGTCACCCATCCTTACTATGCCGAGGAACTGGGACTGCGCCTCTCCTCCACTCAGGAGTTGGCCTATGTGATCTACCATTATCCTTTGCTTGTGCTCGACGGTTTTGTCGGAGAATCCCTGCTTGATTTCATGCGGGAGGAACTCGGACAGGGCTTTCTCGCACTCAAGATTGAGCAGTGGATGAAGAGTGGGGAGAATCCGGATGAGATTTTGCCGATGATTCTTCAGGAGAGCGACTATTACACGGCACAGGAAGTCGCGCACTATCGCCAGCAGATCACGGATCTGCGCGGAAAACATCCGGCAGAATATCGCAGAATGAAGGCAGATGAGCTGTTTTCGATGCGCCAGTATGGGCGAGCTGTCAAGATTTATCAGGAACTTTTGGAGCTTCCGGCGGATGAGGTTGTCAATGAATCCTTCCGCTCGCGTGTCGGAAATAATCTCGGCTCCTGCTATGCGAGAATGTTTCGCTATGACAAGGCATTTGAGGCGTATAAGCGCGCGTACTCAGCAGATGGAAATCCGGAAATTCTGCGAAAAATTTATTATCTGACAAAGCTCGATCCGGATTTGAGACTCGGGGAGAGATTTAAGGCACTGGCGACGCCGGAGCTGAAAAATGGCTGGGAGCGGGAGATGGAGAGCGCAAGAAAGCGCGCAGAAAACTCCGTTCAGGTCAGACAGCTCGACACGCTCTTTGCGCAGGAACAGCCTCAGAGAGAGAAGGGCGAAATGAAGCTGATCAAGCGCTGGAAGCAGGAATACCGCACAATGGCATAAGGAGTAATTGCAATTCGTTGCTGTTCGCGTGTTGTATCAACATCGATTTCCCTTGTGTTTTAGGCAGACCTGTGATAAAATATCTTTGTTTTATGGGAAAATACAAGAATCCCGCAAGAGAGATTCTTTATTAGTTTGGGAATTAGGAGGTGTTTTTGGATGCTGAAGACAATTTTGTGCGTAATTTTCGTTCTTATATGCCTGTTTCTGACCGTAGTCGTTCTGATGCAGGAGGGAAAGAGCCAGGGTCTTGGAGCAATCGGTGGTATGGCAGATACCTACTGGGGCCGTAACAAGGGCCGTTCCATGGAAGGAAACCTGGAGAAAGCGACGACGGCTGCCGCAGTTCTGTTTATGCTGTTGTCTCTTGTTCTGAATATTTTATAAGACAACGAAAATGAAGCACTCTTGTGGAAACAAGGGTGCTTTTTTCAAATAACGATAACAAACAGTGCAAGCAATAAAGTGGCGGTAGAATGAAATTAAAATAAAAGCGTGGTAAAATAAAAGCATAGTAAAATCAAAGCATGGTGAAATAAGAGTATAGTAAAATAAAAGTATAGTGAGATAAAAATATAGTGAAATCAAAGTATGGTGAAATCATAGTAGGATATGGAATGCCGGTAAAAGTAAAATAGTAAGTAAAATAGTAATAGTAAATGATATTAATGATATTTTAGAAAATTAGAAAAATGATAGTTTGGAGAAAGGAAATAAACTGGAATTTATGACAGAAGAATTATTGAATCAGAGAAAAGAGACGATGATGGCACTGCTCAATGATCCGACGTATGTGCCGATGAAGCTCAAGGAACTGGCGATGCTTCTCAATCTTTCGAGGGATCAGAGAGACGAACTGCGCGAGGTCATGGAAGCGCTTGAGCAGGAAGGAAAAGTCATTCTGACGAAGCGCGGAAAATATAAGATTCCGTCAGCGGAATTTCTCACGGGTACATTTTCCGGAACCGCGAAGGGTTTCGGCTTTGTCACGGTCGAGGGTCGTCCGGATGACATTTATATTCCGTATGACAAGGTCAAGGATGCAATGCACGGCGATCGGGTGCAGATCGTCGCAGAGCCGGCGCGCGGGGGACGCAGAGCCGAGGGCACGGTCGTGAAGGTGCTTGAGCGCGCAAATCAGACGCTTGTGGGATATTATCAGAAGAGCAAGAATTTCGGATTTGTGATTCCGGACAACCAGAAGATCGGGGAGGATGTCTTCATCCCGCAGGGCAAGGATATGGGAGCAGTGACCGGTCACAAGGTTATTGTCAAGCTCACCGATTACGGCGGAGAGAGAAAGAAGCCGGAGGGCGAGATCGTTGAGATCATCGGTCATGTAAACGATCCGGGCACGGATATTCTCTCGATCGTCAAGGCCTACGGAATTCCGGATGAGTATCCGCAGGAAGTCATGGAGCAGATTGAGCACATTCCGGATGAGGTGCAGGAGGCAGAGAAGGTCGGAAGAAAGGACATCAGAGACTGGCAGACCGTCACGATCGACGGCGAGGATGCAAAGGATCTCGATGATGCAATCACGATCAGCAGAGAGGACTTTGGATACCGTCTCGGCGTTCACATCGCGGATGTCAGCCACTATGTCAGAGAGGGAAGTCCGCTCGACCGTGAGGCGTTGAAGCGTGGAACGAGTGTCTATCTTGTGGACCGTGTGGTGCCGATGCTTCCGCACAAGCTCTCAAATGGAATCTGCTCGCTGAATCAGGGAGTTGACCGTCTCGCATTAAGCTGTATCATGGATATTGATCCGCACGGAAAACTGCTCAGCCATGAGGTCGCAGAGACGCTGATCCGTGTCGACAGACGAATGACTTATACGGCAGTCAATGCGATTGTCACCGACCGCGATCCGGCTGTGATGGCGGAGTACGACGGTTTTGTCGAGATGTTTGACTGCATGAAGGAGCTTGCGGACATTCTGCGCGAGAAGCGTTCTCAGCGTGGATCAATCGACTTTGATTTCCCGGAGACGAAGATCCTGCTCGATGAAAAAGGGCACCCGACGGAGATCAAGCCGTATGAGCGCAATTCTGCGACGAAGATCATTGAGGATTTCATGCTGATGGCGAATGAGACGATCGCGGAGGATTACTACTGGCAGGAAATTCCGTTTTTGTATCGTACACATGACAACCCAGATCCGGAGAAGATGAAGAAACTTGGCATTTTCATCAACAATTTCGGATATTCCCTGCATTTGCAGAATGGGGAGGTTCACCCGAAGGAGATCCAGAAGCTGTTGACGAAAATCGAAGGAACGGAGGAGGAGGCTCTGATCAGCCGTCTGACACTCCGCTCGATGAAGCAGGCAAAGTATATGCCGATCTGTGGTGGCCATTTTGGACTTGCAGCGCGCTACTACACGCACTTTACGTCCCCGATCCGCCGTTATCCGGATCTTCAGATTCATCGCATCATCAAGGAAAACCTGCATGGAAATCTGACTGGAAAGCGGATCAGTCATTATGACAGCATTCTGACGGAGGTGTCGATCCAGTGTTCGCAGACGGAGCGCCGTGCCGATGAGGCGGAGCGCGAGGTTGTGAAGATGAAGAAGTGCGAGTACATGTCGAAGCGGATTGGACAGGTCTACGAGGGTGTAATTTCCGGTGTGACGAACTGGGGATTCTATGTGGAGCTTCCGAATACGGTTGAGGGACTTGTGCGCGTGAGTGATCTCTATGGGGATTATTATCTGTTCAGCGAGGAGAAGATGGAGCTTCGCGGGGAGCGGAGCGGACGGAGTTACCGCCTTGGACAGAAGGTCAAGGTCACGGTATCCGGAACCGATAAGCTGACGAGAACCGTGGATTTTCTGCCGTATTTTGAGTAGACAAGACAATAAGCAGAGATCCGGAATGATTTTGGATACAGATATTGAGAAAGTCGAAAGATGAAAATAAGCATGGAGAGGAAATAAGCGAGGAGGAGTGAGAAAAGATGGGTAGCAAAGAGGCATTTAAACTGATTGCGAATAACAAAAAAGCATATCACGATTATTTTATCGATGAGAAATATGAGTGCGGAATCGAGCTGTTTGGCACGGAGGTCAAGTCGATCCGCATGGGAAAATGTAGCATCAAGGAGGCATTTGTCCGAATTGACAACCACGGCGAGGTCTATGTTTACGGCATGCATGTCAATCCGTATGAGAAGGGAAATATTTTTAATAAAGACCCGCTCCGCGCGAGAAAACTTCTGATGCACCGCAAGGAGATCTTAAAACTCGAGTCCAAGATCAAGGAGAAGGGATATACACTCGTCCCGCTCCAGGTTTACTTTAAGGGAAGCCTTGTAAAAGTCGAGATCGGTCTTGCGCGAGGAAAGAAACTCTATGACAAGCGCGATGATATGGCGAAGAAGGATATGCGCCGAGAGGTTGAGAGGGATTATAAGCAGAAGTTGCGCTAATTAATGGTCGTGTTGTGTTCGCATGTGTGTACGGACTTAGATTTGGGCATGGGCATAGACATAGATATAAATATGTATACGGCTTCTCAGGCAAAAGAAGTCATGCAAACTCGTTCGCACTCCGGGTTCGGTCAGCGGAAGCGTCACTGGCGCTTCCTAGACATGCAGAGCAACGTAATGGTGCGTAAGGTCGCAAAATACGCGACCTAAACACCAACGTCTCACACGGGTTTGCATTGCCCTTTTTGCCATCGAAGCCTGTGCGCTTTGACCGCATGAAAGTTAAAATGACAAATAAGCGCTTTTATAAGATAATGGCGGTTATATCTGACATAGAAGACAGATATGCCAAAAACGAAAAAGAGGCATTGATTTTGACGGATAATGGGGATATAATAGCTTTATCGTTCAGACAGAAAATAAAATTGGGCTGAATTAAAAAAGAAAAGGGTAGCGGTTCAGTGAGTTTGTAAACTGGCTGAGACGCTATGAAAAAAGAATGTGTGTCTGCCGGGGAGCGGTGCGGAGCGTACTTTCGGGTATCGTTTCGTATTTTCAGAGATTTTCCGGTAAGATGCGGATACCGAATGGAGGAAAGATTTATGGCTAAGAAAGATCTTGACTGGGGTAATATCGGTTTTGCATATCATGTTACCGACAAACGTTATGTGGCAAATTATAAGGATGGAAAGTGGGACGAGGGTGGTCTGACCTCCGATCCGAATGTCGTAATCAATGAGTGTGCAGGCATTCTTCAGTATTGCCAGGAATGTTTTGAGGGTCTGAAGGCTTACACCACCGAGGATGGAAGCATTGTTACCTTCCGCCCGGACTTAAATGCAGAGCGTATGATGGATTCTGCAAGCCGTCTGGAGATGCCGGCATTCCCGAAGGAGCGCTTCCTTGAGGCACTCGATGAGGTTGTAAAGGCAAATGCAGATTGGGTTCCGCCGTATGGCAGTGGTGCAACTCTCTATGTTCGTCCGTATATGTTCGCATCAGGTCCGGTTATCGGTGTAAAGCCGTCTAACGAGTATCAGTTCCGTATTCTGGTAACTCCGGTTGGTCCGTACTTCAAGGGTGGTGCAAAGCCGTTAACCCTGTGCGTAAGTGATTTTGACCGTGCTGCACCTTGCGGAACCGGTCATGTAAAGGCTGGTCTGAACTACGCAATGAGCCTGCATGCAAATGTAACTGCTCATGCAAACGGATTCGATGAGAACATGTTCCTTGATCCGGCAACCAGAACCTACGTTGAGGAGACCGGCGGTGCAAACTTCCTGTTCGTAACGAAGGATGGCGAGGTTGTTACTCCGAAGTCTAATTCCATTCTGCCATCTATCACCAGACGTTCCCTGCTTTATGTAGCAGAGCACTATCTTGGTCTGAAGGCAACTGAGCGTCCGGTTAAGTTAGAGGAGCTGAAGGACTTCGCAGAGTGTGGTCTGTGCGGTACCGCAGCAGTTATCTCTCCGGTTGGCAAGATCGTGAACCACGGCGAGGAGATCTGCTTCCCGAGTGGAATGGAGAAGATGGGACCGGTTACCCAGAAGCTGTATGACACCCTGACTGGTATCCAGATGGGTAGAATCGAAGCTCCGGAAGGCTGGATTCGCAAGATTCAGTAAGAAGATTGAGAAAACAGGAAATCGAGCTTACGGGAAATAGAACTTGATTGAAAGATCAGCGTTTCTTGAATTAGAATTTGATTTGAGACAGATTTTGAGATAAAGCGATTTCATGAAGAGTTTCAAAGCGAAGAACAGGCAGAGATCCGAGATGGGTTTCTGCCTGTTTTTTGTCGCCATTTTTCTGGTTCTATACGGAATATGGGGTGTGTTGAAAAACATACTTCCAACATTCATATTGGGTTCTGTGTCAATAGTGGCTCTATGTCAATCGTTGGGGTGGGATTCTTTGAAATCCCGCCCGATTGTTGACTTTGAGGAATGGTTATTTCTTGAAAAAATGAAAATCACAGCAGTCCCCACCATAACCTAAAGTTTTTGTCCGCGAAAATCCCAGTTTCTTTAAATTTCCATAGGTCACGTTGTCGACATCACAGAACAGAGGGCACAGGTTTGCACATCCGTTTTCTACGCAGGCTGTGTGCCAGAGACATTTTGTGATTGTAAAGTCAAAGAAATCTTTTCCGTGATTCAGCTTGCTTTCATGCAGATCGCTTGCACGCATGATTTTCAGAGCGATTGTGCTGTAAAGCCAGTAAAATCCGGGGATGAGTTCCATTTTTATCATAGCGGAATGTTTTTGTTTTGCGACAATCTCAAGCATATAAGTTTGCATATAGCTGTATACACGCTCTTCTGAAAGATTTTCTTTTGTGAGAACCTGATAGAGCGCAATGCGGGGAAGGATGGTTTGCGTGAGCGTTTTCATCTGATTTTTGGACTTGTTTTTTGTGCCGTTTATCAGCCTTTCCAGTGCTTGAGTCTGCTTGTCAAACAATACCTTGCCCGTACTTTCGCCAAATTCTTCGACTAAAAATAAATTTATCTGTTTTTGCTGTTTTATCTGTCTTACTTTCACTGAAAATTCCACCTTTCGGAAAATTCCGAATGATCAATCATCAAATATTGTCTTGTCCTGGAATAAATCTTGCCTTAGAATAAAATTTCTTCCGGTTTGAATTTATCTTGTTCTGTGATCGGGCGGATGACCTTGCATGGAACGCCTACGGCAATCACATTTGCCGGAATATCGTGGGTGACAACGCTTCCGGCACCGATGACGGAGCCGGCGCCGATGGTCACACCACCGCAGACCGTAGCGTTTGCGCCGATCCAGACATTTTCTTCTATGGTGATGGGAGCGGAAGTGCCAATGCCGTGACTGCGCTGTTCTGGATCAATCGCATGGCCAGAGCAGGCAAGGCAGACACCCGCTCCTAAGAAAGCACCGGCACCGATATTTACCGGGGAGGTATCGAGAATCACGCAGTTGTAGTTGATCACAGTCAGACCGTGAGTGTAGATGTTGAATCCATAGTCACAGTGAAAATCCGGTTCAATATTGGTCATGGGAGCGCAGGTGCCAAACAATTCCTGCAAAATCGCACGGCGTTTTTCCTGTTCATTCGGTGCTGTGCGATTGTATTCCCAGCATAATTGTTTTGCACGATTCTGGGCTTCGGATGGAAGGTTTTCGTAACCGCTGACGTAGGAAGCGGGGCGTTTGATATATTCAAGTGGGGTCATGGTGTTCTACTTTTTTTATTTATTTATAAGGATCGGAATGATCGTGCGAGGGACGATTCTTCGCCGTCCAGTTTTTGGGGTTGGTGTCATCCGGTGCCAGTCCGGCGAGAATTGCTTCGTAGTGTGCCACTTTTTCGTCCATATATTTCGCGGTGGCCTTGGCTTCTTTCACCCGCTTATAAGCCTCCTCCCGCTGTTTCAGGATGATAGCATACCGTGCCCGAAGATTTTCCTCCGATTCTTCCAACAGACACAGGCGACAGTACTCCTGAATATCCTCAATGGACGCGCCACAGCCTTTCAGACACTTGATTCCCTGCATCCAGTTGACGGATTCGTCATTGAAGACTCGCCGGTTCCCACCGTCACGCTCACAGGGCAGGAGCCCTTTGTCGGTGTAAAATCGCAGGGTATGTTCGGTGACATCAAACATCTCTGCCATTTGCTTGATTGTATAGTACATGGTCCTCCTCCAATTTTCAGGAAATGACTGAGAATTCCTGCATAGATAAAAAAATTTCTCTTGACTTCGTGTTACACGAACTTGTTAGAATCATTATAACACAGAGAAAAACATCTCTGCAAGCGTCGACTTAAGCGCAGAGGGGTTAAGCTCAGAGATGGGATTTCTTGCTCACGGCGTGTTAAAAGCAAGAGAAATATAAATTTTTTCAGGAGGGCGAAATATGGAATATTTGACTCTAAACAATGGTGTACAGATGCCACTTGTCGGATTTGGCACATTTATGCTCGGCGGAGAAACCTGCACGAATGCAGTTGCTTCAGCGATTGAAAGTGGCTATCGAATGATCGACACAGCAGAAGCCTACGGCAATGAAAAGGAAGTGGGAGAGGGGATCAAGGTCAGTGGAATTGATCGCAAGGAGCTGTTTCTTGTCACAAAGGTAAACTTTAAGTCTTACGAGAATGCAGAGCGGACCGTTTTGCAGTCGTTTAAAAATCTGAAAACCGACTATATTGATCTGTTGCTTTTGCACTGGCCATTTGCGAATTATTATTCGGCATGGCGCAGTCTGGAAAAGCTGTACGCGGATGGAAAAATCCGGGCGATCGGTGTTTCCAATTTTGAGCCGGATCAGCTTCTTGACCTGATTGCCTACAACAAGATTGTCCCGACAGTCAATCAGATTGAGACGAATCTCTACTGTCAGCGCAGTATCGAACGCAGTTGGATGGACAAAAAGCAGGTCGCACATATGGCTTATGCACCGCTCGGTCAGGGAAATCGCAATGAGATGTTTGGTGAGCCGGCTGTGCTTGCGTTGGCGAAAAAATATGGAAAGACACCAGCTCAGATTCTGCTTCGTTTTCTGACACAGAAAGGGATTGCCGTCATTCCAAGAAGTACACAGCCACAGCATATCAAAGAGAATTTCGATTTGTTTGATTTTTCGCTGAATGATGAGGAAATGGAAAAGCTGTCCGGTTTGGATAGAAGAGAACCGCTGATTGGCAAGCCGGAGACACCGGAATTGGTCGAGTTCTCGCTGACATGGTAATCGCGGATAAATTGGATACTAATTTTCACATAAGAGAACGTGTCAGTATCACACATGATGCAACAAAGAAGAGCTGTTAAGGATAAAAAACAGCCATGGATATTTCATGAATATTTTTTGAACAGATGGCAATTAGAATATGGCAATTAGAAAAACGGAGAACGTTTTATGCGTTCTCCATTTTTGCATTATGGAATGAATTAGTAAATCTGGTGCTCCATCTCTGCATAATCCTTAAACAGGTCTTTGCAGGCATCGCGCTCGAGTTCTTCGCCGTAGTTTCCGTCCTCGCCTTCGCCCCATTTCTGATAGAAGACCTCATCGCGGAAACCGATCTGGTCGGTGTCGTTGATCGTGCATCCGTAATAAACTTTGTCGATGTTTGACCACAGGATAGCGCCTTTGCACATCGGGCAGGGAGCAGCGGTTGTGTAGAGGACAGCACCTGACAGATCGTGGGAGCCAAGATTGCGGGATGCATCTCGAATCGCTTCCATTTCGCCGTGGCAGGTGGCATCGTGATTGATGAGAACGCGGTTGTGCCCTCTGCCGATGATTTTTCCGTCTTTTGCGATTACACATCCGAACGGACCGCCGTGTCTCTTCTGAATTCCCTCATAGGCTTCCTGAATCGCAAGTTTCATAAGCTCGTTATGGTTCATAAAATCTCCTCCTTTATATAAATATAAGATATAAAATTTTCGATTGATCAGAAATTAGCTCAGTTTCCCGGTTTCTGTTGATGCTTAGAGAAGTTTCGTGTGTGATTTGGGTCAGTTTTATGGATGGTTTCTCAAAAAAATAACGATACTGTACTTTGTGCTACTCACATACAGTATCGTTATTCCATAAAATCTTTCTGTCCCATAAAAGTGGACCTGAGGGGAATCGAACCCCTGTCCGAAAACCAATTCCCTGTTCTTCTACTATCATAGCCGGTTATTTGACATTCCCTCCGCCACACGAAAACAGGCACCCTTGTGGCTTTAGTAGCTTCATCATACGCCCATACACGCAAAGCTTAATGTATGTCGTTTCTCACATAGTCGATGCCAGATTCTTAATGTGTGAGTGCACTAAGGCTGACAGCAGCACTTAGGCTGCGTATGCTAAATTATCTTCAGCGTTTAATTTTAATTTTGCCATTTAACGCATCGCATGCGGATAGCTTCACCAGCTGCATGATCCCCGTCGAAACCAGTACAAGCCCTGACTGGTCCGCAGTATCTCAGCGGTAGACTTATTTTATCACCGAAGCCTCAGATTGTCAAGGAGTAGAAAAATCGTTACTGGGCACGTGCGCGTGAACAGTAACGTGTGGACAGTAACCAATATTTTTATCAAAGAAAAGAAATCTTCCTCTTGTATAAATCCGGAAAATCGATTATAATAAAAACAGAACAAATGTTCGCAAAAAGGCAAGTGAAGATAAAATCGAGCGATAGAGAAAAGTGAGAAAATCGAGCAATGAAAATTCTTTTGACGGCGATCAATGCCAAATATATTCATTCCAATCTTGGAATTTACAGTTTGAAAGCATACGGGGAGAAGATTCTCAAAGAAAAGTTTGGAAACTTAGAGGTGGATTGTTCAAATAACTCAGAGAGTTTGGATGATTTGGGCAACTCAGGTAACTTGGGTGATTTGGGCAATTTTGGCAGTTTGGATGATTTGGATAGGGCGGACTGTCGGAACTTCTCAGATCATCCGGTACAGATTGAGCTGGCGGAGTACACGATCAATCAGCAGATTGGTCAGATCTTGCAGGATCTTTATCGGAGAAAACCGGATATCATCGGATTTTCCTGCTACATCTGGAACATTTCCTATGTCAGGGAGCTTCTGGCAGATGTGAAGAAGGTGCTTCCGGATGTGCAGATCTGGCTTGGAGGCCCGGAGGTTTCCTACGATGCATCCAAGACACTCCGGGAGAATCCTGTCGTGGATCTCGTGATGAAAGGAGAGGGGGAGGAGACGTTTGCACAGCTTCTCGAAAATTGTGTGAGAGATGGCGGAGATCCTCAAAATTGGCGGGAGATTGATGGTCTGGCATTTCGCAATCCGGATGGATCAGGGGTGACGGAGACGAAGGTTCGCTCCTACATGGATATGAGTCAGATTCCGTTTCCTTACGAGTGCGTGCCGGAAAAGGAGCTTGAGCACCGCATCATTTATTATGAGAGCAGTCGCGGTTGTCCGTTTTCCTGCGCGTATTGCCTCTCCTCAATTGACAAGCGGGTGAGATTTCGCGGGCTTGATCTTGTGAAGAAGGAGCTGGCATGGTTTCTCGAGACGAAAGTTCCGCAGGTCAAGTTTGTGGACCGGACATTCAATTGCCGGAAGGATCATGCGATGGAGATCTGGCGTTTTATCCGGGATCAGGACAATGGGATCACGAATTTCCATTTTGAGATTGCAGCGGATCTTCTCGATGAGGAGGAGCTTGAGCTTCTGTCCACGATGCGACCGGGGCTTGTTCAGCTCGAGATCGGAGTTCAGTCGACGAATGAGCGGACACTTGAGGCGATCCACAGAAAGACGGATATTGACCAGATTCGTCAGATCACCGCAAAGATCAACAGCTGGGGACGGATTCACCAGCATCTTGACCTGATTGCGGGACTTCCGTGGGAGGATCTGGAGAGCTTTCGTCATTCGTTCGATGACGTTTATCGGATGGAGCCGGAACAGCTTCAGCTTGGTTTCTTGAAGGTGCTGAAAGGTTCCTGCATGGAGGAGATGGCGCAGGAATGTGAGCTTCAGTACGCATCCGCTCCGCCGTATGAGGTTTTGTCGACGCGCTGGCTTCCTTACGGGGATGTGCTAAAGCTCAAGCAGATTGAGGAGATGGTCGAGGTCTACTACAACAGTCGCCAGTTCTGCCTGACTTTGAAAGAACTGGAAAAAGAGTATGACTCTCCGTATGAGATGTTTGAGATGCTTGCACACTACTATGAGAAGAATCATCTGTTTGAGGTGAATCACAGCCGAATGGCGCGCTACGAGATTTTGTGGGAACTACTGACAGAACTGTTCCCGGAAAAACGAGAGTGCTTCCGTGACCTTCTGATGTGTGATCTTTACTTAAGGGAGAATATCAAGAGCCGTCCTTCGTTTGCGCCTGATCCAGGAGCGTGGAAGGAGGAGACGAGAAGATTTTTCCGTGGGGAGGAATTAAGTCCTCACTATCTGAAGCATTATGAGGGTTATGATTCGAGACAGATGGCAAGAATGGCGCATTTAGAGCGAATGAGTGATGGCAGTTACCGGTTGTTTGACTATAAGAAGAGAGATCCTTTAAGCAAGAATGCAGGGATGACACAACTTTCCAAAGAGAAACTCGCAGGGTAATCGTTCACATCAGGTGACGAGAAAACGATGCCGGTCTGGAAGGGGAATCTTGGCGCAGTCCGTTACCGCCTGAAGAAAAGTAGAATAAAGAGCAGACGATGTGAACAGAATTTCATGACCTTCGGACAGGAGGAGATGCGATGAAAAAAGAGTACGGTGGCGAAATAGGCAAGAGAATGTACCCGGTGATGCAGAGATTTCGGGAGCGGGCAAGGGCAGAGTTTATCCTCTTACAGCCGAAACTCAGAGAGGAGATGGAGGAGGCTGCCAAGGCGAGCGATCACTATGCGCAACTGAGATTGGAGCTTGACCAGAGACACTGTATCGATGAGATGATTGAGAAGATCACGTCAGCATATGAGTGTGAACTAAACTGGACTTACATGGCGGGAATTCTGGACTGTCTGCGTTTTTTGGAGGAGATGGATGGAGTGGATTTGAGCTGAGCGAAAATGCTTGAAGATGTCCGTTTTGTATGCATTTTTATGCAAGAAATACCGGTATCCCGCTTGTAGAAGCGACAGAGAAGTGGTAAAATAAAGACATCTTACAGGATACAGTAAGAGGGAAAATAGAGCGTTCGCAAATTGGATGTTTGCAGAATGCTCAGGGGGAAATGTATTTTTATACAACGTTGAAGAAAGAGAAAATTTTTGCAGAAATTTTCTCTTTCGGATACGAAGAAATCTCAAACTTAATTTGCTTTTTGAAAAAACGTTTACAATCAGGTTTCAGATCCGCTTATTTTTGATTTGACATCTCTAGTTTGATACTGTGTGAGACTCCGCAAGATAAGGAGATTCTGTGATGGAATCAAAATAGTGGAGCAGAAGCTGATAAAATACCTGTTCAGCCTCGCTGGGTTTCCAGTTCTTGCGGTTAAAGAGTGCATTGAGCCGGAAAAGTGGCGGATTGAACGAATAATAGGTGATCCGGTCGCGGTCGACTGCACAGGACTCCGCGATAAAAGCGACACCATTCCCGTGAGCGATCATACTGCGGGTTGCGGCAATGTTGTTCGTTTCGCAGAAGGTGTGGGGCGTGAAATTTGCCTCACTCAGAATCTGATCTGCGACGATTCGCAGGGAAGAACCGCGTTTGGAATTCAAAAAGTTCTCGTTCGAGAATGCCCTTGCTAACTCCTGAGGAGTCAACGTATCGTTTGGATGCTCCTTCGCATAGGGATGAGAGGACGGGACTGCGAACAGAACCGGCTCTTTGCGGAGCACTTTTGCCTGATCCGCAAACGGTGCGAGATTCGGGACGGCGGCGATTCCAAGATCGAGAGATTCCTCCATGATCATCTTTTTGAGCGCAGGAAGTCCGAGTTCTGAGATCTCGATCGACACGTCTGGATATGTTTTCTTATAATCGGGAATCAGTTCTGACAACATACGCATTCCGAAGTTGGAAGTCACTCCGATTCGGATATTTCCGCGTTGATTCAGCGCGGCAATATTATGGTAAAGCTCTTTCTGAATGGCTACAACCTTTTTTGCAGAATCGATGTAAAGCTCCCCTGCTGGTGTGGGAACGAGCTCTGTCTTCGTCCGGTAAAAAAGAGGAGTGCCAAGTTCCTGCTCCAGTCTGGAGAGATATTGGCTGAGAGAGGATTGAGAGACGAATAATTCTTCAGCAGCAATCGTCATATTCTTGTGTTTGGCAATCGCCAAAATGTAATTCAAATATTTCACATCCATATCCGTATTATACCTACCTTTTTTGAGTTTTGACACGTAAGAAGTGTTACAGTGCCATCTGGCTGGACTTAAAAGTATCTGAAATGTTGATTTGTATTTTCCCTCTAACTGTTTGCTTGTAGGCTCGCAAACATGCGCTTTCGCACTCGCCTGTCTGCTGATACAGGTGGTTTGCTTGCCGACATTTATTAGATCACGATTCGTACCTTCGGTACTTGATGTTACTTCATAGCTATCGTGATCACCATTCGCCACTCGGGATGAACAAGTAAACTTGTTCCCCCTCGTTAACACTGATTCATTATATCATGTTTAAATCTCAATTCCAATCGTTTCGTATCCATTTCAACAAAACTCCCATATAAACAGTAAAAACAAAGGCTCTATGTCAATAGTTGGGGTGGGATTCTTTGAAATCCCGCCCGATTGTTGACGTTGGAGCCATTTTTATATACAGCTCTGATACATCCTGTTTTTGGGCATGCCAAATAAGCCTCCCTCATTTACCGACCAATTT